>JAJYPA010000614.1 GCA_021795795.1 Pseudomonadota bacterium | reverse complement strand
TCGAGTGCTCGCTTCCTTGTACGGCTTGGCATCGTAGTCCCGGCTACGACCTGCGCCGTACGCGTCGCGATCTTCCCAATTTGACCCGCAACGCGGCTCATGGAGGAATAAATCAGCGCTTCCTTAGGTTAGGATTGATAAAGAAAGTTGGCTATTGCTCATACATTCAACACAGACAAGCTTAATGCTTACCTGATATTTGCTACCTCATGAAGGCTGTCGGTCTTAAAGGCGATCAGCCGCCAGACGCTTTGCCTGCTTGAAACATGACACTGTGACTTTTCAAATCCGGCAGGCTCCTGATTCAATGCCAGAAAGTGATATTTATAGGCCTTAAACGTATGGGTGGTCTGTGCGTTGGCGTACTTATGGCGTACGCAAGTTGGGTAGCGATTTGATTCTGAGGGGAATAGGGAGTCGATTCCCAATCGCCACCTACCCGAGCAGGCACTGATGTGCCAGCATGGAGGGGTTGATCAACTGCTTGAAATGAAGGATGTGTCCATATCTATTGATTCAGAATACCCAGTCAGGCCAAGACATCCGCACCGGTCGGGCACTGGGTACGCTGATCGAAGGACATGCATGCTCTGTGTGAGTGTCGTGAACAGCACGGGAGGCAGCAGAAATTCAGCATTGCTCCCATGGTAACCCGTCGTGGCGCCATCCATTCAGGCTGCTTCGGTGGTGGAATTCATCCAGCTCCCCTTCGAAGCCGTACAGCACGTTGTACACTTCCTTGAAACCAGCTTCCGTCAGCGACTTCCCTGCTTCCAGTGAGCGTACGCCACTCCTGCAGATGAGCAGAACCGGGTAGGATTCGTTCGCTATTTTCTTCACCTGAACCACGAAGTCCGGATTGATTTCCCAGTCTGGGCCATCAATCCAGGGCACATGGCTGGAATTCGCGGGGTGTCCGACGAAAAGAAACTCGATTTCGCTACGTACGTCGACGAGTACTGCGCTCGGGTTGTTTTTTAGAAACAGCAAAGCTTCCTTCGGGTCGAGTGATTTCATGGCATTCCTCGGTATTGTTAAAAAATTGTAGTGCTTATTGGGTATTCCTGTCTATCGAGATCACGAGGTCACAAGATAAAAAGATAGAGGGGGCTACCATTAATTTTCAATCGCTGCTCATGGACAAGCGAACTTTGTTGGTGCATGATGCTTTTCGTAGGGGCAGGAGGACTAACCTGTATAGCACGATTTGCCGGGTTTAAATGCCGTTGAACGTGAATGGTGTCGTGTGCTGCGGTTGGAACGGGAAAGAATTGGATATCCTTGGCTGGAGGATATGTTGACGTGGGTGCTCGGGCAAGATGAGACTTCATCAGCACATTTACCTGTTCACGCTATGCGGACCTAGTTGAACAGGAACGTATCATTCAAAGGAGTTGATTATGAATCGGGTCGCAGGCGCCATTATGGGCGCGTTGATTGGTGATGCCTTAGGTCTGGGGTGCCATTGGTATTACGACCTTGCTGAGTTGCGTCGTGACCATGGGGAGTGGATTACCGGCTACACCACACCGAAGCTGGAGCGCTACCACGGTGGCATGAAAGCTGGACAATTGTCGCAGACCGGACTCATTTTTGTCATGCTGCTCGAATCAGTCACCGAGCAGGGTGAATACCGGGAAGACGATTTTACCCGTCGTTTGGACGAAGAATTATTCCCGTTACTGAATGGTACTGCAGCGTACGGACCCGGAGGCTATACCAATCAGTCTGTCCGCGAAGCCTATCGGCGGCGCGTGCAACAGAAAAAATCATGGCGCGAAACAGGTGGTTCTGCCGATACCACGGAAGCCGCAGAGCGCGCGATTGTTCTGGCGGCCAGGTATGCCGGACAGCCACAGCAAGTCGCCGAATCGGTGGTCGCCAATTGCATATTGACCCAGAACGATGAAGCCATTGTCGCCATGAGTACAGGCTACAATGCTATTTTGGCTTTGCTGGTGGCAGGTGAAAAATTGACGCCCGCGATCTCGGGCAAGCTGATGCAACTGGTGCATCAGCATAAGTTACCCTTTCATACGGTGACAAACAGCAATTTGTCTGCGCTCCATCGCGACGGCGCTGCCCCACTATTAGCCGGGCAGTTTTCCTCTCCAGACGCGTTGTTAATGCCGCACTATATGGCATTGGCGGCACTTGATCCGGATATCAAAATTGAACCCGCCTGGAAAGCAGCCATTGTGTATGGCATGCCATGCGCGATTTATTACCAGCTGCCAGCAGCTTATTATCTGGCAGCCCGGTTTGCTGATGACTTTGAATCCGCCGTGCTGCATGCCATCAACGGCGGCGGTCAAAACATGTCGCGCGCCATGCTCACTGGCGCGTTGGTTGGCGCGCAGGTGGGATTGGAAGGTATTCCTCAACGCTTTATTGATGGGCTGGAAAAGAGTGAAAGATTGTTAGCGCTAGCTGAGAAATTGAGCGCTCAGAGCGGACTTTAATCCGAAACAATCTTGTTACCCGTCATTTCTGCGCAGAGCGGAATCCATGCGTCTGTGAAGACGCACAAACAGCACGGTGAGAGTTCATGCCGGAGAACGATCCAAGACTCCCATCATGGAGGAACCGCTTTTCCCACAGCCACAAAACAAAACCGCTTGCTTAATCGCTTACTGCTTTTGGCACGAGGCGTCAGCAAAGGCTATTGAGCCAAAAGCCGTCGCCACGCCGCCTGGAGCGCTCCGTTTAGTTACGATGTTGCAAGCGTACCGACCTTTAGGCGTGTCGGCCAGATAATAAATTGTATCGGTAGCATCATTCTGGTGAATATCCGATATATTGACCTGTGAAAGGCTATAGCCGAGCTTATCTGCTGTAATCTTTTGCAGGTGGGGCGCATCGAGTTTTGGCGGAACACTCGCGCAACCGGAAATGGTCACGATCAGGGTGGACACCAAGGCAAGTACGAGGGATGTTTTCATTTTGATTCCTCCACACTTTAAACTACATCAATTAGACAGTATCTGAATTTTGAAGTTCATTGGCAATTGAGTTAAAAAATGGGCCTATGTTACTGCTGGATGTCACAACGGGTTGTCGCGGATTCAAGTTTGAAGCACAACATCACTTTTTGATAAAATTTAATTCGGTGACAGGAAGTCAAGCCATTTTCGAGGCTGATTGTTTGGTCGCTGCATAGACATATCGATCTTTTCATCGCTGATAGTGGCGAAGTCCTTTGTTTTTCTCGAAGTGTTGTCGTAAACAAAGCAGCGCATGCTAGTAGATCGGTCAGTGTGGTACGCCCCCAATATCCCTGCGGAAAGCTTTGATCACGGGATTATGGCGATTGTCCCCCAAGACAAATCTTTTGGATGAACCATCCAAATATCTCGTCTACATTCAGAGCCACGATCTTTGCAGATTGGCACCATCCCGGCAGGTGTGTTGGATGATGCAGATGACAGGTATAGTGGCCCCATCTGTCATGATAATAACGTACCGAAGGCGGACAGGGGGCAGATACCGTTGATTCTGCGAACTAGTTGATTTAACGCAGCAAGGTTAAAATCTGGTTAGGTAGATGGTTGGTTTGCGCCAGCATTGCAGTGCCCGCTTGCGACAATACATTTTGCTGGCTCAGAATGGCCGTCTCTTGCGCATAGTTGGTATCCTGAATGCGCGCCAGTGATTGCGTTAGATTTTGTGAGTCGGTCTGGATGCCGGTTACCACAGAAGAGAGGCGGTTTTGATCCGCGCCTAGCGCCGCAGCGGCACCGGTCACCGTGTTGATGGACCCCTGAATGGCGACCATCGCATTCTGCGCATCCGTGACTGACAAGACATCTGCACTGGCAAGACTTTGCCCGACAACCGAGCTTTGAGGGGTGCTGGTGCCGGCAAATAACCCTGCGTTTTTTGGGTGATTCCCGCCAATGGTGATGCCTTGAACGTTGCTGGAGGTAAGTGTTATGGATCCTTGCCACGTACTAGCTGATAATCCAAGTTGGGTCAATGCGGTGCCTGATGTTGAACCGGAACCGCCAATAGAAACGTTTCGCCCGTCTGCTGCGGTAAGTGTCAGGGTTGATCCGCTGGTTGCGGCGGTTGCGGTAACGCCCGTTTGTGATGAGATCGCGTTAATGGCAGCAGCCACGTTGGCGGCTTCGCCAGAGGTAGTTGCTGAACCAGCGATTGCCCCGACATCGATACCGT
>JAJYPA010000613.1 GCA_021795795.1 Pseudomonadota bacterium | reverse complement strand
GCCTATCTCGCCTTTTTCCTGATTGCCGTGGCGCAGATCGCCTTGGGAATCAGCCTCTCACTTATGCCGGATAGTGAAGCGATGAACTCCCCTTTGATGGTAATGCATGAATGGGGTTTCTTTCTGTTGCTTGCCTTCGTCATTGTCCATGTGGTGTTCGTGATGGCGCATGAGATCGCGGGTCGCCACGGTTTGATATCGGCCATGTTCCACGGCCACAAGGAGTTCACCGAGTCGGAACATCAAGCCCTTCTTACCGATTGGAATGCTGGGATCAGTGTCCAGGCGGACCCGAGCAGCGGGACGGAAGGGCTGGACGATATTACTTCAAATAACGGAGATGGCACGAAAACCAGGCATGAGTGATGGATAGGCGAGCAGAACTGACGCGCAATTTTGCCGTGGGCGGAAAGGAGGGACACCGGAAATTGTTGCCATAACCAAGTGTTTAAACTTTGACAAACGAACAGTTCAACAACAGCAAGGAGACGAATATGAAACGTTTTTATCTCACCCTCATCCTGGCGTGTTCGGCGGCGGCCACGCTTCCGGCACAGGCGGCCACGGGCAACATGCCGGGTATGGACAATATGCGCACCGTGTCGGGCCAGGCGACCAAGGCCCAAACCTTCATGGGGCAGGGCAAAATCAACAGCATCAATCCTGATGCGAACACGGTCAACATTGCCATGGGCCCCGTCAAGGCCCTTGGTTGGCCCAGTATGTCAATGAATTTCCTGCTCCAGAACACGGCTATGCTCAACGACCTCAAGACCGGAGAAATCGTGAGTTTTGACTTCGCAAAGAATACCGACGGTGGCTATGTCATCGCCAGGATCACGCCAGCAGCGCCATAAAAACCAGGGGTGCTCCGTGGCTTATAGCATTGGCTACCCCGGGCCAGAACGTTCACGAACGCATTCGTCTTTGTTCGCGGCACGTCATGGCTGCACGCCGAACGCAAACCAAAATGTGGCATGACTGCGGAGGGTTGTGAAAGCCGAACGTCCGCTAACGCTGCAATCGTTGAGTCGATCTTCCAAGCCATGCCATGCCATGCCATGCTATGTCATCCTGGCGGTTTTTGCCAAATGGTGACATGACTAGCGGTATTGCCTTATGCTTCCCCAAGTACTTCATGTCACCGGGAGGCATGGCCATGGCAACGGCACAACAGTTGGAGCACCCCAAGGCAACCCTCTACGAGCGGGACTTTTCCGCTTGGACTAGAGATCAAGCGCAGGCTTTGCGTGCGCGTCAGGTCAGTGCCCTCGACTGGGATAATCTTTTGGAGGAAGTTGAAAGCATGGGGGCCAGCCAGCGCCGCGAGATCAAAAATCGGTTGACCGTCCTCTTGATGCACCTCATCAAGTGGCACTGGCAACCCGAGAAACGCAGCACAAGTTGGAGGCAGACCATCAGGGGGCAGCGCCGGGAAATAGCCGAACTGCTCAATCAATCTCCCAGCTTGAAGGGGCTTATCCCTGAAGTATTGCAGGATGTTTGGGGTAATGCTTGCGAAGACGCAGAAGATGAAACCGGGCTTCTCTTACATACCTTTCCTGATGCTTGTCCGTGGGATCTGAACAGCCAAGTTTTGGATAAGACCTGGTGGCCGGAATGATCAGCGTGATCGTCTCATGTTACCAGTGCTAATAGTGGGCTCTTGGCCACTTGCTTGATCATGTAGAACCATGCCCTTGCAACGTGTGGATTAAGAACTAGACTCAACATATGGGTGCTTGCGCATATGAGTTATTCGTTCAAAAATTCTGAATTCTGTGGTAACCCCATAATAATGGATTAGGAGATAGGAGATAGGAGATGTGGCCCTCCATGATGGGTAGTTACAACGGTTGGGGCGGGGCGGGATTCATGATGCTGTTTTGGGGATTGTTTGGTCTCTTGCTGATTGCTGGCATCGTGTTGCTAGTCCGGGCCTCTTTTCCAGACCACGAAAGGCAAGGTGGCAAGAAAACCACCGCGCTTGACGCTCTCCATGAGCGCTATGCTCGTGGGGAAATTGGAAGGGATGGATACTTGGAGAAGCGCCACGATTTGGAACAAGGGGTATGAGGCGCAACGGAACGGAAAACCAATTTAATAGACGATGAGCGGCTACAGAGGGTACTATTTTTTTATAAGAGTCGATTTATGAATAAACGCAAACTGGTTTCGCGGCGCGCATGGATTAAAAAAGCGGTATTGGTGACATCATCTGCAGTCCTATATCCGTTTACGAACTGGTTTACAGCCAGCGCCGATACACAGACGAAAGCCACTAAGGCGTCTGTCCGTTATCAGTACCATCCAAAAGACGGTAAGATGTGTGGAATGTGCAAACACTTCATTCCACCAAGTGGTATCGCTGGGCACGGGATGATGGGTGGCATGAGCCCTGGGATGATGAAGGACGGGAGCTGTCAGGTAGTGCAGGGGAAGATTAGCCCGATGGGCTATTGTATTTTATATGAACCAATATAATATCACTGAATACCCATGGCTTACTATTTATGAATACATAGGATATATTTATCATCTTATCCTATTACAGTAGTTCCATGCCATTGCTTTGATGTTCCTATTGACCTGGAGTTGGATCCAATAATTAAGACGGTCTGTCATAGCTAATCGCATCTGCACACCCATTACTTAGCGAATAGAAGGAGAATCATATGAACTGGAAATTATACGGCGTTTACGCCGTCATGAGATAAAACCGTTAACCACCATTCCGATGAGCTCCATTCCATGTAGTACAAGTACTTCACCCCCGCTCATCTAGGCTCCCGAAGAGCGCGGAACAGCTAACCCTGTTTCAAGCCGACCGTAAAACGATGCGAAGATCATAATACAAAAATGTCGCGCTCGTCATCCATAAATCCGACCGTCGAGCGCTACATGATCAAGGGTTGTTCAATGACGGCTATCAGTCTTATTAAGCCGTAGGAGCATTCGTTACTCCTCGTCCTCTTGGCTCTCTTCAAACATCGGTAATTGCTGGGAACCTGTGGCGGTGGTTTTCTCTGAAGCTGTCATTGTGGACTTGGTCCCTGCCTTCCTGGGCGCAGTCTTCGCTGTTGGTACAGCATCCTGCAATTTATTTACGATTCTGATAAAGTTCTGCAGTGCTTCCTTCCCTGACACCTTGGGGGGTGTCTTACCTGAGTTTTTCGGCGATGCCTGCTTAGATGGACCACTACCCCGGACCTTTCGGGTCTTGGCGGAAGCCCGACTCTGCGTTGGCATCGCTGCAGGTGGGATTGTACGCACGGTGGGTTGGGCGATGGCTGCTACCTTGCGCAGTATTTCCCCTCGCGCCGGGAAATGTTGTTCCAGGAAGTGCAGGCTGTGTACCATGGTCCAGTGCTGCCATTGCCCGTCCTGGCCGGGGTCACGCAGAAACAGGTCGGGCTGTAAAAGATAAACCCCGGAAGCCACTCGCTTGAAGAGATGACGGTTATAGGCATAATCGCGTTGCACTTCATTGCGGGCGAGAATACCAGAGATGTAATTCCCTTTCTTACGAAAAGCGGGCAGTACCGCCTCCGGCAGGAATACCCAGGCATGTTCAATCACTTCACGAGTGAATCCCAGGACGAGGAGGTCCCTCACCGGTGTGCCGGGGATGAGCGACCAGATCGTCTGGAACAGGAAATACTCGGCTTGATGGCGTTCCAGGCGTACCAAGCGATCCCCGATACGCAGATCCAGACTGAGGGGAGCCAGCAGGGTCCATAACGCCGGTAAGGCCTCCTTGGCAAACTGCGGATCCCCCATAGCCTCGCGCAGGGCGATATGGGCGGCATTGCGACCGAGATGATCCGCGGCATCGCGACGTGCCCCTTTATCCAGCAGCGCTTCCACCAGAGGGACATTTCCCGCTCGGGCTGCGGCCATCAGCGGGGTCTGATTCATGGGAGTGCGATGTTCCAGACCGTAGCGATCGCAATCCGCCCAGACTTCATGAAATTGACGTCGGCCGTAAGCCGCGAGGCGGCTGCTGACCATTTTGGGACGTTGGGCACTGAAATGTTGAGCAGGTGCAAAGTGACCCTCTACCGCCAGACGCTCCGCTAATTCGGGGGCATCATAGAAGGCGGTATAGTCAAAAAGCTGCTGCCGCCATTTATTGCCGACGGCCTGCTCGGTAAAGATTTTCTGGATCAGTTCCTCGAC
>JAJYPA010000612.1 GCA_021795795.1 Pseudomonadota bacterium | reverse complement strand
TCCATTTCCGTTCGTGTTCATGTCAATTGCTCCTGTAGATAGATGGTCGTCGCTCTCATCTTTGTACCGGACATCCGGGAACCTGATGCGCATGTTTCAACGATCAACGCTCCAGAGCGGGTTTGTTGTTATCGCGGCGTTTACCCTTCTTTTCGCCGAGGTCGGCGACCAGCTTGTCCAGCGGGGTTTCCATGCGCTCCAGAGCTTTTTGGGTCATCACCGATGGCTCCGGCAGATCCTGCAGTTCACGGATCTTTTTCATGATGTCGGGGATTGTGCCGCGCGCGCTGTCGTCGGACGCCAGCCACAGATTGGTTTTCAGCTTTGCGGTAATCCGCTCGGGCTCCTGTTCATTGCCATCCCGGTTCTTCGCCGCCTTGCCGCGCCCTTTATGATCCGTGTCCAAAATTTCGGCGTTTTCCATGAACGTCCGATACCCAATATAATTGCGGTCATTCAGGTGACTGGCGGCTTTTTGGTGAATGGTTTCCACGTCCACTTCCGCCCGGTCCAGTTCCGATTCCCGGTCCGGGTCGCGGTCATCATCTCCGCCATAGATGATCATCTCTTCATGCGTTTTCGCGGGGGTGGCGGCATCGGCGATGTCGCGCTCCGGCTTGATGACCGCGCCGGTCCCGTCTTGGCCATCACCGCCCCAACCAGTGGCCTTCTGGTCCCATGAATACACACCATTCCGGCCGCTCACGCTGTTTGCATGGTCCCCCACCTCGCCGCTGACACCTTTGGAAAACGCTTTCGCAGCGCCGACCGGGTCGTTGACGTTGCCCATCTGCACCACGCTCAAAAGCTCTTTCACGTCTTCAGGTGAGTAACCCAATGCTTTTTTTGCTGTAGAAACCGACGCGAGGAATTCGGAACGCTCCTCACGGGGGAGACGATCCGCCAGATCTTTTACGGGGTCGCGCGTCAAAGACAGCGCCTGGACCTCCCGGTTGAATTTCAGCCAGACCTGGGGGGAATCCAGGGGCTGATGATGAACCATGGCGATTTCCTGGATGCGTCGCTGGACATCTTCCAGGCTCATGTGTAGCACACTGATCGACAAAAACATGGCGTCAATCGCCTTTTCGCGAACAACGCCCGTCAACCCCGCAGGGACCAGTGTCTCGACCAGATCTTTGCCGGAGTTGGAGTTTGCACCCGGCAATGGGACAGCACCCGGCAATGGGGTGGAATTAAAAGAAGGATTTTCAGGTTCCATTTCGCGGCTCCAATGTGGATGTTCACATGGAGTACAGGGCGCGCGGCCACCTGATCGTTATGAGGCGGACATGAAAAAGCCCGCGATAACGCGGGCGGTGGCAGTGGAATGACGAAACCGGGCGGCGATTTGTGCTTGTGGCGTTGGGGGCTGGCCCTAACCCGCCATCGCCCGCTCCTCCGTGATTTTCAGGCCCATGGCGAGAATGTTCTCCATTGCGGACTCGTCGGCGGCGAGGTCGTTCATGGCGCCGATGACCTTGCAGGTGAGTTCGGGCAGATCGGCGTAGTACCGATCCCGTTGCGCTTCGATAGGCAGGGATCGGCCGATACTCGCGGAAACGGCGGGGGCGAGATTCGCGAGCAGAAATGACGCCTGGGCCACGGCGAGGTCGTGGATGAGATTCCGGTTTTCGGTGATGCGATTGCTATTGCTCATGGTGAAACTCCTTTGGTGGTGGTGGGTGAATGGAAAAAGAAAAGGGGCGGCGGCGGGCGCATGATGATGCGGCACCCGCCTGGTCACGCCGGTTAGTCCAGGTCCACGGCGGGCAAATCCTGCTCCCACTTACGCAGCAGATCGTCCCTGACTTCGCCAACCAGACCCAGGTCATCCACCACCTGGCGCATGGCGTCCGTCAGCTCGGCCTCATCGGTGATCAGAATCCCCGCGTAATCGGTGCTTCCACCGTCATAGCAACTGTGGGACTTGCCAAACACCAGATACTTCTCCTGGCCGACCCGCGTGTACACGTGCAAGGAACTGTAGTTTTGCAAGTCATGTGGGTGCTTGGTGTGGTCATAGTCTGTGGCGGCAGCCAAGGCAGTCCAATTATCCAGGTCGATATTGACCGGGCGCCCGTTACTCATGCGAATCGTTTTCATACTCATCTTTAAGTCCTCTTTCAATATGTGTCAGGCCCATTTGCCTCACACCCTTTGAAAATACCGAGCCTTTTTCCTTTGTAGATATTATTCAGTTGGTTGAGCGGCTTTGGCGGCGACGGCATCTTTCTTTCCCACCACCTTTCACCACCCCTGCGGAAACCCCCATGAGTGATTGAGTAATGCAGTCATGGGGTATGGGGTATGGGGTATGGGGCTTTCGCTGGGCTGATGGGGAAAGTTTAGGGGTTGCCGTAACATACAAAATTTTATATATTGAGACGCATGGCCGATTCCAAACCTATCGAATTTTTAGGCAATGCTCTGGATGACTTGCGCGCCTTCCCCTTGGCCGCAAGACGCGAGGCGGGTTATCAGCTTGATCGGGTGCAGAATGGTCAAACACCGGACGACTGGAAGCCCATGAACAGTGTAGGCCAGGGTGTGCGAGAACTTCGGATATGTGACGCAGTGGGGATATTCCGCATCATTTATGTGGCGAAGTTCGCCGATGCCATTTATGTGCTGCACTGTTTCCAGAAGAAAACCGTGAAGACCAGCAAGATGGATGTGAACCTTGCCGCCAAACGCTACCGGGATCTGTTAAAGGAGCAAAAATCATGAGTAACGAACGATTTTCCAGTGTGTGGGACGCGATTGAGGATACGCCAGAAGAGGCGGAAAACATGAAACTACGCTCCCTCTTGATGATGGCGCTCAAGAAGCACATGGCTTGCACCGAAATGAGTCAGGCGCAGGCCGCCAAGCTCTTCGGTGTTACTCAGCCGCGCGTATCAGATCTGGTGCGCGGCAAGATCAACCTGTTTACCCTGGATGCCCTGGTAAACATGGCGACAGCGGCTGGCCTGCATATCGAAATGCGTGTGCTGGACGCTGCATGATTTTTCTCGCGATGACGACCGAATGCGGCAAACAGATTTAGCAATTATAACTTCAGCCGGTGCAGGTCAGATTGCCGCCTGTCCAAGCAGGTGACCAATCAGCGAGGTGGCAATCATCGAGAAGGCTCCCCAGACAACAACACGGAGGGCGCCCTTCATCACGGATGCGCCCCCGGCCTTGGCAGCAGCCACACCGAGGATCACCAGCAGCAGAATGGTGGTCATAAACAGGACCGGTAGCACCTCACTGTGGAACACGAAAGCGGCGATCAGCACTGGGAATAAGGCGCCACATACAAAAGATGCGGCTGAGGCCAAAGCGGCTTCGCCAGGTCGGGCCGTGGCCATTTCCGTCAAGCCTAGTTCATCGCGCGCATGCGCAGCGAGGGCGTCACGTTGCATAAGCTGTGCAGCGACTTGCTGAGCCAGTGCTTCGTCGAGGCCACGCGCCATATAAATATCGCGGAGCTCAAGAAGCTCTTTATCGGGATTCTTCCTCAGCTCCCGTCTTTCAATCTCAAGATCTGCCAACTGGGTGTCGGCCTGTGAACTCACGGATACATATTCACCAGCGGCCATAGCAAAGGCGCCAGCGACCAACGCTGCAACACCAGCGAGTAAAATTTGTTCGTGGCTCGCCCGCCCAGCCGCCGAGCTATGATCGAAACTGGTGTATAGGCGGGTTACAAGTGACTTGAGCAAGGTGGCGTACTGTTGCTACAAAGGGTTTGCAGACCAAGTAAGCAACGTAAGGAGTACGCCGTGGAAAAGAATACCGTATTTGAGGGTGGTATGGGAGAGCTGGGCCTGGGCATCGAAGGCGTACTTCGGCGAGCGGCACGTTCCCTGATCGAACAGGCCATAGAGACAGAGGTGGCCGTATTGCTGGAAGGATTTTCTGCCGTAAGGATGGTGGATGGTCGTCAGGCGGTTGTACGGAATGGTTACCTGCCGGAGCGAGAGATCATGACCGCTTTAGGGCCAGTACCCGTGAAGGTCCCCAAGGTTCGGGACCGCTCTGGTTCCGGGATGAAATTCAACTCGGCGCTGGTGCCACCGTATGTGCGTAAATCGCGGACGGTGGCGGCCACGGTCCCCTGGCTGTATCTGCATGGGGTATCTTCTGGCCACATGCAGGAGGCGCTTTCTATCCTCCTGGGCGAAGAGGCCAAGG
>JAJYPA010000611.1 GCA_021795795.1 Pseudomonadota bacterium | reverse complement strand
GGCTGATCATCTGGATGCTTTGCGGCAATTGCCGGGCAGTGTCCAGCACGCCCTGAATCTGGAGCCGCAGATTCAGGGCTGGGCGGCGCGCTTTGCCAGCAAGGATCATGCACTTTTTCTGGGGCGTGGCCTGCACTACCCCATCGCGCTGGAAGGGGCGCTCAAGCTTAAGGAAATCTCCTATATCCATGCCGAGGCTTATCCCGCGGGCGAGTTGAAGCATGGCCCCCTGGCCCTGGTGGACCGCGACATGCCGGTGGTGGTGATCGCGCCCAATGACCGTCTCCTCGAAAAGCTGGCGGCCAACATGCAGGAAGTCCACGCCCGTGGCGGTGAGCTTTATGTATTCGCTGATTCGGACAGCCACTTTAACGCCAGCGAGGGCGTGCATGTGCTGCGTCTGCCGCGTCATGCCGGTTTGCTCTCCCCCATCGTCCACGCTATCCCGGTGCAGTTGCTGGCCTATCACGCGGCCTTGGTGAAGGGTACCGATGTGGACCGGCCGCGTAACCTCGCGAAGAGCGTGACGGTGGAGTGATGGGGCATCCATCGGCGCGAAAAATTGTTAACGGACAAAAAAGTATCATCCCGAACAATAAAGTATCATCCTGTAATGCGGCAAAAATAGGCGCAAAAGCGCGTCGACAAAGAAGAATCAATTGGTTACAAAAATCTCAGGATGATACTTTATTGTTCTGATGGCGGCATACAAGGGGTTCCTCCGGCTGTTCAGGATGATACATTGCCGCTGCGGGGCTGACATCGTGAGCCGTCAATCAATAGGTTGCAGCAAATACAGGATGATACTTTATTGTCCGTTAACAACTCTCGCCAGATGATTCGCCAATAGGCCCGCCATGCCCCCATTGTCCTGTATTTTTATTATGAATAACAGTATAATAAACAAACTACACCTTATGGCTTAGATTCGCCAAAATGTATACGAACCCCGCACAATTCGAACCACTGCTGCCGTCGGAGGTGGCCGTCGCTCCATTATTGGAACTGGCCCACAGGCTGATCCGTGCGGCGACCAATCTGGATGGCAAAATGTCGGCCGCCAGCAAATCGGCGCTGACGCCCCTGCTGCGGGAGATGAATTCCTACTACACCAACCGTATAGAAGGTCAGCATACCTTCCCGCTCGACATTCAGCGGGCTTTGAAAGGGGCATACGCCCGGGATCCTGACCGTGCTCGCCGTCAACGCTTGGCTTTGGCCCATATCCACACGGAGGAGTGGGGAGAAATGGCGTACGTTGAGATGGACTGGCGAAAATTGTATTCGGCGGAGGTGGTGCAAGCATTGCACCGGCAACTCTACGAGCAGTTGCCCGCAGCTGATCGCCTGATTGAGGATGGTAGCGCCGTTATTCCTGGCGCATGGCGGACCTGTGAAGTACAGGTGGGTACGCATGTGGCTCCACCGGCGAGCGCTTTACCCGCGTTTTTTCGTCGTTGGGAAAATGTTTATGCGGGTCTGCCCAGCGGAGAACGCGCACTGATAGGGATAGCCTGCGCACATCATCGGCTGGCCTGGATTCACCCATTCTTGGACGGCAACGGCCGGGTAGCCCGCCTGCACAGTCACCTCCTATTCCATAGCATGGGGTTAACCAGTGGGTTATGGTCGCCGATGCGCGGCCTAGCCCGTACCCAAGACCGGTATTATGCCCTGCTGGCCGGCGCGGACGCACCTCGCGCCGGCGATCTGGATGGGCGCGGGAATCTCAGCGAAGCGGGGTTGCTGGCCTTTGCCCGGTATTTTCTCGAAATGTGTTTGGACCAGGTTCGATTCATGAGCGGCATCCTGGAGTTCGCCGGTCTGCGTGAGCGCCTACAGGAATTCCTGACCTTGGAATCGCTGAAGCCGGAAAGCAGTCTGCGCCCAGAGGCCACCAATGCGTTGCATTACGTTTTCCTGGCCGGAAGCCTGACCCGGGGCGAATTCAAGGCAATGACCGGACTTGCCCCGCGTACCGCCGACCGCTTGCTCGCCGAACTATTACGTCGCGAACTTCTGCTCTCCGATACCGCCAAGGGACCAGTGCGCTTCGGCATTCCACTCTGGGCGCTACGCTTCTATTTTCCGAACCTGTGGACTGAAGCGGAGGTCGACCACTCTTCTCCGCTTGGATAGCATAAAGATGCCCACGATGCCCCGGAATACGCACATGGCGAACAGGATGTCAAAGCACTTCATCACAACCCCCGGCAACTCCACCCCAAAAGATGACCAGAGCCGCCTCATATCGGCCACTACCGGCGCCGTTCCCAAGCAATGGCTGAACGCGATTATCTGACTGTACTGCAGGCCGAAAACGCCCGCCTGATCGCGCTGCTCGAATCCCACGGCATCGAATGGCGGTTGCCACCACAGCCACTCGCTGTTGCGCTACCGGAGCCGGGGCTATCCAGGTTGTCTACTGCCGAGAAGGTGGCACTGTTCCGCCGTTTGTTTCGCGGGCGCACGGATGTGTACCCCATCCGCTGGGAAGGGAAGACCTCTGGCAAATCAGGCTATGCCCCAGCCTGCGTCAACGAGTGGCGCGCCGGTGTCTGTGAAAAGCCGCGCATCAAGTGCGGCGATTGCAGCAACCGCCTGTTGATCCCGCTGTCGGATGCGGTGATCTACGACCATCTGGCTGGCGAACACACCGTCGGCGTCTATCCGCTGCTGGAGGACGACACCTGCTATTTCTTGGCTGTCGATTTTGACGAGGCCGAATGGCGCGATGATGCCCGCGCCATCATGCAATCCTGCCATGAACTGGGTGTTCCGGCTGCATTGGAAATTTCCCGGTCCGGGAATGGCGCGCACGCCTGGGTGTTTTTCGCCAACCGCGTTTCTGCACGTGACGCCCGGCGCCTTGGCACTGCCATCATCAGCCATACCTGCTCGCGTACGCGACAATTGAAACTGGAATCCTACGACCGACTGTTCCCGAATCAGGACACAATGCCCAAAGGAGGCTTCGGTAATCTGATCGCCTTGCCGTTGCAGAAATGGCCTCGTGAAAGTGGTTACAGCGTCTTCGTTGATGCCGATCTGTGCCCGTATCCCGATCAGTGGGGTTTTCTCGCCTCCATTCAGCCCATGGCCTCACACGACATTGAGCCGACTATCCTGCGAGCCACCGGTGGTGTTCACCCGCTGGACGTCACTTTCATCGACGAAGAAGATCTTGCCACGCCGTGGAAGCGAGATGTCGCATCTGCGAAAAAGTTGTTCGGGCCAATGCCGAGGTCGTTGACCGTGACTCTGGGCAACATGATCTACTTCGAGAAGGTTCAGCTGCCGCAGGCACTGGCCAACCGATTGATTCGTTTGTCTGCGTTTCAAAATCCAGAATTCTACAAGGCCCAGGCCATGCGCATGTCGGTATGGGACAAGCCACGCGTCATCGGCAATGCTGAAAATTTCCCGCAGCACGTCGCCTTGCCTCGCGGTTGCCTTGAGGCTACGCTGGATCTACTGCGAGACAACGGCATCGCCTGTGACCTGCACGATGAGCGTTTTGGCGGTGAACCCATTGATGTCTCTTTTGTCGGCAATTTGCGTCTGGACCAGGAGGCCGCGATTGCCGGAATGTTGAGTCATGATATCGGCGTGCTGTGCGCTCCGACCGCCTTTGGCAAGACTGTGACCGCGGCAGCGATGATCGCGCACCGTGGTGTGAACACCTTGGTGTTGGTGCAGCGAACCCAATTGCTTAAGCAATGGCAGGAACGTCTGCAGGCTTTTCTAGGCGTTGGCAATGGCGTGGTGGGCACCATCGGCGGTGGCAAAGCCAAACCCACCGGCATGATAGATATTGCTGTAATGCAATCCATCTCCCGCCAAGGCGAGGTCAATTTACTTGTCGAAAATTACGGGCAGGTGATTGTGGACGAATGCCATCACGTCGGCGCAGTTTCATTTGACGCGATCCTGAAACGGTCCAAGGCTAAATACGTGCTGGGCCTGACGGCGACACCCATCCGCCGTGATGGCCTGCAACCCACCATCTTCATGCAGTGCGGGCCTATCCGCTACACGGCGGCCAAGCCAGCAAGCGCGCCGCACGATTTAGTCGTGGAGCCGCGTTTACTCGGCAAGTGGATTGATTTGCCCACCGAGACTGGCATTCAGGATGTGTTCCGGCATCTTGCAACCGATCAGGGACAGTCTACCGCCTGAGGCACC
>JAJYPA010000610.1 GCA_021795795.1 Pseudomonadota bacterium | reverse complement strand
ACCCCGTGAAAGGTGCATCCTCTTCTTGAGGATGCTTTTCTAACTGTATTTCAAGTGCTGAGGCGCGTATCAAACGCTCGTCTTTAGTCATGGTGTGTAGTACGCCTGTCATTTCTCAGCCCTCCCGGCCCAGCAGCTTCTGCACCGCCGCCAGCCGGTCCCTGGCTGCTGCGTTTTCTCGCGCCAGGTCGGCCAACCGGGAAAAGGCATCCCGCAGCACCGTGAGGGCCTCGGTGGCCACCGCCTCCATTCTGGTCTATGAGGTCATCGGTAGCAGGGGCGGGATGATCATGTGCCCCACGCGCAGGCGCTGGGGACGTCTGGGGAGCCGGATCTATGGTGGCGGTCATATATTGATACCAGATCTCGTCATCGTCCCCGTGGAACCGCTCGATGAATTCGTCGTCTCCCTTCATCTCAAGCAACGAGGCGTCCAGCGCGTCAACCGCCTGAAGGCCCTCGTCTCGGGTCAGCCCGGTCATTGCGCACAAGGCCGTGAGGGAGACCGAATCGTTGGATAAGAGTACGTCCAAGACTTTCCCGCTTGGATCATTCCACTGGGAGCCGCAGCCCTGAGTTGGCGCAATTTTGGCGGCTGCAGGCTCCGGTTCACCGGCGGACCTGTCTTGAACAGGCGAGTGGACGCCATGGGTGCCCGGAGGTGGAGCGAGTTCCACCGTCCGTTCTTCATCGCTGGGCATGTCCTGCAGCTCGCCCTTTTTCACCAGCCAACCCACGGCCTTATGGACCTGTTCCCGTAGCAACCCGGTGCGCTGCGTGATCTCGGTGGTTGTGCGCGCGCCGTGCGCCACCGCCGCCAATATCCGGTCCTTTTGCGAGCCCTCAGTGAAAACGGCGAGCGATTTACCGGTACGCGTTGGCCTCACCATCACCGTGTGCCCCACATCCCCGACGTGCTTGAAACGAAACGGCGTAGCGTCGGTAGTCGCACCGTACAACAGCGCCGGGGCGGTCTCGCCGTCCTGCGAAGGGGTTGCTTCCCGCGAAGGGGGCACTCGGGCATCCGTGTTCGCGATCTCAAAGCGGCGCTCCTTCGCACCTGGTGGGGTGGATTCCACCAGAACAGCGGGGCGGCTTTTGGTCGCCAGTAGTAATGTGGCGTGAATGACGGCGCTGACTTCGGACTTGGTCAGGCCGGTGGCCGCCGATATTTCGGCATAGCTGCCATGCCCTTGCCGCATGGCCTCGACGATCTGATCCTTCTTTGGCAAAAGGGCAAGCGTCCCCGGATTGAAGTCCGCGACGCGGGGCTTCTCGCCCCCAGAGTTGTATTCTTCACCGATGTTTTGCGGAGATTCGCCAACGATGGGGACGGGTCCTGTCAGGAATGGCGAAAGCAGCGCGGGGTTGTTCAATCTGGATGTCGTAGGCTGCACGGCGGAGTCCTCCTGAGAGGTGGATGGTTCAGCGGAAGGGGCCAGTGCCGGCTCGCACCATTCAGCACTCATCTGATCGTGCGTGACTGCGGTCATCGCCGGTCGCGCCGGTATCGAGGTCTGCACCGCACATGGAGCGGAACCCCCTCGTGGCCCCACGTCCCTCCGGTAGACGGGGCGCTCCCCGCGATATTCCTCACGGGGGCCTGTGGGCAGATAGGCGGAACGGGCGGAAACAACGGGATCTAGGGCGCTCATGGCTTGACCTCCTTATCGATGGGGTTGGCGCGGACGGGGGCATTTCTGCCTCGTTCCGCCATCTTGGCCAGACGGTCGAGACCGATGCGCATCAGGTCCGGCAACATCTCGCCAGGTATGTATTCGCGCATCAGCGTCGACATGCTGATTTTGTCGGTGGCTGACAGGATGGAAACGTTATGGGGAAGGGGCGTGATCTGCGGGCGCCCTTCGACGTTGAAGATCAGCAGAAATCGGTCTTGCTGCATTGGAATTTGCGTGGCCGTGTCTGAAAAACTGCCGCTGCGCCGAATGGCGGGCAGAACTTCGGCAGTGACCCACTTGCGAAAAGGCTTGGCCTCGCGCTTGCGGGATTTGAGCAGGGCGTGGTAGAGACCCGATTCGGAGATGATGGTGACTTCGCGGGTTTGGAGGGTGCCGTTCTCGGACCTGCTCTGCACAGTATGCAGAGCAGCTTCGTCTTCATCGAGGACGCGGGTCATCTGCACGGCATCAGCGTAGTTCAGTGCCTTGGCAACGTCGCCAGCGACAAACCAGACCTGGCCGTCACGATTAACGGTACGAACTTCAATGGAGTGGAATTGAAAGGTGGCAGGCAATACGGCCTGCATGGGCGCGGACGCGCCTGGGGCGTGTGTATCCATGACTGTATTCCTTCTATGCGGTCTGAACTCCGCACCCACTTCCAAATGGGTGGACGGAACCGTGCGGGTTGGAAGACCGGTAGAAGGCACCGGCGAGCCTTTCGGCTCCCCGCACGGCCCCGCCCATAGAGGGTGTTGCCATGTACACGGACGAAAAAATAGCCGCAAAGCGGCTGTCCGCCTTCTTTCCGGGCTTCCAAACCCGATCACTGGAACCCCAGTGACGGATTGAGCGTAGTCCCGGGTGGCGGACGGTGTCAAGTGCCGATGCTGCCGGTCGGTAAGGGCAATGCCTTGGCGATTCATGCCGCCCTCCGGATGCGGTACAGTGAGCGCGATTGGTCATTGCGGAGACGACGGATAGAAAAACTTCCGAGGCGCGTGCTCATGCCGACTCCCTCTCGGGTCCTTGGGCTTGGGGCGAGGTATTGTCATGGGCTGAGGGATGGGGGCCGAAGATGTCTTCGTATGTCAGGCGCCCCTCGCTTTTGATGATGAGGGCGTGAGCCTGTTCGCGTGACGGGGTGCGTTCATGGCGGCACCACGACGCCAATGTGCGTCCCTTGAATCCAAGGGTTTCCGCCGCCTGCGCATAGGTCCCATAACTTTTGATGAATGATTTGATGTCCATGCCTTCTATGATAAACACGGAGCGTGTAGTTATGCAAGAAGAAAAACACGGCTTGTTAGGTGAAACCTACACGCGCAGTGTGCACAATCTGCTCATGAGCAAAGAAGCTTCCAAAGAGATTGATGCGGTTGCCGTTGGATCTCGGATTAGAGAATTGCGTAAAGCACGGGGGTGGACACAGAAACAGTTGTCTGCTCGGGCGACTGCTATATCCATGTCACGTATAGGAAATTATGAGCAAGGGACCAGAACGCTGGATGTGCCGACGGCTATCCGTCTTGCAGAGGCGTTTGGGGAGGGTGTAAGTGCTGCTTATATCCTCGGAATTGAAAAGCTAGACTATGTCGATCCCCTTTCCTGGTTCGGAGTGAAAGAGCCTGACGCTGAGTATATTTGCTATACCCACACACGGGTTCCGATCATTGGCTACGCGAAGATGGGCGATGACGGCTACTACGATGAGATGGGCTATCCGCCAGGAATCGGGGACGGCTACGTGTTCTGCCCAACGAAAGACGCTAATGCATATGCCCTCAAGGTCCGTGGCAACAGTATGTCGCCGGCTATTGAAGATGGCTGGGTTGTCGTGGTGTCTCCTGCGGGTGAGCCGCAACCATTGGAGTATGTCGCAGTTGCCACTAGCGATGGGCGCAAGATGGTTAAGAAGTTTGTCGCCAGGCGAGACGGCGAGATTCTGCTCCAGAGTATCAACCGGGAATATGGCGAAATCCGCCTTGACCAACGAGATATCGACAATATCCACCCTGTGGTAGCCGTTTATCCGCCCAGCATGGTGAAAGAGGTGTTGAGGTGACTAGCGGTCCGCCCAGTTTTCGAGATTGAGTCCAGGAACCCGCTCAAATTCTCGGCCATTGTTGGTCACCAATGTTGCACTCTCATAAATGGCATGGGCCGCGATGAGCAGGTCATTTCCGCCAATGGGAGACCCTTTGCATGTCAGTGCTGCCCGGATGGCACCATATACCCCAGCGGCCTCCAATGGCCAGTCTAATATGTTCACAAATCGCAAAAAATCTCGAAGTGCAGCTTCGTTGCGCTCGGGTTTTTGGCTCCGATGGATACCATACCAGAGTTCCGCCAGAACTATGCCAGACAGGGAAACATCTCCTACTGCTACATCGCGCAACCTGCTTTCCACCTCCGGTGGCTGGCGTTTCATAATGTAAATACAAATGTTCGTATCCAGCATGTAGTGCATCAGAAGTCCCGTGCCTGGGGAGGTAAGTCCTCAATCCGGTC
>JAJYPA010000609.1 GCA_021795795.1 Pseudomonadota bacterium | reverse complement strand
ATGCTTGCGGTGCGCTTCGTAGTTCTGCTTGAAACGGTCGTTCGGTTCTGATTTCATGGCGACGTAGCCTCACAAATCGTCGTGGATTGGCCCCTCGTTCACGCGAGGGGGTGAGGCTACATTTTACAACCTGCCGCTCGAATTACTTGGTTTTCCTCCGCGTAGCGGCTCCGTCCAACTGCGGTGCGGGTATCAGCATCCTAGCCAGGCGCGTCAACAACGCCACGCGTGCGCCGGACCGACTACCAAACGAACAATGTATCCTCAGGCCGTATTCGTCGCCAGCAGGCGCAGATGTGCCCCATTATTGACCGCGTCCACCGCTTCCGATCTCATAAGACCACGTGGAAGTGAACGTACCGAGCGGGCACAGAAAAATCAACGGCAATTGTCAAGTCCGTGGTGCGCCCGCTCCAACGACCGGCTTGCCGGCGAGGAGGCCTGCGATCATAGTCGTCGCGGAGATCTTTGGACGGCTCCTGGCTTTCAGACGCGTGTAGCTAAGGTCAGCTTGTCTCCGATCTGCTGGCCTACATCCCGCCCCGTGTCGTCGCGCTCGACGGCGAATAAAAAAAAGCAACGCTCACCGCTGGCTTTCTCCCATTGGTCACCCACCTGCTGTTTCTCGCGCGAGTCGTCGTTGGTCTTGTAGGGTTCACCCTTGTATTCGACGGTGAGGATGCGGCCGTCCTGTAATTCGGCCACGAAGTCGGGATAGAAGTAGTCTGTCGATGTAGGGAGCCAAAACGAAAATTTCTTCTGGCGCTCGATGTTTCGGACCCATTGCTTGACCTGGGGGTGCGAATCAAGGACCTGAGCGCAGCGGAATTCCTCCGCCATCTCGCCGCTGGCGGTTTTTTCGCGTAGGTCGTGGATGACGGGATAGAAGTGTTTATTGAACTCGTAGCTGCCCTGATAGATTTGCCGGGCCGGGTATTGGCTAGGCTCGAAGTGAAAGCCGAGGTGCGCCATTTCTTCAGGACCAGGTACAACCATGTCCACCAGCCTGCCCTGGAAGCCCTTAATCATGGCGAGGCTGCGCAGCCGATCGACCTCCCTGGCGAGCGCCTGGGTGAGCTGGAAACGGGCTCGGACCAAGGCCGTGAGGGTGTAGCCACGTTCAGTGGTGAGATGGGCCAGCATCCTCAAAAGATACGCCTGCATCTGGGTCTGGCCGATGTCAGGTTGGCGCAACTGCGCATCCAGCCAGCGCAGCAAGTCCTGCTCGCTAATATGGCTGGCGACCTCGTTGAGGTGGAGCTGCTGGGCGCCAATATGGCGCCACTGCACCCTGTCGCTATTCACATCGATCGTAAACGAGTTGACGGTCTCGGTGATAGCAAAGCCGGCCAGCTGCGCTGGTTGGTCCAGCAGGCTCCAATCGCCCAGGCTGGCGAGAGTTTCCTTCTCCACTACTTCAAGGTGGCCGTCCAGGTTTAGGCAGAAATGGGGAATGGGTGCGAAGCGCAGGCCCAACTGGGCCGGGGCCCGCATGGCCTGTCGCATAGCGCGGTGAGCGGCAAACTGCTCCTTGACCTTCTCGCGAGCCTTGGGCGGCACGGCCTGGCTGATGAACGCTTCAGCCTGTGTGAGTACCTCGCTGCTGGTCGCGCCGGCCAGTAGAACAGTGGCGCCTTGGGTGGTCGCCACGACCTTGACCGCCTGTTTCACCGCGTCAGGCCAGTGCTGGGTATCGGGCATTTCGGGCAGTTCGATATGGCAATCGGGAATGATGGGGGGCGGGCTGGTCGTGCCGCTGGCAGGCGATGTCCCAGCTACGCCACCCGCAGGCGGCGGCGGGATGATGAGCGAGGCGGTTTCCAGCCGTTCAAAGCCCATATTCTGCACCATCCGATCCTTGAGCGTGGCGGCCGCCTCGGCGAAGGTATCGGCGACGATGTGGGCATACGCCTTGTTCAGATCGTCCTGGCTACGATTTTGCGCGTAGGGCATACGCAGCACGCGGCCAAGCAACTGTTCTACGTCCTTGGCCGAGTTTACGGATTGCAGGCTGGCCAGCACATAGGCAAAGGAGCAATCCCAGCCTTCTTTGAGCGCTTCCACCGTGATGACGTACCGCACAGGGCAGGCACGGTTAAACAGGTCAATACCGTCGAGTTCCTTTTGCGCGCCGGTGGCCACGGCGATCTGGTCCTCCGGTATACGCTCCTGATCGATCAGGTGCTGGCGTACCACCTCAACGGTTGCCTCGCCCCCTTTGGGCTGGGCCTGCACCAATACGATGGGTCGGATGTAGTCGGATTCCTTCTGTGCGGCCAGCTCCAGGCCATCGCGCGTGAGCACGGCATCTCGCAAGCACTCCTGCCAGCCTTGCGGGTGCTCAGCCAGCACGATGGGCAGCTTGATCATCTGCTCGGCTTTCAGCTCCTGCGCGGCAACATGGTAGAGCACATTGTTACCAGGCACGGGTGTGGCGGTCATCTCGATGATACAGCTCGGGTTGACACGGCTCAGCGACTTGAAGAAGCGGTCGGTGCGGTTGTTGTGCGCTTCATCCACGATAACGATGGGCTGCTGGAGGTGTAGCCAGTTGGCCACCGAATATTTCACCCGCCCCAGGTCCTTGGCGGTCAGATAAGGCTGTACGGCAAGGTCGGACTCGGTCACCTTCTCCATTCCCACCGTCAGCTGTGCCGGCACGCTGTCGAAGTGCGGCGCCAGCTCCTCAAAAAACGAGTAGACATTGCGCTTGGCCGTGTCGGTGATGTTGAATGACTGGATGGTGGCCACGATAACGATGGCAGCCTTGCCGACATCGTGCGGGCTGATGGTCTGCAAGCTCTCCAAGTCGCACACCTGCACGCGGTCGCCGAAGTGCTGCGCCAGAGCTTGCCGATAGGGATGCCGGGCGTTGGCCAGAGCCTCCAGCGTCTGGGTGCGGATCGTGTCCGAGGGTGTCAGCCACAGCGCCACGGGGGCGTCACTGTCCAACACGGTCTGGCCGGCCAAGGCCACGGCGTGGGCGGCCATGATGGTTTTGCCGCCCCCGGTGGGCACCCGCAGGCACACGCATGGGGTGTCGCCAAAGAGGGCCTGATAGGGCTCGGTCCGATACTGTTCCGCCAGCATGGCGGCGTAGGCATCAGCTACCGGCTGACTGCGGGTGGCCGTGAGGAATTGCGAGAGGACGGTTAGGGCGCTCTGCTGGTAGGCCTTGAGGGTCAACATATTCTTGTGCTCCCAGGTTAGCGCATCTTCAAATCGTATGGGATCTGATGGAAGGTGATGTCTTCGGCCGTCAGGCGCGCCGATCCGACCCGGGATGCCTCACCATAGATCACCTTCGGCCCCGCGTGCGTCACGTCCTGATTCAGAGATTGCAGTACGGCATGGGTCAGCACGTTGCCACCCGCAGGGCGACGGTCTCCTAAGATGCCGTTGTAAAGCAGGAAGTAGGCCGTGCCGTCATGCACACCCAGAAAGGGTTTCGTGAAGGCCTGCGCGCCCGGCGCGCCCGTTTCGAAGTGCCAGATATAGGCGGCCAAGGTGGCGAAGCGCACCTCGGAGTTGATGCGGCCATGCTCGTCGAAGGCTGGTTCACCCAGGGTGCAGAAGCGGAAGCCGCCGCCTCGCTGCCAACCCACGGCCTGGGAGATACCGCCTTGCTCGCCCTCAATGACCTTCTGTAAGCGGGGCAGGCAGTGGGTACGGGCGTGCTCGCCCATTTCAATGCCGATGTAGCGCCGCCTCATCTTATGCGCCACGGCACTGGTTGTGCCGGAGCCGAGGAAAGAGTCTAAGATCAGGTCGCCTGGATTAGAAGCAATGATCAGGACTCTCTCAATCAGCTTTTCTGGCTTAGGAGTAATAAACCCAGAGTCCCCGAATAGCGCTAAAACCTCCCGCTTGGCATCTTGATTGCCGCTGACCTCTTTGTATGGCCACCACGTTCTCGCAATTACTCCCTGGTTGGCATCCCGTAGGTAGACCTTCTTGGTCGGCATAGCATCGCCATCTTTACCGAAATATATCTCTCCACGCTCGCGTTGCCGGACAAATACTTCAACTGGTAGAGACCAATGCCGACCGGCTGAAGGTTTAATGACTCGTCCACTAGGCAGGGTGACATCGTATCTATATTTCTCCCGTTTAGCGCCGTCTTCTGTACGCACATCCAATGGGTAAGTCCGCCAAGGCCCATTTACGTCATTATCCGGGTTCTTGAATCGTCCCTT
>JAJYPA010000608.1 GCA_021795795.1 Pseudomonadota bacterium | reverse complement strand
TTTGCTTTGTGCCGCGTGATTCGTGTATGTGTCCATGCAAACCCACCAACGGTTGATAACGCTCAATCACGTTACGTACCGCCGTAGAGCCAACAGGTGTCATCACCGTATGGCCGCCGCTTGTAACGACCCGGCCATTCTCAAGTAGGGGGGCCGAGTCGATCCCGGTGTTATATGGCGGCGCGTGCAACGTGAATATCGCATCGCGGGGTGACTTGAGCTTCGCAATTATTTCCTCGATATACGCCTCGAGCTGTTCTTCTTGCATCTCACGGGGGCTATCGAAGGGTGTCGAATTGGAGTACCCGCACACCGCCATCTGAATATCGTCCGTGAGATCCGTTATGCTGCCATCATGGTTCTCAACCAAGTCGGATTGCCTAAGGGCGTTGTCGATATAGTCGTCATCATCGTTTCCCGCATTCACGAAACACCGGATTCCTGTATTGCGTAGACGATCTTCCGCGATACCGATCCATCTCTCTATTGCCGCCAGCACAACACGATCAATCATCTTACCGCAAGCGTCCGCATCATTGTGGAAATGCTCGTGCTCCTCTTGCGTCATAAGAACCGGATAAAACCCGTTCATTCGGATGTTCTTTTCCAACTCACGGCATTCGGCCTCTGTATCTGCAACAAAATCACGTCCTAAAAATCTCGCTTCCCAACGGCTAGACCGCGAGATAATTGGCACGACCATCTTTCCAGCGATGTCGCCACCGAGTACCAAAGCATTTGCTTTATAGAACTTTCCGGCATTAAGGAATTTTAAAAAACATTTTTCCGAGCCATGAATGTCGGATGTATAGAACAGCTTGTATTGTGCGCTCATTAAAGACCCCTCTAAGTGAAGGACCGTTCTGCGGACGTATTGACGCCCTTCGTCGTCCAAGCGGTCTCTACAAATTTAACAACGAGGCAGTAACACATGTGGTCCGCCCTAACTAATGGTGTATTCAGCGGGTATTTTCGACTCTGTGTGCTATTGACGTCACTCATCACATATCTCCTTTGGACTAGGTTATCTAATAAGTGATTGTATATCTTCATTGAGAAGCAACGGAATGGTTCATATTCTTGGACAACGGATGCAATGGAGGGATAAGGGCGGCCATCAATTGGAGATTGCCTGTTATGACGCCTTTTACAGACATCATTTCATCGCAAATCGACTGAAGGATGCTAGCAGGCCCCTGCACCAGAATGACTTCCATCATGCGGTCATGAGTTAAATGGACATGCAATGAACTAATGACCTCGTCAATGTGCTCGAACTGCATGTCGGACAGTTTATTTTGAAGGCCAAGCGCCTTTCTGTTGTAAAACAGCGTAACTGTGCCAACCATAACTGAGTCATCTTTCTTCTGCTTATGATCCATTAATCTCGAATGAATCATCTCTGATACCGCCTGAGATCTGCTGCTATAACTCTTTTCAGACACAATGCTATCCAATTCATCCAGCAGTTCCGATGGAAGAGAAATCGTGATACGTCTAACATATTCTTTGTTTCTCATAACCCCCTACGCCACGGTAGTAACCGGTTGCACGACTGTTGTTCGCCCATTCCTTGTGCCCATGACGTCTCATGCGATGGTATAAGTAACCCATTGAGAAGCGCTTGGATGCCCGTCCAGGATTCATGCGCTCTTCTAAACGTGAATTGAGCCGTATGACAAATGCGTTAAATAGTCATACTCGAATTAAAGCAGTTTTCATGCCAATATCATCTGATTAATTAACTTATTGTAAATGCAGGAAGTTATGGGCCGCCGTGTTTCTGAACGAGGCGCTGGGATCTGTTGGGTGCACTGGTTGTGTGCAAGCGCGCACCAATGTAAGACGTGGGTTGGAGATCGGGGAACGCCCGCGGGGGTCAGGGCAGCTGCCGTGCGGCGGTGCTCAGGAGGATGACGCCAATGGAAAGCCGTTCAATGGTGGCTTCACGCCAGTGGATTGGCGGACCCTGGCGATGAGATTCGCCGGCCCGCATATTAGGCGGTGTCACTACATGGATGATCTTCGTCTTGCGGTCCACACCGATATGGGTTTTTCCCCGGAGGGTGTCAATCAGCAGATAACTTTGGCCAGTTTTGTGTCGTAAAACAGAGGCAAAACAGATCAGCTGTCACGGGCCACCCTAAAGTGGAAATGCCCATCCAACTCCGCCAGGGACTGATCCACGATCTCTCGGATGGCCCGCAGGGGATGATCCGCCGGAACCCGCTGTTCCGGCGAGAGATAGCTGAACATCGTCTGCGTCTCGATCTTGGTACCGCGCATACCCTCGACCTCCGGCTTTCTCAATTCAGCCAATTATATCACGGACTTTTTCAGCAGCGTCCTAATGGCGCCACTTCAAAATGCCTGAAACGGGCTCTCGAACGGAGTCGGGAATGGGCGATTTTGCCCCCTTTCGCAATCCCATTTTTAGACGGGATCGCCAAAGTACCGTCCGTGCGACGCAGCACGGCCACTTTGCCCTTCACGTAGTAGCAGCGGTGCCGGTCGGCGGGAATCTGTAGTTTCATCCCTTCGAAACTCACGCAGTTGTCGTTGCCCCCGGGGCGCTCGAAGCGCTCGCACAGGATGTCGTCGAGCGGGCCGCCGATCCAGGCGATGAAAGCGCTGCCTTCCTCCATGGCGCCCTGCATGAACTCGGCGTGGAAGGCGGGCCGATAGACCTCCGCCAGATACCGGTTTGGCTGCCCCCATGTCGGTGATGCCCGCCAGGGCCAGCTCCCGTGGCAGGTGATCCTGATGGGTGCGAAACATGCGCTCGGAATGGCCCCGCGCCTGCGGGGAATAGGCTGCGATCATCTTGATACTGCCGTCCTGGTGAATCATGAACCCCGGCTAAGGGGAGCGATCTGCGCTGGCGATGTGCGCCGCGGGCCTTCGCCTTACGCACCAGCCCCGCCTCCCTGCAGGCGGCTCTTGACCCAGGTGTAACTGCGCCCGCCACCGTCGCACCGGACCCTTTGGTATTATTCCTATGATAAAGCACAACCCTTTATATTGGGTCGTTACTGGTATTTACGTTGTCGGTGGGGTTGTAACTTGGCTTGCGCCTCAGGTATTGCTTTGGCGTTGATAATCACGCCACCAACCCCTCAGCCTGTTCAATGACCATATTCACCGCCCCTTCCTGCATGTCGGGCGGGTAGCCATGTTTTCGTAAAACCCGTTTCACCATGCGCCGTAGATGCGCCCGCGCCTGTTCGCGGATGGACCAGTCGATGCGAGTGTTCTGGCGCACGGTATCGGCTACTTCTCTGGCGATCATTTTCAGGGCATCGTCGCCCATGGCCTGCACGGCGGAGTCGTTGGTCGCCAGGGCGTCGTAAAAGGCCGCCTCGTCCTTGCTCAAGCCCAGTTCCGCGTGGCGTTGATCTAATTGTTGCAAGGCTTTCGCCAGTGCGATGAGTTCCTGCATCACCTCGATGGTATCCACCGAGCGGTTGTGGTACTTGCGCAGGGCTTCCTCCAGCTTTTCCGAGAAGGCTTTGCTCTGGATCAGGTTGCCTTTGCCTTCCTTGCGCACCTTGTCCTGCAACAGGCGGCGCAGCATTTCCAGCGCCAGATTCTTTTCGGGCATGGCCTCGATCTGGTGAATGAATTCATCGGACAGCAGGGATATTTCGCTTTTGGGCAGCCCCGCCACCGCATACAGGTCCACGACACCTTCCGGGGCGATGGACTGGTCGATCAACTGGCGAATGGCGTATTCCTGCTCTTCCACCAGGGATTCCGCGTCGCTGGTCTTGTCCAGGGTGGCACGGACACTCAGGAAGAAGATGATCTCGGTCCGGCAGCGTTCCACCACGTCATCACCCGCCGCCAGCGTGGCCGCTTTCCTGAGTCCCGATGTGGCATTGCGGAAGCGCCTTTTGAGGCCGTCTTCCGTGAGTTCCTGGGACAGGATGAATTCGGTGGCCTTACGCAAGGTGGTCACCTTTTCCGACCCGTCACCGGTCAGGTAATCCTGATAGTCAAACCCATGGAACATACTGCGGCAGATGTCGAGCTTTTCCAGCAGCACCTGGATGGCTTCCTGCACGGTTTCCGCCGGATTGCCCTTGCCGCCGGAACGGGTGTAGGTGGCGATGGCGTTTTTCAGGTCCTGGGCGATGCCAATGTAGTCCACCACCAGTCCGCCGGACTTGTTGGTGAATACCCGGTTGACGCGGGCGATG
>JAJYPA010000115.1 GCA_021795795.1 Pseudomonadota bacterium | reverse complement strand
CTGGGGCTGTGCTATCCTTCCGGTTCCCGGACGGAGGGGGACGGGGAGCAGGCAAATTCTGCTTTCTGTTGCCGCAGTCATGCCCAGGTGGCGAAATCGGTAGACGCAAGGGACTTAAAATCCCTCTCCGAAGGGAGTGCGGGTTCGAGTCCCGCCCTGGGCACCATGTTGAAACATAAGGGCTTTTCTTCACTGAAAGGCCCTTTTTCTTTGCCCGGAAAGCGCCGATTTGCATTTTCTGGACAATATCTGGACAATGGAGGCTGTTTTCAGGGGTGCTTCGGTGGGTCGTTTTAAGCCTTCGGAAGTCAATCTGGACAATTCTGGACACTGAAGCGGGGTGACGCATGGCAGGTTTCTATGAGCAAATCGATCAGGATGGGAACCGGATAGGCTGGCAGGCAAAGGTACGCAAGAAAGGCTTTCCGGCCCAAAGCAAGGTGTTTCGCACGAAGGCCGATGCCCAGGCATGGGCGTCCAGTGTGGAGGGGGAAATGGTTCGTGGACTTTGGCGGGACAGGTCTGAATCGGAAAGCACAACGCTGGCAGAGTGTATCGAGAGATACTTGTCAGAAGTCACCCCGCAGAAGAAAAACAGCCATCCCGAAGAACTGAAACTGCAGCAATGGTTGCAGCGCGGCGTGGCTAAGCGGTTCATGGCGTCTATCCGTGGCCGTGATGTTGCCGACGCAATCAAGGATATGGAAACCGAGGGCAAGAGTGGCAACACCATCCGCTTGCACCTGGCGGTCATCTCGCACTTGTTCAAGGTTGCCCGCACCGAGTGGGGTATGGAATCCATCAGCAACCCCGTGGAAGCCGTGCGCAAGCCGCGATTGCCACAAGGACGCGAAAGGCGATTGGTTGGCAATGAAGAGGATCGCTTGCTGGACGCCTGCCGTGCCGATGAAAACCCTGACATTATATATATAGTGCAATTTGCCATAGAAACTGCCATGCGGCGGGCTGAAATATGCGGTTTACTCTGGGAGAACGTGAATCTATCTGGTCGGGTAGCCATGCTGCCGGACACGAAAAATGGCACATTTCGGCGGGTTCCCTTGTCTTCCGTTGCTGTGTCTGTGCTGGCCACCATTCCCCGCCGCTTGGATGGCCTGGTGTGGGATGTGAAGGCTGATACAGTGACCCGGAGCTTTGAGCGATGTTGCAAACGCGCCGGAATCACCGGCTTAACCTTCCACGATCTGCGCCACGAGGCCACCAGCCGCCTCTTCGAGAAGGGCTTCAACCCCATGGAAGTCTCCACGATCACCGGCCACAAGACCTTGCAGATGTTGAAGCGGTACACCCATCTTAGGGCGGAGGATTTGGCGAAGAGGATGGGGTGAACTCAACTGTCCGAAAAACGGACAGTTGTTAAGTAAGCCCTTGATCTTGCTACCGTCGGTTAAACCGACGGTACTAGGATCAATCACTTACCACTTAGAGCATCATGAGTAACGCGCTGGCTGCTGGTATATGCACGGCTGCCAGGTGCGCGTGCTGTACTGCATAAATGCCAGCGGCGGGCACCCACAGGCCGCTCCTGAATGTCAGCCACGACAGCCGCACAAACGAAATAATCAATGTTTTCATGTTATCTTCTCCTTTTATTCATCAAAAATGCCGTCGGCAGTGCCATCCCCGAGTAAATCCTGCACGTATTCCCGCGCCTTCGCACCGCTCGATAAAAACGTCCTGATGTCCACCGGCTCGCCGTGCTCGTTGATGTCGTACATGGAGATGACGTAGTAATCACTATTATTGACAACGCGGTCGATCTTGCTTACCGCCCTGCGCGTGCGCAACAGAAAAATGCACTCGTTTTGCTGAAGAAACTCATTCATGGCTTTACTCTCCTCCTATTCTTCATGTATTCCCGCATGTACTCCCGGTACTGCTCCGGATCTCTGGCGCGATGGGCTTTCACCCGTTTTGCCGTCTGCTCTCTGACGCGATCGGCGTTTCGCGCTTCCCATTGCGCCGCCCGGCGCTTGTTAGTAACGGGTTCTTCTGGTGCTTGTTCGGGTGAAGCTGCAGCAGCCTGCCGGGCCTTTTCAGCCCGCACTGCAGCCACTATTGCCTCCAATGCGTCCATGACAACCTCCTGTAATGTTCCGTTACTAACAGTATAGTGGGTGTTCCGTTACTTAACAAGTGAAAAGAGAGAGATTCCGTTACTAACAACATTAGAGCGTAACCCATTGATCTGTAAAGCCGTCGGTATTACCGACGGTAGCAGGATCAATGACTTAAGCGATTGTCCGTTACTAACATTTTGAGGTCGCCAAATTTGGCGAGCGCAAAAAATTCATCTCCCCCCCGCCGGATTCACACCCCTGGGGGTCGGAGCCAAAGGCTCCGGGGGGTTGATGCGCAGGCAAGGAGCGAAGCGACGATGCAGAGCAAAGGTAAGCCTTTTTAATCATGTGGTTACCTCAAAAGAGTGCCAAAGAGTGCCAAACCCTCTTTTGAACTGTCCAGAATCATCCCCGCGAAGCGGCCCCCGCACCATCCCAACCCCGCTACTTGATGGATACCAGCGGCAGAATGGGCGCGGAGGCGGACGCGCAGCGAAAAGCCGCCAACAAGGCGGCCGCCACCCGGCGAGGGCCCCCAGAAGCGAAGCGCACTGGGGACGGAAGTGGCGGCGCGCGAAGCGCGCTTTTTGCGTAAGGAAAGCGCCTCGAACGCCACGAATTGTCACCGCGCCATCGGCGCGTATTGCATAAGACACTCTCTAACCCACATATCCCCGCCAGCCCCATTTAATCGCGCTGTGCTGCATTTTGTCGAGAAGTGACACTCTGACATATCCGCGCCGCTTATCGTGCAGCACAAGCCACGTATGGCCGCCTTTTCTGAGCGTCAGCCACAAAAAAGGGGCCATCTAGGCCCCATGCTGGTTGCTGGTTTTACTGGAATTCCAGTAAAACTACCTGCCCCGCTCTTGCTCGCGCTCGCGGGATTGCTGTGCCATGCGCGACTCTGCGCGATCCGGATCCGCGTGTTGACGCTGCCATGGCTTTTCTCCTTCCATCGCCGCATGCGCTTTGTCTTTGAGAATTGTGGAAGCGTGATCTGGATGCCCGCCGTGTTTTTCATGCCACGGCTTTCCATGCGTCGCATGCGCTGGTGCAGGGCCGGGCTTGTCGGGTCCACGATCTGCTGCCACTCGATCCGGCTGCGGACCGTCGTCTTTATTGTGCTTTTGCTCAACGCCATGCCTGCGCTTCAGCTCCGCTTCTTGCGATGCCTTAACTGCCCCCCGATCAACGGTGCTTGCGTCGTAGCCCGTCATACCGACGCCCGCGCCGACCGCGTGAACCGGTGTATAGGCGTATTTGGGATCGCTCGGCTTTTTCCAACCCTCGCCGTAAGCATTCGCCTTCGGCAAGTTTTTTACACGCTCGGACTCTTTATCGTGCGCTTCCTTGCGTGCCTTTTCTTCCTTTTCCATGTTGTCTTTAATAGCCTTATCACCCTTATCCTTTTCGGACTTCTGATAATCTTCCTTTTGCTTATCCTCCTTTCCCGTGCGCTCTTTATCCTCCCTTTCCTTTTTCTCACGATCTTCCTTCTCTTTCCGCGCCTTTTCTTCCTGCCGCTTCTTTTCCTCTTGAGCTTTTTTCTCTTGCTCCTTCTTATCTTCCTGAGCCTTTTTCTCCTGCTCGGCCTTCGCCAGACGCTGTTTTTCCTGACGTTCTTTTTCCTGAAAATCCTTCAATTCCTTGTCATTCATCGCTTAATCCTCCACGTTTTCCCAAGGTAATTCACGCTGCGGTACATCCATGTGCTGCGGTTGCGTTTCCTCATATTTCACATAGTCAATCTTGACTTTCATGACTTCTTCTTGTGCCCTTAAATAGCCGTGCATGTCGGGGAGTTGTGCGATTTCTGCGGGCAGAACCGCGCGCTCTGTTACTATCGTTTCGCTTGTGCTTGACGAATGTTTGGTGCCACCTTGTCCGTCTGGCGATTTGGAACTGCTGTGGTTTGTGCGCAAGATTTTGTTTTCACCCAACTCTTTACTCATCTCGTCTTGCGTTTCAGATCCACCAACGCGCAAAATCAGCCTTGTGCGAGGAAGCGCCAGCAGTACACTGGCGCCGTCCTTACCCCATGCTTCTCTTAGCTGTGGGTAATTCTGTAGGCCAAGAATTGCGCTTAATCCGTATTTGCGCCCTTCGGCTAATATCGCGGGCAAAGCAGGAATCTTACTTAGTGTGGGCAATTCGTCGATGACACACCAGATACGCCGCTCGCGGCTTGGCTCTACAGACATAGCAGAACGCGCCATCATATCTAACCACAAGCTGAACAAGGGCTTGAGAGCTTCCAGACGATCCTTTTTAGACAAGAGAAATACCCATCTCTTGTCTGTATCGTCCTGCACCCATCGCTTAATGCTAAAGCCACTTTCGCCGTCGGCTTTCTCCATGCTGCGCAACACAGAAAGCTTTTCCAGCGGCGCCGCCAGCGTAGCTCTTACCCCAGAAAACGTCTTTTCTTGTCCAACTAAACCGGCTTTCCCAGCGCGTTTAATGAGCGCCATCAATTCCTCATCCGAAGCGCCGACGCCATACCATAAGACTTCATCTAATGTACGTTGTGTGGCAAAAAGGCTCTGCAGAACGGCTTGCGCGGCTGTCGGCCAGAAAGGATCAGTACCGCCCTGCGCGTCTGGGATAATGGCCTTACAAAAGCCCGGCAATTCATGCCTTTCTAAGTCATTCCATGGGTACCAGCCTGCATCGCGCGAATCCAATGGATTCAGAATAATGTCTATTCCGGGGCGGTAAAAAGTGGATACCATATCACCAACCGGATCAAAAATAATCGCCTTTTCATCACGCGCACGGATAGTGCTGAGAAGCCCTTTAATGCTCTGACTTTTTCCAGTGCCGGGCGCACCTGCGAGGAAAAAATGCTGGCATTCGGTATCTTCGGGAATCGGAACGCCTGCGATGACAAGCTGATTTTCTCCCGCTTTCAACTTTCGCCGGGTTACATCATGCAGGCGGGTGCCGCTCAGGTGCTTATCGTCGGTAATGCCGAGCGCCGCAATTCTGAGCGCTTCGTTACGATTAGCAGCATCAAGCATTCTTTGATCTGCTGCGCTTAATGTAGATGCGGTGGCGGGCGGCGTTTCGCCCGCACTCTGTATGTCTTGAGCAATTTTCTTGCCCATGGCAATCGCGGTTTTCATGCTATCGCTTTTCATAAAATCTAGTATTCCCATGTCACTTGCTCCTTTCCTTGATGTTCCCCCGGAACATCCGGGGGAAGTGGTTGTTACGCATTTTCAGCTTCCTGAATTGCCAAATGTTGCGCAATGCGTTGCATGCTCTGCGTGCGACGGCCTTTCAGTAGAGTCCAGGTAATACCGGCACAAAGGCCCGTCATGCCCAGCCCGAACATCACCAAATCCCAGTAATGCTTTGCCTGGAAGCGTAACTCGTGCCCGGCCATGCCATGGTGCTGCGCGTAATAGCCGCTGTTTGGCGATGCGCCGAAAAACCAATTTGTCTGTGATCCAAAAAGCCCGCTTTTGTACATGATAAAAAGCAAGATTAGTGATACGCCACCAATTACCGGACTAAATAGCCATTTTTTGGCTTTAGCCAGCGATGACGTTTTCCCTGTTGGAACCGTCCTCAGCAGCAAAAAGTTGATTGGCGGAATCGCTAATGCGGCGGGCACATAAAATGCCGGAATCATCAGTATTGGCAGGTTACAAAATGCCCCCAGAGCAATAAGCGGCGTCGCCCCCATCAGCATTTTCCCGGCATGTATCCTCAGTTGAGAAGCCACGCGGTAATCCTTCGCTGTCAGCAGTTGAGTATCACTGCCCATAAGCATTTTTTTCAATGATTGTTTAGCTATCTGAATCTCATTCATGTCAAAGTCCCTTCATAGTCAGATACGCTTCGCGTGCCGCGAAAGCAATGGTCATAGAAGCGAAAAGTCCAGCGATTCCGCCCGTGATTCCCCAACCGTCCGCGCCCATAACCGGCGCCCAAAAAAGCAATCCAACCGCGGGAAATCCAACCATGTAAAAAATAAAAAGACCTTTCACCATCTGCGGCACGTAAGCCTTGTGCGCGCTTTTTGCTGCTTCCTGCAAATCGTCAAACTGTCCCATCTCACAACCTCCTATCTCCTGGGACCGGCCCATCCGGCCCCTACATCTATATATGTATCGCGGAAACAATCATTGCCCCGCTTATTGCCCCGCTTCGTCTTCCTCTTCACGATCTTCCTGCGCCTGTTGCTGATGTGTGGCCGGTGCGGGCGTTGCCGGGCCTGAAGGCTCCGATGCGCTCATCATCTCGAATAACGCGCCGACACCTGGCAGTACCGAATCTAGGCTTGCAGCCACAACATGATCGGCGGCCATATCCCCCAGCCCCCCATCACTGGCAACTGGTGCAACCGGTGCCGGTGCATCCTGCGTTTGCTCTACGATCTGCGTTGACTGCTGTTTCGTGATACTCACGGAAGCCGCCGCACTCTCAGATCCCTGGGTAGGTGTGCCCGTCCTGGGCGGAACCGCACCCCAGACGGGCCGCTTGTAGTTGGGCAGTGTCCAGTCGGCGTCGATTCTGGCTTTTCTATAGCTCTGTAATTCAGGAAACGGAAATTGCAAAATCGCATTAGCACCGGGTGCCATAAGCAGTGCGCGCGGCCCTGTTTCTGGGACAACGCGCAACTCCCCGCCAAATTCGCCAGGAAGCATTAAATGCTCCTTTACGGGCTGATAAACACCAGAATTAGAACCGCTGGTATTGGAGTTGGTTATGGTGCGCTGATACCGCAATATATCCCGCTCGCCCAACAAATCGGAAGCCCATTTTTGATCGTGCGGAACCGATAGATTGCTGATAATTTTAATGCCGCACTGCCCAGCCCAGATATTTAGCGTGTTTTTTGAATAGCCGTGCTCTTCTAGCTGCGCTACGCCTTGCATGCCTAGCACTACGCGGCAGCCTTTTGACCGTGAGGCTTCCAGTGCGTCGGTAATTGACGGAACCTTCCCCGCCTGCGGCACTTCATCCAGGAAAAGCCAGATGCGTCTTTCATCTGGGTCGCAGTCATCAAACGACAGTATTTGCGTCACAATCTGTTCAATAATCGTCGAGCAATAGGCTTTAGAAAGACCTGCAACTGCGGGCAGATAGCCAAGAATCGCGGCGGCGGGCGTGCGGCCGGCAAGCCAGTCTGTGACGCTCCATGGCTTGCCTTTGGAGCTGCCATCAGCAACGCCGAGATTGATAACATCGCTTAATCCTGATGCCATCTGAGCGAGATATGAAGCAGTCGTTTTTGAATCTTTTCCCATTAAAAAGGCTTTTGCCATGGGGCTGTGATCCATGACCGTTTTTACCAGAGAGTCGTAATCAGATAGTGCTATTGAGCACGCACGCGCTAAGTGATGGAAGCCCCAATTTTGTTTATTATCGTGTTGCACTTGACTAATAATCGCTGTTAAAAGCCCTTGAGCGCCCTGTGCCCAGATTTTCTCGCCCTTCTCTGGATCTGGACAAAGCGTTCTTGCAAGGCTTTCGGCTTTAAGTCGCGTATCAATGTCTTTGCCTAATTGCCAGCGCACCGACCGACTATCCCATGGAGCCAAAAGGCTGAATGGGAATGGCGCTTTCTGTTGGAAATCGCCCTTAAATGAGAAGATTAGAGCGCGGTCCCCGCGCTCTACGGCTTGGTTGATGATCGGCCAGAGAATTGAGGTTTTGCCTGAGCCGGAACCGCCCAGAAGCATCATGTGGCGACATTCCTGCTCTTCTGAAATGGGAATATTGGGATGGATGGCGACGCCAAGCCTTGCTTTGCGGAAGAATTTGCGCTTTGGTTTCAGTGCCTTGGCGGCTTTTCGGTGATCCAGACGGTGAAGGCGAGGACCTCTTACATGCTTTTCCGCTTCTTGATGCATGCCGTAGTAGCCGATCCACCCAGCCGCTGCGGCTCCTGCCGCACCCGCAACGGCTGGAAGGACGCCAAAGGCCAATGGATTCAAGCTCTCAGAAGCTTTCAGGATTGTGAGGATGGGCAGGTGATCTATGATGTGGGCAGTGGCCGTCCATGCGGCAATGCCGCCAAGAACCGCCGCGCCACCGGCCCACAAGCCGGGGGAATTGTAGGTATCTGGGTTATCCATTGTTGATCTCCTTCCACGCCTCGCGGTTCAGTGAGATCGTAGCTGCCACATCATCCAGCCGGGCATTTTGCGTGCGGCACACCGGCTGTGGCTGCGCAAAAAACGCATGCGGGGCTTTCGGGTATCCGATATGCCGACCCGCTGCTGGCCAGATCTGCAAAAGTCTTTGCCGCACCCAAAAACGCCTTGGCAGAGCAAATCCTGGCAGAGGCATATATGGATGTTTCGCTGTAACCCGGATTTGGGTAGCTTCAATGGCCCGGTCCAGATCCTCCGGGCTGGGGTCTTCGAGTCCATCCGTAACATCCTGAAATTCGCTCATAAAATCGTCGGTGATGCTCATAGCGTTTGCTCCTGTGATGTGGTTCCATATATATATGCAGCGCGGAAACATACTCAGTGCACTCAGTGCATGACGGCCACGATCGCTACGCTCCAGCCGATTAGTGCCACGAACGCCAAGAACAGCTTGTCCTGTGTATGGGTGCGCTTCTCCCGTTCAGCGTCCTGTGCCGCGTCTCTGACCGCCTGTTTCTGCTGGATTTTCTGCTGTTCCATGCGCTCCGCGCGGTGCTCTTGAGCGTCAACGTATTTTGTCCAGCGGGACTTGATGATGGAGGCACATTCGTCAACGGTTTGGCTCGTTTTGGATAGTTCCTGGGCGATGGCCCATGCCCATGAAAGGGCTTGTGTCATTGAAATGCTGGTGTCATCGCGGTGGTCTTGCACGTCATACATCTTGACGCTCCACCAGTCCGGGTGTTCTCCATGATCCGGCAAGTTTGTTGCCCGGAGAGCCAGCGTCAGGCGCATCGCGGCAAATGCGCCATTATGTCCGTATCCCTGCCCCATCAGCCGATGCGCATACTCATGAAGGATAATGTTGCGCGTCACCCGCGCTAAGGATTGGCTGTCCGGATCAAATCGCGCACCACACGCGGTATCTGCCAATCGAATTTCGCGCTCAAATCCATCACTCCATGAGCAATAGCCCGACCAGTTTGCCATCGGCTCGATCCATACCGGGGGGATGGTGCCCTTTATCGCCTCATCCAGCCCTTCCAAAGCCTTCGCCACTGCTGGTGGCGGGGTGTTCTGCTGTATCATCTGCCTGACAATGCCCATGTCACATGCTCCTCCATATCTTGATGCTCATATCTATATGCAGCCCGGAAACAAAGATGGGGTGGCGTTTCGCCACCCCTTACTATTGATACGGGTCTTGCAGAACAATGACTTGCCGCTTACCGCCCCAACTCGTGCTCGCGCTGGCGCTCTTGCTCAAGCTGCTGCCGTTCTTGTTCCTTTTCCTGCTTTTCTTCCCGCTCAGGGGCTTTCTCAGGAGACTTTTCCGGTACCGGATTCAGTTGCTTTTCAACGTCTCTTGCGCCAGATTCTTTGCCTTTCTCCAAAATGCTGTCCAGGCGATCTAAGCGGCGGTCGGTCTTCAAATCGGCATTTTTGCGGGCTTCCTGCGCAATGTTCTTTTCCGCATACTTCAGCGCCCGCGCAATGTAGCCATCGATATCGTCAGTAACGCACGCATAGCCGTGGCGCATGCGTGTTTGCGCAACACCCCGCGTGTTTGCGCTGTCACCGCCTGATTTTTCACCCGATTCCAACGTTAAATCGGGGGACTTGCCCTGGGAATCCGGGATCGTTCGCGCATAGCCATAATCAACCGCCTGTGGTTTTGTTGCGTCCAGCACAACCACTTGCCCGCGCTCCATCGCCACCGTAATTTTTCCATCTTTTATTGAAGATATTTTGCCCACATCGCCGTTTTGCGCTCCTGCAATGGAGTTGTCGCGCATGATCAACTTTTCTCCTATGGCAAGCCCCATGCCGCCCTGCGTGTCGAAAACTGTCCACTGCTTCGGATCAATCTTTCCAGCATCAATGACGCGCTCTGTGCCGTCAGCACCTTTTAGAGTCAAACGGTTGTGCTGGCCGTCGGCCCTGACAACCTCGTAATCCACAACTTTTGCTTCGGCACCTTTGCCTTCCCGCGTCTTCATAATCTGGCCTTCGGTGTACTGATGGGCCTGCTTCATATGCGCTTTGGAAAGCCGTGCAGCGGTTAAATGTGTTATTTCAATCGCGTTTTGTGGCAATGCGCCGGAGGTTTGCAGTTGCTCATGTATGCCGTTGTTTACCAGCCCCCGCACCTGGTTCGTGGGGCACACAACCATGGTGCGCTCGCGGTCTTCTCCGGATCGCTGCATGAAATTGGCGACGACACCTTTTGCTATGGCTTCCCGGCGGTCGTCGGTGGTAATTTTTGGTAAGCCCGTCCTTTTGTCGATCGGGCCAGTGCCGGTGACATGCACCTGTGTCATGTACTTCCGTGATAACTCTAAGGCTTTTGCCGGATCGCGATCCGCCCATGCCTGGCCGATTTCCAGTAATGTCTTGTCTTCGGCTTTCGCCTGGCGCTGAACCTTCGTAAGCGAGCAATGGGCGATGGTGTCCCTGTCTACCAGGGTTTTTAGCGGATCACCTGCTTCCTGGGGTTTCGTCTGGGCATCGTCCCCCGACAGCAAAATGCGGTCCTTTGGCCCCATCTTCTGAAGAACGCGCTGCATGGTCCGGTCTCCGACCATGCCGCTTTCGTCGAGGATGTACAGTCTAGGCTTTTGATTGTCCTTCGTTTTCTGCATCAGGAAGCTGGCAGTGGTGACGTTTTTGTCGGTGCCGGCGTCAAGCAACTCCTGACGTGCGCCGTGGCTGGGCGTCAAGCCCACGGTTTCGTATCCCATCTCGCGCGCGGCGTCTACCATGCTCTTCATCGCAGTGGTTTTACCGGTACCCGCGCCGCCGATCATTGCGCTAACGCGGTCTTCACTGGTGAGCGTGGCGATTACCGCCGCCCGCTGATCGTCGGAGAAAGAAAAGCCTTGCTTGTCTTCCGCCGATTTCGCCGCATTCGCCGCCGCTTCTGGCGTCATAAGCGGGGACAACTTGCCCCGGCCTTCGCTACAAAATCCTTGAATCCAGCCTTCGCGCTCAACGGTTTCGGTGGTAGTCACCATCTCGGCCTTGATCTGGGTTTTCTTCACATACTCTTCGCCGTCTTTGCCCCGTTTCTTCTGCTCAATTTCCTTTGTCTGCTCGCCAGCCCACACGATCCGCTGGTGATCGCGCATGGCCGCTTCAATATCGGAACCGCTGACTTCACCCATGCCTTGCTTGATCGCTTCCAGCATTAGCTGGCGCCTGTCAAAGAGACTGTCTTTCTCGCTGAGATGATCCAGCGCGGCATCAATCGCCGCGCGGGCCTGCTTCTCAGTCGCTTCGGTCAGTCCTCCTCTTCCGGCTTCGGCGGCTGGTTCCCGTCGCAAATCGTGATTTTCTGATCCACCAGGACGTGCATCACCCGGCAGAACACCTGTACTTTGCCGCTCTTGACTTCCATCCATACGGCATTCTGACAAGCTTCGCATGCCGTTCCGGGAGATAGATTCAGTTTCGTCAAGACGAAGCTCTTGGGGGGTGTGTTGGATGAATCGTTGCTCATTTTGCTGCTCCTTTGCTGGGTGAGTACTGCCTGAAAAACGCTCTATGCTGAAAATTTCCTGATCTTTCGTGGATTCCTGCCCGGATTTGGAAATTTCGCGGGCATCGCGCCGCGGGTCGTAAAGCTTTTCAAATTCAACGCCTTCCGCACGCAAACGCTCGCGCCATGCCCATTTCAGATCGGCTTGGGATGCATCACGGATTTTGCTTTGACGGGTGTCCAAATTGGCCACGTTGCGTTCGGCGGCGCTCGAAGTTTCGCGGGTCAAACCCTTTGCAGCTAAGGCTTTTTCAATCTCTGCGCTGCGCCCGGAATTGCCCTCGATCTGCTCTCTGGTGATGCCCGCGATCTCAAAGCCGTCTCTTGTTTTGCGAGTGGCAATGCCCATTTTTTCAAGCTCTACAGCCAGAAACGCTTTCGCCTTGAAATCGCCCAAATGCTGCTCAACACTCAACGCGCCAAAGTCCAGATCCAATGCCCGCCAGCCGTTTTCATCTTTAGTCGCGTTGATGATGATGTTGTGGAAGTGGTGCTGCATGTCGACTTTCAGGCTCCCATCTTCCTGTTTCACTGGTCGCGCATCGTCATGCTGATAGCTGGCGATTAGCGCGACGCCCGTCTTTTCAGAGATCGCGCCGCCCTTGCCGTACCGCGCCGTTATCACATTGTCTTCAATATGTTGCATGTTCAGCCGGTTGGCCTCTGCCAATAGAGCCAGAAGCCGCTCCCTCATCTCCGGCGGGGCGGATTCAACGAGCATTGAAACGCTTTTTGGTGGTGCCCAATGAATCTCTGCTGCCATGCGGCGATTCGCGACGGCCTCCATGCCCCCTGGGCCTTTCTCCAAAAGCTCTTTGAAAATCTTGCCGTCTACAGGACCAGACAAACCCAAGAGTTCCGCCCCGCGCCCATGCCACTCGCTCGGCGCTTTGCCGTTTTCTGCGTAATAGCCCTTTTCGCCTTTTCGCTCTTGATTGTCCTCGACGTAATCCACGATTCCTTGCGCAGACTTGCCTTTCAGGCTTTTGATGGTATTCATCTTGTGCGCTCCTGATCGTGGGCGGCTGGCGATGTATCAGCGGCGGCGGCGGGCTTTTGCCATGGCTTTTGTCCCAGCCAAACCCTTGCAACAGCGGCACTTTCATCCAAGTAAATCATGTCGCTACAGCCCGCTGGTGTTTCATCAAAGGCGTGATCCTGGGCGTGCTCGATCGTCGCTTGCTCATCGTCGTGTATTAAGTCCCGCATGACTGGCTCCCGTATGTGATGTCTCTATCTATCTATATATGCGCCGCGGAAACAGGACGGGGCAAAAGAACGGGATTCGTTCTTTTGGTTCAGAGCCTGTGTAGATACCGCATGCGGCCATAAAGTGCCGACTGCACATAGGCCGCCGTCTCCAGATTTTTCGGTATGAGTCGGCCGCTGGTATAACCACTGGCCGCCGCCGCGAAGGTCCGGCCTGGGCCGAATCCGGCGCCGCTTGCCCATGCAAGGTTTTTCTGCAGCGCGTTACTCAGCGCGTGCGCCGCGCCACATGGAGAAAGCGCATGAGAAACGGTTACGTGATACACGCCAAATGAGTCTGACTTGATCTGGGCAATGCCGACGGCCAACGTGTGCCCGGCTTTTATTAAACGAGTGATGCCCGCATAGGCGGCTTGCCGGGTCTTCCAGCGGTGGACTTGCAGCGTTCGAGTATCAGTAGCTATCCAGCGTCGATACCCCGTCTCTGCAAACTCAATCCCGGCCACGTCAGGCCGCAAGGCTTTGATCGCACATTGAATGCCGGGAGGTGAATGATGCATAATCATTAGTGCAATCTCCCGTCGATGCGCGTCCACTTGTGAGCCAGATGCTCAAGCGCAGCTTCTGGGGATATGTCTAGCAGCATCAGAAGCGATTGCGCATAAACGCCTCTAAGCCAGTGCCGCGCTTCTGTATCTCCAATGAATGATTGCTCAACAGCATCCAGCAAAATCGTTGCTATTAAGTCCCTGTTATGCGTTTCAGGGCTATCCGCGAAGCTCTGAAAGGCTTTCTTGTACGGCATGAACGGGCTTGCGTGTGAAATGATTTGAGCACTCATGACACGTCCCCGGAAGGCAAGTCACGCGGGTAGTGAAACGTCCGCGCCTTTTTTATCGTTACTTGAATAACGACTTGCCGCGTTTCCTGCCTTGAATTGGCTTTTTTAGCTGTAAGTTGTGGCTTTGGCTTTGCAGGCTTGGGCGGCTTGGGCGGCTTTGGAACTGCAGGCCCGCGCCGGGTAATGTCTTTCAGCGTCTGAGAGACGAGCGAGTCGATTGTTTTTGCTTTTTCTTCTGATATACCATGCGTTAGTGCAAGTTCCGTATGCACAAAAGCAATGACTTCCCGCGTCTGTTCTTCAGACACTTTTTCACCACGGTTCTTCAGATATAGATGCCCTGAACCGTCCATAATCGAGTGCGTTTTCATGATCTCACGCGCGCGTTTCCAGAGTTGTGTTCTGCTCATTTCTGTGACTTCTGACATGACAATCTCCTTAATTCCAGTGCATTACATGCCCGGTTACGGCATAAATAGTAAAAGAGTGCGGCGCTAACCAACGCGCCACCCACGGCCACACAAAGCGATATTCGATATACGCTTGCAGCGCCGCGCCCCATGCAATCAAGGCATAGCCGCCATTATTTAAGAAACGATTTCGCATGATAGATAAGCGCTGAAACTTGCGCCGACTCGGTATGCGGAGCGGGTCCGCACCGATATTCATAAGCGCCGTGCTTCACCACAAAAAACAAGTGAAACCTGTCGCTCGGGCAAGCGTGCGGCCACTTTTCAAGCGCAAACCACTCACCGACGCTAAGGCGTTTTTGACCGGCTGGAATGTATGTGAATATCATTAGAAGCCTCCTGTAATGGGGCCGGGTGGCCCCGGTTATGGATTAAGGTTTTGCTTGTTGGGCTGGCTGATTTGCAGGCTCAACGCGGTAGTGTTTGTGATTCATTTGAAGTCCTTTGGGGCCGGGCTGGCCCCGTGGTTGGTGATGGATTCGATTAAGAGAAGTGATACGCCAAGCCCACGCCTTCGCTCGTCAGAGACGCGCCAGGCACATGCACATAACGGACGTTCAGATTTGCAGTTACATGACGCGCCACTTCAAAGCCGATTTCGGCCTTACCCTGGTAAACAGCACCGCCGTTGCCGTTCATATTCATGAACGTGTGCCCATATCCGCCGCCGAACAGTAAGGCGACTTTCTGACCCAGCGGGATGTTCATATTCGCGCCGGCAAGCCCGTAGAAGTCGGTGATGCTGGCGGGTTGCTGAACATAACTCTGGCTATACTGGGTGACAAAAGGATAAGGGTGCGAAGTGACGATTCCGCCCGGCACCGTCTGGTTGTAATTCAGATTCAGAAAGCCCAGAGAAACATACGGCTCAAAGCTGACGCCCCCGGCGGGGATCATCTTTCCCAAATCCGCATTCATTCCGTAGTAACCACGGGCGAAACTTGCGGACCCGCTGGCAACGGCATTATTACTGTAGAGATTGCCCACGCTGATGCTGACGCCAGGACGGCCGGAATGGCCCGAAAGCCCGATATTGCTATAACCAATGCCCAGACTGGGGCCGGCCATTGCTACGCAAGGGAAAGTCGCGGTGATCGCCATGGCAACCAAGGTTTTTTTGCTGATACCAAAGGCGAAGGTGCGGTTGAAGATATGACGATTTTTCATGAGTCGATTTCCTTTCTGTCAGTGGCGGAGCCGGGGAAGTCCGGCTCCATACATATATGCAGCGCGGAAACAACCGCGCTGCTTGGCTTACTTCTTGAGTGTTGCTACTGCGGTTGACAGAATCGCGTTGGCAACCTTGTCCCCCTGACCCGCTTTGCGATGAATTTCGGCGCGATAGATCAAGTCCGAGTTGTAGCGAATAACTGAGTTTTTCCAGAACTTATCCACTCCACTTCTCCTTAATGTGAGGACAGGGAAATTCCTGCCTCTACTGTTATATGCAGCGCGGAAACAGCGGACAGAACCCGCTCGTTTTTGCTCGCCCCGCCATCGGCGGGCATAGAAAAGGAAAGCCTGAAACGCATTCGCGGGAAGCGAAAAGTGCATTCGCGGAACGCGAAAAGCGCGGCGTTTTCTTGCCAGAATGGGGAGAAATGCTTTTTGCCCGCTGCAAGCGACACAATTCACCCGCAGGGTGCGATTGTGTGTTCTTTCGGGAGTACACCGGCGAAGCGGGTGTGCGACAAATCCTTGCTTTTATTTTGCTTTTGGTCCGCCTTTCCTTTGCTATGCAATTGCATATCATACAAAAGGCGGCCTCTTGTATTGATCATGTATGACGCATGATATGACATGCAAACGAATCGCGTGAGAATGTCAAATATATGCAATGTCGGCTCTCTCAAATACGCTTCACAACGAGAGAGCCATCACTTATGCTTTTTACATGACATTCGTTTTACAAGTTGTTTCCGCGATGCATATAGATATGGAGCAGGGAAACTGGAGATTTGACATGGCACACATTGTACCGATAGACGGAATGCCCATTGCAGCAGCAGGAAGGGTTGGACTTTGTCAAAAGGCGATTCAAGAGGCGCTGGATATGGGCTTCTCTAAAAAAGAGATAGCCCATGCTTTGGGGCTATCTTACATGACATTTTTCAGAGCGTGGAAAGCCCGGAAAATCGTTGTTCCAGAGGAACGGCAAATGCCGTTGCCGTTTGCGCCCGCTCAGGTTAAACCTAGGCAGGCAAAACAGGAGCAAGAGCAAAGCAATCCTGTTTCAAAGTCGGGGATTATCTCATCAAATGTCATTGATCTTGATGACCCTGCAAACCAGTAGTTTTCATTCACTGAAGAAGGAGCAACATCATGAAGAAGTTGATTATCAGTCACGGTGACAAAGGTGGGGTCGGCAAAAGCATTTTTGCGATGCTGGCTACCGATTATTTGTTGGATAAAGGTATGTCCGTCGCTGTTGTGGAGGGCGACGTGCAAATTGGTGACGTAGCGAAGCGTTATGACGGTGTGGAGGGCGTAACCGCATTTAACGTTGATCTGGATAAGTCGGGGCGCGACGCGGAAAACAGCATTGCGGTATTGTTCCGACACATTGAAAAACAGGGGTGTGAAAACGTGATCATTAACGCTCCGGCAAACGCAAAGAAGGCGTTGGACACCAATGCTGAATTGATCTTGCCGGTCGCGCAGGATCTGGGTTTTCAGGTGTGCGTCGCATGGATGGTCGGCATCGAGGAGGCCAGCGCGGAAATGTCGGCAAAGTCTGTCATCTGCGAAATGGCGGATCGGAAAATCGCGGTAGTCAATCGTCATGAATCTGAGTACGACGCTGACTTCGCATGGTTCACCGACAAGCAATACCGTGATGCGTGGGTTAAATCCGGCGGCTTGGCTGGCGAAATCCCGGAACTGGCTTCGCGGGTCGCAAGCAAGCTGAAAGGGAACAAGGGCCGTTCTTTGGCTTCGCTGGCCGGACCTGACAGCCCTTTGCATATCGTTGATCGCCAGGTCATTAAGAACTGGCTCAAAAAGTCGTGGTTGTCTGCAGTGGTTCCGTTGATCGAAGGAGGTGAGTAATGAAAGACCTTGGCTTAGAGATGCTGAATGAAGAAGCGGCGGGGGAAACCCCGCCGGTTGAGAGTGTGACAGGCTATGATCTGGTAGAGCAGTCTCTACCGGATTCGGAGCATAAGCTTCTAGGTCGTTGGGTACAGCGTTACAAACTGAGTGATGATGACCCGATGATGGGACAGTACCTGACCGCCAGAGTTGCATACTCTAGTGCAGTGGCAGCAGGCGCCGCCGCCCAGGCGGTGCAAACGGGTGTCGCGGACATTCCTGACAAGATATACGCTGGCGCGGTACGCGCTGGAGACGAGATCAAGAGCAATCTGATTCACGGCATCCGTGCGCAGGGTGTAGAGGTCGGCCAGGCCTTGCGCCTCACGATCACCGACGCTGCAAATAAGGGTGCCGTGGCACTGAAAGCCGCGGCAACCGAGCTTGATGTTAAGGTCGGGAAAATCCCTCTGGAGGTTCAGCAATCCATTGATGCGTATAAGACCAAGGGCGCCGCCGAGTTCGCTGAGATGGCAAAAGCGGCCGCATCAGCGGCGGTTCAAGCCAATCTCTGGGCACAAGTCAGCAGGTCGGCACTGATGTCGGTACTGGCCTTCGTCTTTGCTTGCGCGGTCGGCGCAGGCGGCTTGTGGGGCTATCTGCTGCTCAATCACGAAGTCATGCCCCAGGGGGTGATCGCGGTTAGCGATCCGCTGCGCGGATCTGGGACGCTTGTGAGTATACCTAATGGCGGGACTCCGGTGCATGACTGCGCCGGGGGGCTCTGTGTCTACTACAAGACGGGGGTACCTGATCTGCCGTAGCAATAATACTCCCCAGAATTGGGGACATGACAACGGTGTTAACGGACAAAATAGTTTCATCCTGAACAAAAAAGTATCATCCCCGACAAAAAAGTATCATCCTGTGTTTTCAGCTTTGGAGTGAAGGTGTATGCTGATCCACAGATCATCAGGTTGGGGA
>JAJYPA010000607.1 GCA_021795795.1 Pseudomonadota bacterium | reverse complement strand
CCCTGGAAAACCAAAGCGTCCCTGGAACTGGCCACCCTGGAATGGGTGCATTGGTTTAACCATCACCGACTTCTGGAACCCTTGGGATATATCCCTCCGGCAGAAGCTTTTGCACCTTGCAGGCGGCAAGGGCGGATGGTCGGCCCGCTTTTAAGGGGTGAGGCCGGTCATGGGCTCTGGGCTTCCCGTCAGGATGATAACAATCCTGGTAATGCATTTGCATTGATAAGGCAAGCGCATTACCATGCAGCATATCCTCCCTCTTTACTGGAGAGCGCCATGCCCACTACCCTCGAAGTCGAATCCACACTCACCGACCGCTACCAGACCACGGTGCCGGAAACTGTCCGCCGCGCCCTCAAGTTGGGCAAGCGCGACAAGATTCACTACACGATCCGCCTCAGCGGCGAGGTCGTGCTGACGCGCGCCGAGGTCGGCGAAGACGACGATCCGGTGCTTGGCCAGTTCCTGGACTTCCTGGCTCACGACATCGCCAGCCACCCAGAGCGCCTGCAGGCCGTGGACGTTGGCCTTGTCCGCCGACTCCAGTCACTGGTCGGCGGCATTGAAGTCAATCTCGACGCCGCCCTGTCGGCAGACGATGAATGAACTTGGGCAAGCCAGATCCTTTGGTCATTCATGGCTGGACGGTTTTTGTTCACCCCTTGTTCCTGGCTCAGCTTGAAGCTCTGGCCCGGCAGGTCGGGGCCTTCAAGCAAAAAGATCCGGTCGGGTACGTGAAGAAGAACGCCAGCAAGCGATTGGCGGCGTTCACCCAACTCGCGTTCGATGTCATTCCACAAAATCCGGCGCGGCCCGAATACCGGCAAGGCAACACGCTCGGTGACGAGTACAAGCACTGGTTTCGAGCCAGGTTCTTCCAGCAATACCGGCTGTTCTTCCGTTACCACGCATCAAGCAAGGTGATCGTGTTCGTGTGGGTCAACGACGAGGACACCAAGCGCGCCTATGAGAGCAGTGATGACGCCTATCGGGTGTTCCGCAAGATGCTGGAAAGCGGCCATCCTCCGGATGACTGGAAACATCTGCTGGCGGAGGCCCGGGCCGAGAGGCAACGCTTGCAGCCGTTCACCTCCGCCATCACGCCGTAAGGCTTGGCTTCCGTAGCGCTTGGACAAAGCCGGCCAAAATCGTCTGCGTCCAAGTGGTACAGATTTCTCGTGTTCTTTACCGAATGGCGAAGCTACCGCTTTGCCGGGTATGGAGTTGCTCTGGTTGCGCACAGGGTTCCCCGCGGATTTCTGGGATAATCCCGATCCTTACCCGCCTTTTCATGGTTTCCTGTAATCGGCCAGAAACGCCTCTGGAAGCCATCCGAATGGCGGCTGGTTTCCACGCACTCGCTGTCCCCCAAAATGCAAAAAAGATCGTCCTGTACCTGGATTAGGGCCAGGTGTGCGGCCTCCACCCGTGACACTGTAACGACGACTTACCGCAGCGTTTCCGGTTGGGCCGTAGCGGGGAGGGGCCCGTGGCGGATGCCTGCGGCAGCGATCCATCCCCGCCGCCCTCGACGGCTCTGCCGGGGGGAACTGGTCCAGATCGATGGCTCTCCCCATGATTGGCTGGAGGATCGAGGACCCCGCTGTACCCTGATCGTCTTCATCGACGATGCCACCGACGGGGCGCAGAACAATAAAGTGTCATCCCGAGAGTAACGCAACTCTACGCGCGAGACGAGATTTTTGTGTTTTTATGCCGCTTCACAAGAAGTGGCAGCCTACGTTTGGCTGACTGGTCTCTTTTGATCTCATTTTATGTGTCGCGCCAGTCTCACTTTATGTGTCGCCCAACGCGGCCATTGGCCGACATGTTAAATGATATTGAAGCCCGTTAATAATCAGATATCTACTGACTTATGCGTCACATATAGTGAGACTGTGCGACACATAAACTGAAATTAATGAACAAAGCCGACGCATTAAATGATACTGCTCATAGCCCCTAACCATGAGAAAAGAGCCAATGGTATTGGCAGCGCGGTTCGAGATTGATGTTGGATCCTGCAATGGTGTTTGGTTCAGTGCGGGCGAAGACTCCGGAGATCCGTTGCACTCGCCTCGCACGAGGCCAGTTAGGCTTGGAACCGGCTCATCCGAATTCAGGATGGGGCGAGGAGCCCCTATTATTCTCGTCGCGAGTGGAGAGCATGTTTCATGTAAATGAAACTGTAAACCAATTCAATATGACTTGGTATGGCCCTATCGATGCAAGATTTACAAAGGTGGCGTTTCTAGCCGTTTGGCGGTATCTAATTGAATCCATGAGCAAGAATAATTAAACCATCATATCCTCTTTAAGGATCACTGTCTCTCAAAGACTAAAGACAATACTGATGAATTATAACCTCTGTATACCATAGTGCGCCAAGATTCTAACATGGCGCTGGTTATTTCGTCGCCCGGTGCCTACGGGCTGTTCTCATCACGACGTCTATACGATGATGGCAGTGTACAGCCTTATGGTAAGGCCCAGACTGAAGCTGGTCAAGCTGTGGCCGTAGGATGATAGGTTTGTCCATCGCATTTGTCGGCATAAAAGGGTATCCGGATTTGGCTATGTTTGAAGGGTCACAGCCGCCCGGATTCGAGTAGCTCGATCAGTGTGTTTATGTCGGCCCCGTAGTTCTTCGGTAGACCTGGTGGTTCGTGTGGTTCAGCAGCCTTGGGCGGGCTTTTTCTTGGCGTCACCCTCATCCTTGCCAGCCCTTCGGATGGCATACCGTAGCCTATCGCGTCATCCGGTAGGTCATAGCCCACTTCAACAGGCTCCGGCTCGCGCCTGCGCTCGAACTTCGGGCGACTGAACTTGTGCTTGTGCGCGCCTTCAGTGAAGAGAATCTTTGCGCGCAACGCCTCGAAGCTGTAGCCGCGCCCCAGCTGGTTCATCACCCGAATCAGGCTGTTCAAGCTCTCGGTGTAGGCGTTCGTCACCGGGTGCTCGAAGGAGTTGAGGATGAAGGGCTGCCAGTTGGTGAAGGCCCGGATCAGGTCAGAGTAGGCGTCTCGCACCTCGGGCAACACAGCCTTGTTCCAAGCCTCGTAAGCTGCGATGGCAGCCTGTGGGCTACCTGTGACCCCTCGTAGATGCCGTAGATTCGATTGCTGTTCATGATTGCGTCCGAGAAAGGTTGTCCTGCACGGTCTGAATCTGTGCATGCAGGATGGGAAAATCGCCCTGAATCGTCTTCCAGACGATTTCCAAATCCACCTTGTCGTACCCGTGCGAAACACGGTTGCGCATCGTGTACATAACCAGCCAAGGAATGTCGTCATGCAGGGTCGCGAACTCCGGGGCCACGCGCTGGATGTTGTTCGACGCCTCGCCAATGATCTCGATGTTGCGGATCACGGCGTCCTGAACCAGTTCGCTGTTCAGGAATGCGACCTCATCCATATCGGCGGTGTAGCGGTCGATGCGCTCGATAGCCCGCAGGATGTGGCTGAGGTAGTCGGGGACACGCAGTGTCTTGGTCATACCGGCACCGCTTCGGATAGAACCACGCTGCGGAACGTCTCGGGCAAGGCCCTAGGCGTCAGCACATCGACGGACACGCCCATAAGGCGCTCCAACTCGACCTGGATGGCCGCGATGTCCATCAGCGTGGTCTCCGGTGTCGGATCGATGAGGATGTCCAGATCGCTGCTGTCCGTGTCCAGGCCGCGCAGCACGGAACCAAACACCCGAGCATTACGGGCGCGGTGAGACTCGACTACATGCCGAATTGCAGCACGGTTCGATGCCAAGGCTTCAGAGGGCTTCATGCGCTCTCCCACAATAAAATCCGGTTTCATGATAGTCGAACACAGTAATAAAAGCATCAAAATCCGGTTTTACGCCAAGATGGCAGAAGCTTGTCCGGTCTCCTGAAACACAGCCAAATCCGGATATCCAAAAATAACTAATCGTGATATCTCGGTTGAGAGAACCATTGCTGGCCCCCCTACAGATCCCTGCGGGCGCAATTCACGCCCCAGGATCCCAACCCTGGGTGATTGGCTAGGGGTAAAATATGTGTGGCAATAGCGGCCGCACTACAGCAATCCGTTCTAGTCGATTCCATCGTGCGAGATATTCCTGTTCCTGACGCAGGGGAACTCATCGAAGGCGGATTGAAGCTCATGCTGAATATGGAAAAGACCCATATAACGCATGTGAACGATGGCTTCGTCTTTCTTGGCCACCGAATTATCCGCAAGCGCGGACCACGCGGCCGCAT
>JAJYPA010000606.1 GCA_021795795.1 Pseudomonadota bacterium | reverse complement strand
GCGAAATGCGTCCACTCCGCGAACCGGAAGACACGGTTACGGGAGCGTTGTAATGGGCCAAATTATATTTGGCTATCTATATTGGCCTCTTAACCCGGTTTTCCGTTCCACTGGACCTCAGAGGCCATGTTCAAGACACGTTGTTTATGCCCAAAAATCATTTGAACCACCCCCGTGCGAGTCTGTCGAGACCGTCGAGTACGGTGCCCAGTTCCTGACCGCGCTCGGTCAGGCCATAACTCACCTCCGGCGGCACCGTCGGGCGATAATCACGATAGATGATCCCCGCTTCCTCAAGCAGGCGCAGGCGCTCAGTGAGGACACGGGCCGAGATCTTGCCCACGGCACGCTGCAGAGCGCCGAAACGCAGCGGTCCCTGATTGCGCAAGACCCAAAGGATGTAGGTGGTCCAGGTGCCCATCAGCAAGCGTAGCAGGGCATCCATGGGACAGGAGGACTCTTGCCGGGTTTTTCTCATAGTTACTAATCAGTACCTACTTTACAAAAATATCCATGGCCATACTATGCAAGTCATGACGGACGCGCAAGCGGCGTCCGCAAGGAGAATGACTATGAATGCAACGGTTATCGTACGACAGAGCCGTTCCATCGAGCGGATCGTCACCGGTCGCCCGACTTCCGACGGGGCTGGCGTCAAACTCACCCGCATCTTCGAACACAACCTGCAGAAACGCCTCGACCCCTTTCTGATGCTCGATCTCTTCGGCAGCGAAAACCCCGACGATTACATCGCGGGCTTTCCCGATCACCCCCATCGCGGCTTCGAGACCATCACCTATATGCTTGCCGGTCGCATGCGTCACCGCGATAGCGCCGGTCACGAAGGGCTCCTCGAAAATGGTGGCGTGCAGTGGATGATTGCCGGTCGCGGGGTGATCCACTCGGAAATCCCGCAGCAGATCGAGGGCCGGATGGCCGGTTTTCAGCTCTGGCTGAACCTGCCGGCGGCGGACAAAATGCGGGAACCCTGGTATCGCGACTTTCAGGCCACGGACTTGCCCCATGCCCGGTACGACGATGGCGTCGAGATGACGGTCATTGCCGGTCAGAGTCGCGGACTGCGGGGCGCCGTGGAGCGTCCGGTGACGGAGCCGCTGATCCTCGATCTTCAGTTGCCTAGCGAGGTGACTTTTGCTCAGGAAATACCGGCCGGCCACCATGCCTTTCTGATACCGTATCAGGGTACGGTCCAAATTACGGGGCAGCGGGTAAACGAGGGCCAGCTCGCCATCCTTAGCGACGCGGGCGACGGCCTGCAGATGGCTGCGCAGCAGGATAGTCGCGTTCTGCTGGTGGCCGGCAAGCCTCTGGGGGAACCCATTGCGCAATATGGTCCCTTCGTGATGAACGATGAGGCGCAATTGCGCCAAGCCATGGAAGATTACCGCGCCGGTCGTCTGGCCTGAGGCCGGCATTTGTAGCCAACGGAAGGAGATGACGATGAGCAAAATTTTGGTATTATATCACAGTCTTTGGGGTCATGTGGAGCAACTGGCCGAGGCCGAGGCCGAAGGCGCTCGTTCGGTAGCGGGAGTGAGCGTGACCATCAAGCGGGTTCCCGAAAGCCTCGATGCCGAGAAGCAGGCCGCCATGCACGTCAAGGCGCAAGCCGCGCCCGAAGCCGATCCCCACGAATTGGACGATTATGACGCGATCCTGTTCGGTACCCCGACCCGATTCGGCAACATGAGCGGTCAGATGCGCAATTTTCTCGATCGCACCGGCGTCCTTTGGCAAAAAGGTGCCCTGGTAGGCAAGGTGGGCAGTGTTTTCGTCAGCACCGCAACGCAGCACGGCGGTCAGGAGAGCACCATCCTGAGTTTTCACCCCTTTTTGTTCCATCAGGGCATGATCGTCGTCGGCGTGCCTTATTCCTGCCCGGAGTTGAGCAATATGGAAGAGATCTCCGGCGGCACCCCCTATGGCGCCAGTACCCTGGCCAAGAGTGACGGCAGCCGCCAGCCCTCGGCCAATGAGCTTGCTGTCGCCCGTTTCCAAGGCCGCCATGTGGCGGAAATCACACAAAAGCTCTTTTCTTGAGTCGGAGGAGATAACGTATGTTGCTGCGTAACGTACAGTTGTTGTTGTTTGGTGCCGCTCTTTCTTTTGGTATTGCCGGAGTTGCCTTGGCTGCACCGGCCCACTATGTCCCGTTGCACGGAAACCCAGACGGTACCTATCGCATCGATCCCCAGCATACCAATGTCTTCTTTACCATTGGTCACGTGGGAATCACGCAATTCACCGGCCGCTTCGACCAGATCTCGGGAACCTACACCTTCAATGCGCAGGATCCCCAGCAGGACAAGGTTGACATCACCATTCCCGCAGCGAGTATCAACACCAATTTTGCCCTTCGTGATCAGCACCTGCGCAGCAAGGAATTTTTCGATGTCAAAAAATATCTCGACATCACTTTCGTCAGTACCGGATATGTGCCCAACGGTACCGATCGCGGTACATTATTTGGGAATCTCACCTTGCATGGCATCACCAAGCCTGTTCAATTTGCTGTCCAGGAGATCGGCGCTGGTAAGGTCGCGTATCTGCCCAAGCCCTGGGGCGGATATCTGTCCGGATTCGTCGCCAAGACAACCATCGATCGGTCCGATTTCGGCATGATCGCGTACCTGCCCGAGGGCTTGTCCAATGCCATCCACATCAAAGTGGAAGTCGAGGGCGTAAAGAAAAGTTGATCGATTTGGGAGCTGGAAGGAGATAGGTTCAGCCCTTTCTTGGAGAGCATCGTGAACCGTTTACCCGTTCTGTATATTTCTCATGGCGCACCTACTTTCGCGTTGCATCCGGGGCGTGTTGGCTCTCTATTACATGATTTGGGGAAACGCCTACCCCGCCCGCGTGCCATCCTTATTATTTCGCCTCATTGGATAACTAATGTTTTACGCATTGGCTGTAATCCTCGGCCGATAACGATTCACGACTTCAGTGGATTTCCCAATGCTCTCTATAGGTTATCTTATCCGGCTATCGGTTCCCCGGAAGTGGTCCATGAAATTTCTGATTATCTTCAAGAAAAAGGTTTATTCCCTGAGCCTGACTTCCTGCGCGGACTTGATCACGGGGTTTGGGCGCCTCTACTGCTTCTTTTCCCTGAAGCGGATATTCCTGTAATCCCCTTGTCCCTGCCAGCACATTGGCAGTCTAATAACGTAAAAGCTCTCGGAGAGGTATTACGTCCTCTTGCCGATGAAGGTGTACTCATTATTGGGTCCGGCAGCCTGACGCACAACCTTGCAGATTTCAGGGGCAATGCTTCTGCAGATGACTTGGCTTATGTCTCCCGGTTCTCTTCATGGGTTCGCGATGAGGTGTCACGAGGAGATCTGGATGGGCTTATGCGCTGGGAAACTCATTCAGATGCTAAGCGCGCACATCCAACGCCGGAGCATTTTTTACCGCTGATTTTTTCTGCTTCGGCAGCCCATTACCCGTGGAAGGTGGAAATTTTAGAGGGGGGAGTTGATTATGGCATGCTGGCTATGGATTCTTATATATTCTGGTAATGGTAGCCATTATCTAAATGGCATCAAGATTGCTTAGACCTTGGTATGACAAAGTGTAATCCGCTTGGTTCCTAGCTAGTTGTAGGTGTTAGTTAATAGGAATCAAGAATGAAACCACCCATCTTCACACTAGGAGAAAAACAATGAAAACATTCGGTTCTGATAAAGTCAAAGATGAAGTAATTTTTGTGTCCAGATTTTTACTTGTTCTACTATTTATCATATTTGGGTGGGGAAAGTTGACAAACTACTCTGGGACAGTTGCCTATATGCAGCAAGTTGGTGCTCCGATGCCACCAATTGCTACGCTCATTGCAATTTTTATGGAGTTCTTTGTTTCGTTGGCGATAATTGCCGGAATATTTACCCGGCCGCTCGCTGTCTTGTTAGCTGTTTACACCCTAGGAACCGCATTGATCGGCCATCATTACTGGAGCATGACAGGTATGGCCAAATTCGAGGGTGAGATCAATTTTTACAAAAACATTAGCATTATCGGCGGATGTTTTCTCCTGTATGTCACTGGAGCCGGAAAATATTCGTTAGATGCTAAATTAGGGTTATGATAGAAATATTTTATCTGAAACGTAGGAGGTGTTAAAATGTCCGACGCACAAGTTGCAGATCTCGTTATCGTCCTTATCGCTGGACCAGAAAACCCCAAGCGATTGCCTTCGGCCTTTTTCCTCGCCGCTACAGCCGCAG
>JAJYPA010000605.1 GCA_021795795.1 Pseudomonadota bacterium | reverse complement strand
TCCATCGGCGTGGTCGCCCAAATCCCCAACTTCCACCGCTGGCTCAAAGACCGCCACATCGACTGGGAGCAGTTCACCGCGGGCAAGTTCAAGCGCACCGTCACCCTCTTCGGCGAAAACACCGACATGGGTCGCGCCAAGCTCCGGGAAGAACTGGAAGAAACCCACGCCCAGTTCCGCGACTTCGTGCAACAATACCGTCCGCAACTAAACCTGGAACAAGTCGCCACCGGCGAAGCCTGGCTCGGCAACAAGGCGTTGACGCTCGGCCTCGTGGATCAACTCGCCACCAGCGACGAAATCCTCCTGGAGGCGGCGCAAAAAGGCAAAGTCCTCGCCCTCCACTACCAGCGCAAAAGCACTCTCCCCCAACGCCTCGGCCTCGCCGCCCAGCAGGGCTGGGACAAACTCTGGCAGTCGCCGCTGTAATCACGGATGGCCTGGATACGATCCGGGCCAGCAACCCGCCCGGCGCGTATCTACCCACATCTATCTAGATCTAGCAACATCTAGCCGTATTCTAGTAGATATCCATAGAGCTTGCTATGATCAGGTCAAGCCTGATGGATGGAGACCATCCTATGCATGCCATTTCCAATCCTTTTTCTCCTGGGGCGGGGGCGCCCCCGCCAGAACTCGTGGGCCGCTCCGAAATCCTGGAGCGGGCCGATATTCTCATGGCGCGAGTGCGGCAACAACGGGCCGAACCCAGTCTGATGCTGACGGGCTTGCGTGGGGTAGGCAAGACGGTTCTGCTGAACGAGATCGGGCGCAAGGCGCGCGCTACCGGATACCATACGATCAGCCTCGAGGCGCACAGTGGGAAAAGTTTGGCGGCCCTGCTGATCCCGCCAATGCGAGAATTGCTGTATGACCTGAATCGTTTGGCTGGCCTGAGTCACCAGGTAAAACAGGGGTTGGCCGTTCTGCGAAGCTTTGTGGGAGCGCTTCGGGTGAAAATATCGGATGTTGAGTTTTCCATGGATATCGAGCCTCTTGTAGGGGCAGCCGACAGCGGAGATCTGGAAGCGGATCTGCCCCGTCTTTTCCAATCCGTGGCGGAAGCGGCGGCGGAAAAGGACACGCTCATCGTCTTGCTGATCGACGAGGTGCAGTACCTCAGCAAGCTGGAATTCAGCGCTCTGATCATGGCCATGCACCGGATACAGCAACAGCAGCTCCCCCTCGCGTTGATTGGGGCCGGACTGCCTATTCTTCCATCGCTGGCGGGGCAATCCAAATCCTACGCTGAGCGTCTTTTCGCTTACCCCAGCGTTGGACCCTTGTCCCGAACCGATGCGTTCAAGGCGCTGCAGGACCCGGCTCAGGCTGCTGGCGCGCAATTTACGGAAGATGCCCTAGCGGAGATCTTCCGAATTACCGAAGGATACCCTTATTTCGTCCAGGAGTGGGGCTATATCAGTTGGAATCAAGCGCAGGGTCCGGCCATCACTTTGCCGGATATACAAGCGGCTACCCCGATGGCCATCCATCGCTTGGACGCCAATTTCTTTCGAGTCCGGTTTGATCGGCTGAGTCCTGGTGAAAAAACTTTTCTCCGCGCAATCGCCGAACTGGGAACCGGACCCTATCGTTTTCGGGAAGTCGCCACCTGCATGGGGGTGGAATCTTCGACCTTGGGGCCAGTCCGCGCAAAAATGATCAAGGAAGGGATGATTTACAGTCCAGCCTATGGATGGCTGAACTTTACGGTTCCGCTTTTCGGCGATTTTTTGCGCCGCATCCTGCCTGACCAAACGAGGCAAGATGCGGATTGAGGCACAAGACCATTTACACGATCGACTAACATCAACGTATTGAATAAAAAATGCCCACATGCGTGGGCGAAGTAAGGAGAGGGAATGCATGCGCCGTGTTCTTAGCGGCCCTCCGCACAACGTCCTTCCCTGGCTTCCAAACTGTCCGAAATATCCCCTTCGCTCGTGGCGAGGCTCACCAGGGCTAGCGGTTGTGCAGTCATCCGGGTTCGGATCGCCGCTTCGACCGACATGGCGATCAACGGCAAATCATCCAGGGTTACGGTAAAAGTGGAACCCGGCGTAATGGACCAAGCATGCTCTTTCTGTGCATGGCTCACGCTTTCACCGTGTGCATTGATGGAGGATGGCTTCATCGCTTAATCTTCTTTTATTATCATAGTCGGATCGTATTCCTGGCCATTATCTGGCCTCCGCATGGCATTCACCTTACGGTACCTTTAGCGCTGGGTAAATGCGGCAAATTGTCGCAGCATCGCGCGAACCTATACCTCATGTGGCATCTCGAAAAATCCAACTCCCAGGAAATGGCGCTCATCCTTATTCAAGAATCCGCACCCTGTCTTCGTGCGACGCGCGTGGTTTTTTCGAGCGCCCACCAGCGGATGGACGGGGTGATGCTGCGACAATTTGCCACAGTCAACACGGGCTACGCAGCGTGTAATATGCATGTGCCTTACATGATATCACACAGGAGGAAACAGGCATGGCCAACACATATAATCTACGCAAGATTGCAACATTACGTTTTTTGTCGACCACGATGACCTTGATCACCATCGCCATGACTCCAAACATGGCGTCCGCCTGCGCTTGCGGCTGTGGCGTTTTCAACCTGGGTTTGCCTGGTCTTCCCAGCACTTTTTATAAAACCAGGATCTCTCTTCAGTACGATTATATGAACCAGAATGAAACCCAGCATGGCAGTGGTATCGTGCCGGGCAACTTAAATCCGGACAAGCAAATAGAGACCAATTTCTTTAATTTAAATATTCAGCATATGTTCAATCATCAGTGGGGGATCATGGCCATGATCCCATACTGGAATAGGCACTTCGTCACCGACAGCAATGGCACCGTCGGGTCTACCGATGCCAGCCAGGGTGTTTCACCGCAAATACTCACCTCCAACGCCACGGTTCTTTCGGATATCCGCATAATGGGCATGTACACCGGTTTCTCAAGCGATATGTCCAGCGGCATAACCTTTGGTTTAAAACTGCCCACCGGGCCGACCAATGCCGGTAATTATTATCAAGGGGATCCGATCATGGATCGAGACACTCAACCAGGAACGGGCACGAACGACTTGCTTCTTGGCGGATATAAGGTGGGGAATGAGTCCGACTGGGGATGGTTCACGCAAATCCTGTGGCGGCACGCCCTCGACAGTTATCAGGGGTATCGTCCGGGGGACAGCGTGAATCTTGCCGTGGGGGCGCATTATGACGGGATAGAGACCAGCACCCGCTTGATCCCCACCCTGCAGTTGAGCTACCAGTGGCGGGGCCATGACCAAGGTGGCGGTGATATCGCCTATGGCAATATGAACAGTGGTTACTCCAACCTATATATCGCCCCAGGCGTGCAGATCAACCTGAGCAGCGAATGGTTATTGAATACTTCGGTTTATTTGCCGATTTATCGTTACGCCAATGGCTATCAGCAGGTCGCGCATTTCATGGCCAACGCGGGTGTGTCCTACCAGTTCTGAGAAGTTTGACCGGCCTCTAACTGTCTAGTCCGTGTCCAGAAATCAGAAGGCCGAGTTGTTCCGTCGACAACTCGCCGCGAAAGGACTTCACCTGCCCACCGGGAAGTCTATACACCAACTCGGGTAAGGTGGTGGCGCCGGTATCTATAAAAATTCGCTCATTCCGCCGTAACGCGGAATGAGTGGCTTCCGTGGCGGTGGCAGACGAAATCACCGCGTGCCCGGTTCTGAGCAACGCCATGAAGTTGTTTTCCATGGCTTCTCGTGGATTCCGCGCCTGAAGAATAGCGGCGGCCCTACCAAAGCTGGAGTCGGTGAGAAAACCTACCGGCACGTAGCGAACGGTGAGTTGACCCTTATCGGCGATCGGACGCTCCAATTGGAATGCTTTCGCGCAATACAGACAGTTAGGATCGAAAAAATCATAAATTACCGTTTTCCCCGAACCGGTTTGAATATAGGTTGCATGTTCCAGCCGGTTCCAAAGTGCTTGCCGTTGGTCAGAAGCCAGGACCGATGACGAGAAGATCATCAGACAGGTCATCAGAAAGGCGCGTTGCATTATTCTTTTCATGCTCCTCCGGGAGATGGTCTTCTTCATTGCTGGGCAGACGAAGATCAGACAGAATCATAGTGCATTTCAAGGGGTGGAGGAATGGGTAGCAGTTTCGTGACGGCTCCCGCCCACTACCTAAAGACTGTTTGGCTAGCCTGCATCGGCTATGAAGCACTTGAGCGCCACGCCAGCTTGATTAAGGTGACTA
>JAJYPA010000114.1 GCA_021795795.1 Pseudomonadota bacterium | reverse complement strand
GAACACGCTGACATATCCACGCCGCACCATGGGGATGCGCAGGAGTTGTGTCTTCTGGTGCATTCCGGCCTGAAGGCGGATCTCAAAGAGCCCCCAAAGCCCGGAGATGCTCTCTGGCAGCCCGCTCACGCTTACGCACGGCAATGGCTGACCAGCCGCGATTTGCGGCAGGTTCAAGGCCAGCCCACGGACGCGGCTGTTTTCAAGATTGAGCAAGGTTGCATCGGTCAGGCGATCCGCTTCCCGGGCGTTGAACACAGCTTTGCGGTGTTCCTGGCCATCGGGCCAATTCAGATCCCACCAGGAGCGCTTACGACTAGCCACACCGCCATGAGAGTTGAGGTAACCGACTGTCATCCGTTCCACCCAGTGGGGCAGAGGGTGGGAGCGTAGACGCTCAGCGGTTTGCACATCCGGCTCTTCGGAGATGCCATAGATGGCGGAGGACTCGCGCACCCGCTGAATCTCATTGCGAATCCTGGCCACCGTGTGATCGACGGAGGTCTCGATGCTGTCAGCGTTAAGGATGGCCGAGGCGAACACATCCTCGAACAACTCACCGGCCTGGGCCGAGTCGAGCACGTCGCCGGTCTTGTCGATGCCGAACTCATCGAAGATCACTGACAGCTTCTGTTCCAGCACCTCGCGGACCCGGAACTCGACCGAATCCTCAAACACGAAATTGATCGCCTGTACGGTTTTTGGCTGGCCGATACGGTCTACGCGACCGATACGCTGTTCCAGCCGCATGGGATTCCAGGGGATGTCGTAGTTGATGATGATATGGGCGAACTGCAGGTTCAGACCCTCTCCGCCCGCATCGGTGGAAACCAGCACGCGGTGCGATTTGCGGAAGGCATCCTGGGCTGCCCCACGTTCCTCCATGTCCATGGAGCCGTTCAGGGTGACCACCGAGATTCCCCGCGCCTCCAGAAATTCCTTCAACATCTGTTGGGTGGGAACGAACTCCGTGAAGATCAGCACCTTCAGATCCGGTTCGTTTTCCTCGGCTTGCAGCTTGTAGATCCGCTCGATCAGCGCCTCAGCCTTGGCATCCGGTCCAGCTTGTTCGCAGCGAACCGCCGCATCCAGCAGGGTCTCCACATGGCTGCCTTCGCTCTGCAGAGCCGACACATGGGATTTCAGCAGCTCATCGAGCAGCTCCTGTCCGTCCATGTCGTAGAGCTCGTCGAAATTTTCAGAGCCATCCCCGCCGTCCTCAAACTCTGTCAGGCGCAGGTTGGCCTGTTGCTCGCCATCCTTGAGCACAGCAAGTCGTCGCTCCAACGTGGTGCGAATCGCCCGGGTGCTGGAGACAACCAGGCGCTGCATCAGGACCATCAGAAAGCCGATATGGCGTTTCTTCTCGCGCAGGGCCTGGTTGTAGCCCTCGCGGACATAATCGGTCACCGCCTCGTAGAGAAGCTGCTGCAAGTGGTGACGGCTTTCCCAGGCCACCGGGGCCATCTGCGTGCGCCGGGGTTTAAAGAGCGGCTTGCCATCGGCATCGATGGCCTTCCGCTTCTCGGTACGGATGACATACGGGGCCACCCGGTCGCGGGAGACGCTGTCCATATCCGGAAAGGCATCGTCATCCAGCAGGTTCATCAGGCGGTGGAAGGCATCAGTCTTCCCCTGGTGGGGTGTAGCCGAAAGGAGCAGCACATAGGGCGCGGCCTCCGCCAGCCCCTTGCCGAGCTTGTAGCGAGCGACCTGGTCGGTGCTGCCGCCCAGCCGATGTGCTTCGTCCACAATCACCAGATCCCAACCAGCGGTAATCAGATCCTCGAACCGGCTGCAATTGTATTCGGCGACGCGCCCAGCGGTCCAGCCGCGCCGCTTGTCCATGGGTTTGACCGAATCCAGGGAGACGATGACCTGATCGAACATCGACCAGGCTGAGCTCCGGCGATCCGCCCCTGGAGCCAGGCGTTGCAATGTGCCGATGTCGTCACCCAGCACAAGTTGGAACTGTTCGTTAAAGTGGGTCTGCATCTCCGCCACCCACTGGGTGGCGATCCCTTTGGGAGAGACAACCAGGGTTCGGCGCACCAGTCCGCGCAGCTTGAGTTCGCGCATGACAAGTCCGGCCTCGATGGTCTTGCCGAGACCCACCTCGTCGGCCAGCAGGTAGCGCACGCGGTCGCCGGAGATGGCCCGGGACAACGCGTGGATCTGGTGCGGCAGCGGAATGACGTTAGACTCCATGGGAGCCAGCAATACATGGCCCTCGGTGGCGCAGGTGGAGGCTTCAAGCACCTCGGCCACCTTGGCTGCGGCGGCCACATAGGCAATGCGTCCGGCCTCGATCTCCGGCTGTAGATCGGCACTCAGCGGCCGCAAAGCGGAGCGGGGCACGCGCACCACCGCGTCCTGGTTCGGCAACCAGACACGGCACACCGTCTGCCCCCACAAGGTCTTCTCTTCTATGATCTTGCAGGCGCCGTTATGAACGGTGTCGTATTGCCAATCATCCTGCATCGGCATCATCCCGGAATTGAAAACTCGTTGTGATAGACAACGGACGCCAACTCGACTGTCCCGTCGGCGCACTCCCAGTAATGCAGATGGAATTCCCTATCGATATCTCGACGCTGCGCTTTATCAGAACCACGCATTCTTTGCGGATCATTTCCGCCTGGCCCTGTCCGCAGCGCGTGTACGGCTGGAAGGTTGTGCCCTTTAATGGTCTCAACGATTGATCGGAGAATCTTGGGTGGCACGGAGTCTCCTTGGTCAGCGCAAACCTGCTGGCACAACTCCCGGAATCTGGACCCAATGACTGGAACAATCACGCCGCTCCAGTCAGAGGAATCACCTTGCGCAATCGCATTTTTAAACAGAGCGATTCGGACGGCGAGTTCAATTCCAAGGTCGTCAGACGCGCCAACCAGAATGGCGGACTCATCGAGACAATCGATCAGCCCTCGAAAATCGTCACAAACCAACACATCGCCTTCAAAGAACTCGGGCGGGCACGGCAAGGCAGGAATATCGTCTCTGGAATGCTCAAGATCATGAATATGGGCTCTTACCTGGATTACCTGTTTGGGCGCTTCTCTCAAAATGAGCGAATGGCCTCCAAGAGGTTGGGGGCAGTGCTTGCGCAGGACGGCGATCAACGTGACGCATCGCGCAAGATCGGACTGAAGCCCGTCACGTGTTGTCAGCCGAATAACATTCGGATCTGTTTCCAGATCTTCTGACAAGACATCCTTGACCCGATAGTAGGTTTCAAAGGATGGTGTGATCCCTAGAAGCTTGTTGGCAATTATCGCAACCGTATTGACGTCGTATTCTTTTATACTGTGGGCATTAAAAAGTTCTCTGAGTTGTTCCCTTAGTGGGTACAACCCATCGGCAATAAGAGACTCAGAAGCCCGCTCGCTCATGTAAATGGCGACCCAGGGCTCATCAAGCAACTTGCTCCAGTCCAGTAGCGTGTCCACGTACTGGAAAGCATCATCCTTGGCACAACCGACATGGGGAACAGCGAGGACGCCTGCGTCAATTGTTACGCTGGACAGGCTACGCATCTTTATTCCCCCGGCTTGCTTTGCGCTTCATCGCCGCAGCTCTCAGGATTTCCTCGGCCTGCTGTTGGGACTGATCAAAGAATCCTTCCGGCCAATCTGAGATAGCTCCGTACTGGTTAATCACTACCTCTCGGAAAGCCGAGGCCTGCGACGGCTTTTCCACGAAGTAGATCTTGGTCTGAGTGTTCAGCTCCTTCTCGGGTGTTGCCGCTGCAATTCGGAAGCGAAGGCGGTCGATGAAATACTCGCTGTGGGTTTCAACAATGCATTGCTTGTTGCATAGCGCCATCGAAAGGAAAAAATCGCCGAGCAGTGTCTGAACTTTCGGATGAAGGTGCAGCTCCGGCTGTTCAAACACGAGTGTAGAGTCCGTGTCAGCTAGAAGGCACATGACAAGAATTGGCAGAACCTGGCTGACGCCTACGCCCACATGCGTGAGGTCATACGTGCTAGCCGAATTGGAAAGCCCCACCTTCAGCTCGTGCCCCAATTTCCCCCGATCTTGGCTTTTGACAGAGCTGGCAACTCCCAGATATTGGAGCCAATCGATAACCCCTGCTTCGAGTGTCCGGGTAACTGTTTTGCGGTCGATTGCTGAGTCTTTGAAATTTGTTGACGGGATGTAGCGGATCTTCTTGTTTTTATGCAGTTCAAGAATGAAAGCAGTGTGTTCTCCACGCAAACCTACATCATATGGATCGGCTGCTGGCGCAAGCGGGTACAGCGGCTTGGGAGCATCCCTTAATGGGCCAAGGTATTTCAAAGACGAGGCAAAGAAATTGTCCAAATACCAGGTGGCCTCGGCTATCAAACGAGGTGGTCTCAGTGGGACGAATGCATGTGATTCTGGCCCTTGGGCAACAGAGCCCTTTATGGCCGAATGAATGCGTTCAAATAGGTCCTCACGCTCACGCAGGACCTGCTGAACCTTCAGGCGCTCATGGCGTGGGAGGCTGTGCAGCCGTTCATACCAAGCCCGCAATGTAAGTGTCTCGGACTCAGTACCAAAAAGTGACTCTTGCCGATACTTGTCATTGAAATTGTGGTCGAAATCAATCGTGCCTTCAAGGACTTCGCGCAAGACCGTAATGATTTCATTGGAAAGAAGAATCTCCCTTCCCCTGGTGCGCCGTAAGCCCATGGCACGACGGCCATCATCCTGGAGAGCAATGGCAATGGCGTTGGCGTCCTCTTCGATAGTATCGATGGCGTAAACAACTCTCTCGGGAAGGAAGTGTCGCAGCATGCAGCCGATTGGCTTGGCCGAGCGAAAGTTATCCTTCACCTCAGCCATGGAGCCTTCATCTAGTTCAACAGCGTAAGCCAAACTGGCGCGTAGCTGATCGTCAATTTCACTGGCGCCGTCAGCGCCTTCAATCTCAGAGATGGCCTTGGTGGAATGAAGAATCGATATACCCGCTTTTTGATCCACGTTGTCCTCGTCTCTGGATATGCAGGACAACTGAGTGGCAAAAAGCCGAGGCTGGATTTGGAACAAATCACGCTGGGAGCTCGAAGCATCAGTGTCGAACGAAATCTCACAAGCGATTTCCTGAAATTGATTGGGGCGCGGCCCATAGTAAGTAGCACTCCGGGGCGTGAACTGAGACCGGCTGCCTATTGCGGCATCCTGATCCGGCAGTGGTCGATAGGTACATTTGATGGTGACTTGGTCCGACTCACCGCCATTGGACTTCAGATCGTCAAACTGGCCCAGGCTGGTGAGAGCACCATTCAATACGACAGACCGTGATCCGACTTTATGGGCCAAAGTCTGCGCAACGAGAAGGATGGATTGGATGAATGTGCTCTTCCCGCTGCTGTTTGCACCAGCGAAGATCGTAAGCGGGCCGAGGTCCAGCTCGGTCTCCTGACGAATCGATTTAAAGTTGAAGACCTTCCATTTGGTAATCATGGGCTATTCCCCTCCCATTCTGGTCACTGCCTCGTCGTACCACATAAGAAGTTTGGGATCTTCTTCCAGGACGTTGTTGGGGATCTTATCGGCCACGGCGACGATGACGGCGTAGTCGCGCTCCTGCCACGCCTTCTTGAATCCGGCGCGAACGGCCTCCAGACGGAAGACTTTGAGTTTCTTCTTGACCCCTTTGTACTCCTCGAACTCCTTAAGCAGCGCCTTTTCGCGCAGTTTCTCCAGGTCGTCCGCCTTATTGGGATCGGGCACATACCAGCGATCTCGGGCCTTGGCGACCAGGGTCGGGTCATCCTTGGGCAGATTGCGCAGCTCTTTCCAGTTGGTGGAGAGATAAGCGTGGATCTGCTCGGGCACGGAGCCTTTGCTGTCATAGCAAAGGAAGTTCTGGTTCAGCAGTTCGCGCAGGTCGAGCTGGGCCTCGTTCTTGCTCCAGCCGCCGAGCTGCTGCATGAACTGCGGATTGATGTCGGAGAAGGTCTGTGGCTTTTCCTTGATGAGCTGGCGGAGCCACTGGATCGCAGATGCCTCGTCAGAGACGAACATCGATAGCTGTTGTGGGGCACCGGAGGTCATCTTCTTGCGGTCGTATTCGGCCACCTGATCCGGCAGGAAATACATGCTGTCACGCTCAATGAAGCGCTGCGATAGTCCGACCTGGAACTCCTGGCTGGAGATCGGCACGGGGTAGCCCTTGCGGACATAGAATGCGATCATCTGGTCGAACAGGATGCGAGGGTCACGCTCGGGGACAAAAAGCATTAGTGGCCCCTGGCGCTTGGTGACTGGCAGATACTTTAGGTGGGTTCGGACAAAATCCCACACGCCTTCTTCGGTTTGCGCTTCTTTCTGGAAGCGCTCCTCGAAACCGCCATTCGGCTTATATGCTGTTATAACAAGGTCTTGTTTAACAGACGTCGTGTTTGTGACAGCGTTAAAAGTACCCTGCTTTTTATCCAAAGCGGATACATTGGCGACTATAAAACCTGCTTCTCTTATTGATGTTTGGATGCTGTTCCAGACAGAGGCTTTGGTATTCGAAAACTCAACCGTCATCCAGCGACCTGGCTTGAGAGCGCGATATGCCTCGCTAAAGCAGCGAGTCATTAGCGCACGATAATCGTCAAGACCTTTTTTCTGAGACCGATTTTCAATGGCTTCCGGTATTTTATTTGTAAGAACGCCAAGCCATGTCTCCCAAAGAAAATTGAGTTCAGAATACATTAGGTTAGAGCCGAATGGTGGATCAAAAAAGAAGTAATCGAGGCTTTCGTCAGGTATTCTTGTGGCTTCAGTTGATCCAGTAAATACGATTTGTCTGGTCTCCTGATCTCTTTTTGCCTGATACGAGGCTACGTCCTTAATCCTGAAACCAATCATTAAATTTATGTTGTATTCGATTTGATTCGACGGAATATATAGGGTTCCTGCCAAAACGCCAGCTGTCTTTGATAAATGTGTATTTAGTCGGCTAACAGCAATTTTGTGCATTTTGCTTGCCCTGGGAAGCTGGTCTCCAACAAGACACAAGAGCTGACTTTCCATCGGGGATTGTTTTAGATGGTGCCGTAGCGTAGAAAGAACTCGAAGATTTCTCTTTGAGTAAAAGTGGTGTGCGTGGGTTACACCAACTCGAAACGGATCAGAGGTTTTATCGCCCTTCGGCACTTTGTCTGATGGAAACCAGTGAGGGATGGGTTCGTTGTTGATCCTCGCGATCAAGTCATAGTCTTTTTGATCTGGCTTCTTCTCGTGTCGTCGAGTAGTTCCAGGTACTGAATAGTTGATCTGAACCGGTACTTGTTTCGCTTGAACAACTGATTCTTTTAACGCAGGGTCGAAAACATTGATCCACGCACGTTCCATCGTTCGCTTTGAAAGTGATGCCGCACAGTTTTGGCATGGAAAATCATCGTGAACTTTCCCATTTTCGGCGTCGACTGCTTCGTCCCAAAAGACCACTTCGCCAGCGCACTCCGGACAGATAAATACATCCGACCAAACCGTGTAATTGATCTTGCCAGTTCGGCCGTCAGAATGTTTAGTTTCGTACATCCAACCGCATTCATCTTCAACCACCTTGAGAATTCGATTAGCCTCATTTTCGAAGAGAAGAGGACTCACTGGCGTGTTGTAGTTGTACGAGATAAACGTCGCTGCTGGAGACAGATCATTGAGAATCGCTCTGCGGACGCCCAGTTTTGAAAATGGCCGCCAAACCTTTTTCCCATCTTCATCCATCTCTTCCTGCAAAATGGTGCCGTCGGGCTTCATCTGGTAGCCAAGAGACATGACGGCCTTGCGATCACCACACATCTGCGCGGCCACGCCCGTCATGCCAGTTCCACAGAAGCCGTCGAACACAATATCCCCCGGCTGCGTGTAATGGAGGATGTAACGCATGATGGCCTTGTGCGGCACCTTTGTGTGGTAAGAGTGCGCGTTGTAGATTGGGTCGTTCTTGCCCTCACTTACATCAAAGGCAAAGGGTTCCCGGTGGTAGTGGTAGCCTTCCGGCTGTTCCGGCTTTTGCGCCTCCCACTCGGCGATGAAGTCGGCAATCCATGGGTTCGGGCAGGCTGTGTAATACGGCGGATCGCTCAGGTTCAGGATGTCCTCGTCGCTACCGATAGGAAAGCCGTCGATCTTGCGGAACTCCGGGTCCTGCAGCTTCTTGCGCAGCTCCTCGGTAAAGTGGGCGCGGCGGGCCTCGTCGTTCTCGAACGTCATGCCGAGACAAGTCACCGGGCCGGAAGGCTTCTGCGGCTCTTCAAGCAGCGAGTCGAACAAACTGTTTTCTTTCATCTTCATAATCCTTGGCTTCCGTCTGGGTTCTCAGCTTGATCACTTTGTGGGTGGCTAAGCTCGGCGAAGTTGGGCACTTGCTTAGTCACTCTTATTCCAAGACGATCCGCACCTTGGCCGGGTCCTTGCCCTTGGTGAGCTGATCGATGTACTCCTCAAAGCGTTTCTTCATCTCCACCGGGGTGGCCGGGCCGTCGGTGACCTGCAGGGCCTGTTGCAGCTCCTGCGCCTTGACGGTGACCTTGACCAGGCCGGAGAGCACTTCCTTCAGGGCGTGAACGAAGTTGCTGTCCAGCGGCACTGGAAGTTCCTTCGACTTGATAAAGGTCTCCAGTGGGTCGCGGTCGTCAACCTTCAAAAGATCCATGTTGGCCTGGGTGATCGGGTCCTCCAGGTTGCGGAGGATGGTGGAGATCCAAGCCGCCACCATAGCGTCGAGCTGGGCGTCCATTTGGTCGATCATCTGCGAGCCTGCCGCCGCACCGGTTTCCACCGAAGGCCGGAACCCGCAATGCGGGCAGATGGGCGAGGCGTCGAAGTTTTGCTCGGTCAGGGCGAAGCAGCTCTTCAGTCCAGCTAAGCGGTTCTGGTAATCGGTGAGCTGCTGCCGGGGCATCAGATCGATACCAGCCAGTTTGAGCAGGGTTTGCAGCCGCTGATCGTTAAGCAGGCCCGCCTTGCGCTTGTCGTCGTTCACGCCCAGCCGGGCCTTAGTGTGCAGGCCGATATAGGCGACGGTGCACTCCTTCTTCAGCTTTTGCAGCTTGGCCCCGATGCTCTGGGACTGGCTGGCCAGCTCGGTCAGATCGGCCTGTTTGAGGGCATCCAGCACATCCTGCCGGGAGGTCTTCATACGGTCCACCCAGTCATGGTCGGCGGGCAACACCGCTTCGGCGGTGGAAAGCCAGGACGCGGTCGGGCCGTGATCCATAATGAACTCGCGCAGGGCGTCCAGCTCATCGAGCGCCTTCACGGCTTTTTCGTGGGCCAGTACTTCGGGAGCGCTATAGCGGAAGTTTTTCAGCTTACCCGGCGAGGAATAGGCCTGAAGCGATTCAAAGAAGCCTTTGGCCTCGTCCAGTCCGCTGGCCTCGCTAGCCAGATCGGTGCCCGCGAGCAGATCCAGACCCCAGAAGGAGAGTCCTTCACGCAAGGTCTGCTGGGTCATGACGATGCGCTTGACGATCTTGCCCACCGCCTGCTGCAGGTTCTGCACCGGCTCATCCTTGCCCTGGGTGACAAGCTGGGCCATGCCCGGCGTCATGCCGAGGAGTTCGAACAGCGCCTTGAGCGCGGGCAGGTTCCATTCCTTGGGCTGTTCCAGGTGCTTGAAGCGGACCAGCTCATCCATGCCAGTCGCGGCCAGTTGCTGCAACCCGGTGGCGTCGAATTTTTTGCCCGGGATGGAGAGCACGACGTCGCCGGAGTAGACCAGCGCCGCCACTAGGACGCTCACCCATTCCGGCTCCAGACGCGAACCGCCCGGGTTCATGTATTCCAGCCCGTGGTCATCCTGGATGATCTCGCTGCGGTTGACCACCTGGCCGTGCCCCTTGGCCTTGATGGCATCGAGGATGAACTTGGTGTACTTCGACTTGTAAGGGTCGATCTTCTCTCCGTCGAGCAGCTCCAGGGCATCCAGCACGGCCGTGGCCTGCTTGGTGCGGTTCTGCCCGGCGATGGCCCGCAGGGCGTCCTGCGCGGCCTGGGCGCGGTTGTTGCCCGTAATCAGCACCGAGAAGAACGGATAGTCCGGAGCCTGGTTGTCGAAGTTCGGGGCCAAGCAGACACCGGCAATGGTGTTGACCAGATCGCGGAAGTTAATGGTCTCGTGGGACGACAGACCGGACAGGTCGCGGATTGATTTACCCTTGGCCCATTCGGTCACGGACTTGGCGCGGCCCTGATAGGTGACCTCGAAGGCATCGCTCATGTACTTCTGCAGCCACTGGACCAGTTTCTTCAGGAAACCGTTGGCCTTCGATTCATAAGTGGCCTTGGCATGGCCCGATGAGGTGGCTGCAAGGTCCAGGGCGGCCGCATAGCTCTTCAGCGCAGTCTGGAATTCCTCGTCGGTGCCTTTCAGGCGGAAGAAGATCTCGTCGTTGACCTTGTCGTCCTTGAAGCGCGGCGGATCGTTGGGCTGGATGAAGTAGAGGTAAAAGTCCCGTTGCGGCACAGCGGTGGAGCGCTCGTTGGGAGCGCCGAAAAAGAGGTAGCCGGAGCGGGCGGCCTTATGCTCCTGCCAGACCAGTTCGTGCTGCCAGATCTTGTAGCCGGTCACGTACGTAGCGTCCTGGCATTCCATGACCCGCTTGAGCGCCTCGTAATAGAAACGGTCGAGTTGAGCTTGGCCCAGGCTTTCGGCCCGCTTGTCGATCAGGGCATCGAAGTCGTCGGTCTTCTTCAGATCGAGGTAGAACTGGCGGTTGTCGGCATTGAAGGAGATGAACTGGCCGCTGACTGTTTTGTGGATCTCGCGCAGGACCGTTTCCACATGCGTCTGGAGGTCTTTGTCGGGTTCGTCGCTGCCCAGCTCAGCGATTAGCGGATCGAACAGGCAAAGGCGGTCGCGCAGTTCCTCGGCGGACGCGCCCATGGGCGCATAGATGTCGCCAGTGGTGAGGCGATGAACGGACAACGCATGGATCAGGCGCAGCGCCATCGGCTTGTATTGCTTGCGGGTGATGGCATTTTCGATGCGGGACTCCAGTACCTGGCTGCAATCGATGACCGCCCGGATCTCGGGAATGGCGCGGAAGGAGGCGTTCTGCTTGAGCGTGCTCCAGTAGCTGTCGAAGGCGATCAGACCTGGTTCGTCCTGCGGCACGTCCTTGCTCAAGATGCCTTTCATGCCCATGGACAAGGTCTTGAGCACCTCACGCTTTTCCACCACGGTGACCCGCTCGAAGGTGTCAATATAGTCGGGATGCACAGGGAAGAGCCGGACAAACTCGTCCATGCGCTCGTTCATGCCACCGTAATATTTGGCAAACGGGGTCAGGTAGTCACGAATTTTGGCCTGCTGCTCAGCCGTTTTCTTGAGTAGACGCTCGGCTACGACGAATTTCACGTCGCTGCGGGCAATGAGGATCTGCTCGAAGCGGTCCTTCACCCGGCGGATGCTGTCGGCGACAAAGGCGAAGCGCGGGCTGTCGAAAATAGCTTCCTGGACACCGGCCATGAAGCGAAAGCGCAAATCCTTGCAGACCTCGCCAACCTCGCGCAGGAAATTGAGGTCGAGGATCAGCTCCTGGTCCTTGCGGGTGCGCAGGAAATCGAGCAGCTCGTCGACTACCAGCAGCAGGCCGTGTTCGGGAAACTCCTCGCCGAACTTCGCCATCATGTCTTCGAAGGCCCGTTTGTGGCTGGAGATGGTGCCCGCCTCGGGAAAGACATATTCTACGCCGAGTTTTTCGAGATTCTCTTCCAGTTCGGCCACCAGGATGTCGCGCAGGGACATTGTGGTGGCTCCGATTTCGGTACGGATAACCTTGAAGCGACCGGCGATCTGAGCAGCTGCGTCGCGGACACTATCGTTCTTTAGCCCTTCCAGCAGGGAGGCGTCTGCGGCAAGGCTAGAGACCACCGACATCAAGTGCGACTTACCTGTGCCGTAATTACCGACGACCAGCAGGCCTTTGTTGTCGACCGGCTGGTCGAACTGCATCTGAGGAATGACAAGCTGCGTGAGCCGTTCGGCCATTTCATCGGAAATGACATAGGTGCTCACCAGGTGTTGCGCGCCGCTCGATTTGTCCGCGTCACGCAACTGAACGACCGACTCAATCGGGTCGAATTGGATAAGGTCTCCGTATCTCACGCTTCTCCTGCCTCTCTATTGTTTTTTGCTGAATCGACCGTGGCCGTGCCATCCATGCCCACAATTAGCGCATCGCCCGGATCATAGCTGCGGTACTCGGGATGCCCGGTTTCGGCGTACAAAAGCCTCCCAGAATTCACGGTTCCGCTCCACGAAGCCAACACGGCCCGGTTCCTCGAAATGCCCAGCAGCAAGCGCAAAGGGTCCTGCTGGAGATCCTTATCGAAGAGGATCTCGAGATTATCCAGTACCACCGGTGCCTGAGCCTGGCCCGCGACATGGTCGAGGATGCCAGGCAACCGAAGCGACCGCTGTTTGGCCGTCATTTCTAGTAGCTCGCCTGAGAGCACTAGGTTCACGTTGACAACGGAGGCGCCTAATTCCGCGGCAATATTCCGAAGGACGCGGGTCTTGCCGCAACCAGTCTCACCCACCAGCAGCACTAGGCGGTGGTATAACCCTTCGGCTGCCTGAAGAGATCGTTTTATCTTGTCGTGGATCAGTTCGGCCATGGTCGCTCCTTGCTGCTCAGTATCCGGCTTATCGACTTATCAGATGCACGCCGGAGCGGACCCACTCGTCCACTTTGTCTTGTTTAAACATTCAGCAACGGCCGACACGGTCGGTCTGGCATGGCCCGTTGCTCCCTCCACTTACAGACCGTCTCGTTGCTTACATTCAGATATTGGCAATTGTTTATTTCATTGCGCCATCAGATCGTTCACGGTCAATCTTGGGCAAAGGCTCGTTAAGTTGATATTCGTTCAGGCCGTGCTTGTACACATTATACTGCCAAATCACAAACTGCTGCTTAAGCAACCGGTTTTCCTCTTTCGCTTGTTCAAGCTCTCGTTCTAGCTTCGCTATGCGTGCGGCCGCCGTCTTGATACTACCAGGGCGCGGGTTCTTAGGGCCAACCTCTCGTAATCCCTTCTTTACGACGCTATAGGCGGTCACGATAGACTTGTGGGCATTCAAGGATTGCCTCGTAGGCCTCTTCCCCACCAGCGGTTCCGCGGCCTCACAAATGGCGTCCCAAGTCAGCTTCGTATCGCTCCAGCCATGAATAAGACTAACGATTGCCTCCATGTCGCGTTGATTTAGATGTTTAGCCATTCTCGCCACCTAGCATTCTGCTCAGGTCCTCAAGGGCTGCCATCCCTTCGCTCTTGCTGTCAAAGGTCTCGAGCGACTTCCTTTTTGCAACGCGGCGGAGTTGACTGAAGTCGTTTCCTCGAAGCTTGATTTGCGCACCGTCCTCTATGTCAGGACTCTCCAAAAGAGACGCCAACTCTCTTAGCCTAATCACTGTCTTTTCGTGGTACTGATACCAACGATCGGCCCCCATGTCGCCACGCTCGACCGCCTCCTTAGAAAGACTGTAGAGGCGTTCTGTTCTTTGCAGGCGGGCCTTTATATGTGCGAGGTTGTCCTCATTGCCCTTCACGCAGACCTGTTCTGTGCAGTTCAGGCAGTCTCGGTACTTCTCACAGGGACTCATCGTGTAGTCATGGACGCAATACCCGAATTCGGTAACGTGCGCTGCCCCATGCTCCAGAGTATTGAATTCCTGCGTGGATACGGGGAGATGCTCAGCGACCTTTCCGGCGGGCCCGAAAAGCGCCTTTGAGGGGTCCACGCTTTCAGCCATGCCGACCAACTCGTACTCGCTCATATGGTTGTATATGCGATTCTGCTTAGCGTCCGCGCGTCCAGACCACTTAGCGATTTCGAGATTAGACAAGCCGCCCCGCTGGGCGATGGTATTCAGCAGGTGCCGGGCCTGATGAGAAGTTAATTTGAGACGACTGCCTGTCTCGGACCGGTAACCGTGGCGATCGAATATGCTGCGGTGGCTATCGCTATCCAATGACGTGCGTGGAGAGAGGTCATTGTTAAAGAAGTTGGCGGTTGGCTTATGCAACTCAACCGGTAGGCACCCTCGGTTCCCATGGAACTGGTTCTTGTTGAGCGCAAGTAGCGCGTTGCTATATTTGATGCCCTTCTCCTCATCAAACCACGGGAAGTTTTCCGGAAGGCGGCTCAAGGCATGTTGCCACAAGCTGTTCAGGGTGTGTGCGCCGTCCTCTGGAGCCAAGTTCCGGGCATTGAGCAAGCTATAGCACGCGCGCTTATTGCCATGGGCAAGGCCAAGCGCTTTGCAGGCTTGTTCCATCGTCAGTGGGGCATCATCAGCGACTTTGGGGCACTCGTGGTGCCGATAGAATCTCGAGGGATTCTCCTCAATCCACTTGGCAAGCCGTCTCGCATTGTCCGAAAGATTAGTCAGTCGTCGTACAGCCTCCTTTGCGACCGGGAACATGGTGGTAGGTATCCACTTTATGTCGCCCTCAAACCCTTTACCGGCGAAAAAACGCCATCCGTAACGCTTGATCCCTTCGCGATCTCGTTCGGTGACTTCACAATCCACGGGCAGCGCCAGCACCTCAGAAATGCGTGAGGGGGCCGACATCAACATCGCGAACACAGATGTGGTAAAGATGTCACGCCCACTGGAGGGGTTGTTGGCGAAGATCTCGGCAAGCGCGTTCAGTGCGATTTCGTTCGGGAGCTTTTTCTCTCTCTCGGCCTTACCCTCTTTTCCCGTTTTATTCTTGTCGGCCACACGCCTGATTGGGGATCGCCAGCTATGAACGCCCGCGGCTACGAGCTTATGCTCGGTGACGAAGACGGCAAGACGCTCAATCTCCCGCCCGCAGTGGTAAGCCGCCCCTGGTGAGTAGTGTTGTCTGGCCAGAACGGCGGCCTCGTCGAGCACCGCTATCGAAAGATTCCCGATGTCAGCGGCTCCCGTGACCTGGAGAAGCGCCGCCTCGATGGCTCGCAATGCCTGGGATTCGTTCTTTGTTCCGGTTGGCTTGTGACCTTGCTGATATCGAAAGTAGGCCTTTGCAAAATCAGTGAATACTAGGTCCATTTCCTGCTCTGAGCTGGGCTTGCGGGTCGTCACGCCCAGTTTGGCAAAGACAGTGACCTTCGGCCAAATCATCGCCCCCCAATCGAGATCGGCGCCGAACACCGTCAGGTCGTCGCGACACTTTGCAATAAAGGCCTTCAGGTTCTCTGCTGCCGACAACGCCTCTTTCGGCTTAAACTGAAATATCTCAGCCGCCACAAGCGCCTCCCCGTTGGGTCAACTCTTGGCGGCGCTCTTCACACCGCTGAATAACCTCCGCAACGGCCAGGATGCTACGATCTAGCACAGCAGCTACCTGAAGGTCCCCCGTAACATCTATCAATCTGTCTCGCTCAGAGAGCAGGTAGCGATAGACCTCTGCGTGGGGCCCCTCCAGCCAGGGTTGAAAATGCATGCAGGTATAACATGGGATAGGGACGTTGGCATTACAGAAACCGAACTCTCCACAGGTGCCGATCCCCTGGCCTTCCTCGGTACGGATACGACTGGTTGGATCGTCGCCACGCTTAGCATCCTTCTCGCAATCAACCAAAACACCCGCGAATGCTTGCGCGTATGGGGCAAGCTGGAAACCGACCGCTTCATCCAGGCGCTTAACGTGCTCGGGGATATTTTTGATGTAAACCCCCGCGTTCTGGGTGTCCGAATGGTCCAGGAGTTCAGCGATAACGAGTTCACCGAACCCCTCGCGGGCGGCCCGTGTGCCGGTCGTGTAGCGGAAGCGCCGCGCATTTACGCGCAGCGCCTCACCGGTTCGCTCAGAATAAATATCCGCGGCATCGACGACGAATTGCAGGATATCGGTAACTTCAGCGGCGGCAATGTGGAGCTTGTCCGTTTTGAGTAGTTGGCGATACTCATGAAGAGATGCCACTGACGCCAATACGTCTAGATCGGGGAATAAAGGAACCTGCTGGCGGTCGATCGCCTCCAACTCGAATCCACAATGGGTCTCAACTTGCCTAATTGAACGCTTCGCTTGGGCGGACAAAATAGCCCACAACTCCTCTGTCATGGCGAACGGTTTGAAGCTGGCGCGGAACCCGTTTCCCTGCTTCCCACGAGGGATGTTTAAGAGATAGAAGGGCTCACCCTTGGCGTTTTTCCCGCACAGAACGTCTACGGCCCGAAGGTGAGAGATCTGAACGGGACGACGCCCGGTGTTGCTCGTGACCAAGCACATCGCCAGTTCCGAGAGCGATACAAGGTTGCGCTCGTAGGCCCGCACCACCCCTTCATTGAAGGCTTGCAACTCATTGTCCGTCAGCGGTCCCTCTTCGGGATCTTTGCGCTTTACCGCGTCGCCTTTGCGATTTCCTTTTAGTGTCCATCCATCGAGGAGTCGAATCACGTCCTTGCTAACGCCGGGATAACCAAGCTGATGCCAGCGCCTTAGAAAACCTCGAATGGTCCCGAGATAGTGTTCCGTCGCAGGGGTCAATTTCGATCGATAATTAATCAAAACAGTGTCGTTGATCTCGTCTGCTCCGGTTGAGACCAGCAAGTGCTGCAAATACATCGCGACATTTCTGGAGTGAGCCGCCGATAGTTCACGAGCATAGAACGCGAGCGCATGACAGAAACCAGTTCTAGTCGGTTCCGACAGGAGAGCGGCGACTTGCCCAACAATAACCGTATTGTTTTTATCGAGCACCCACTTATCATCAAGCAACGCAAATGAATAGCCTACCGCTTTCGCCTGGATTCGCGTTGAAGTAACGGCAGGAAGGGCAGTCGATTTAACCACCATTGACGAAATTCCTGGGAACGCGAGTCCCGCTGCTCTTCTGCATTTTCAGGGAGGCCTCCTGTCCTTTTTTCTCCACAAACCGGCGGTTATAGATCGCGGCCGTACCAGAACCCTCTTTCCATCCCATCAGGAATGAGCGGAGCTGCTCTTGGCGGGCTTCCGAGAGAGGTGAATCCATGCTGTCCATCCTCTCCGAAAACCGCCGGTTCCATGTATGGCGCAGCATATGGCCCGACATCGCATAGATCTGGGGAGATACGGCCCGCACAACAGCGACAACCTTATGGTAGCCAGCCTTGGAAATTGCCTGCCCCTGGGTCGGCGCTTCCTTGTGAGTAACAATCAAGAAATCATTTCGATTGGCATTGCGAATCTTGCGACGATCCTGAGTGATGTAGTCATGCAGCTCTTTGGCGAGGGTATCGCCCAAAGGCAACAGGCGTCCCAGCGTTTTCGCATTCGGTTGGTTGGTTCTAGTGTCGTCCTTTTCGTCGGCTCTTCTTACGATCTTGAGTTGGTTCCTACTGAAATCGATATCTCGAATACGGATGTTTAACAATTCCCCACGGCGGATCCCGAGGTGGAACAACAAAAGAATCATCAACCGATTCCGTTTCTGGACTGACGCGGTAAACGGATTGAGGTCAGAACCCGGCCGGATCACCTCGAATAACGCATCCAATTGCTCGTCACTCAATGATTTATCGCGCCTATCGTCATTCCTTCCCCTTTTCCCTGGGCGGCGCGCCTTGATCTGCCCACACATCATACCGATTTGTTCCACGATGCCCTGCTCCGCCTTATCGAGGAGGTGCCTTGCAAACCAACCTAGGTAATTGGCTATCGCTGTCAGGCGAACATACTGCGTGCCGTTACTAACGATTTCGGTTAGTTCCTTCGGTTCATCAAGATGAGACGCGGAGCCGTGAGAGACATCAGCAGAAAACTTACGCAGTTTCCGTTGAGCAAAGTCGCGTAAGGCATCGATCTCAAAGTCTCTGAGGAATTGCCTCTTTATAAGGCGCGCCTCAAGATCGATTCGTCGCTGATCAAGAAAGCGGAGGAACACCACCAAATGGCTTGCTTCAGCCTCTATCGTTGCGAAAGCATCACTCTTATTGCGAAGCTGGGTCGTAAGGTAGAGGTTGGGGTAGTAAAGAGGAAGGCACGTTGAGCGATCCACCACCAAACAGTAGCGCTCTCCACTGTCCATGACGAAACGACTTACCCCGTACACTTTAGCCACGCGAACTCCGCGAAACTATACACTTTTGACAAGGTACGCTTTTATACCAAACGAGTCAATACATTTTTACACTCTAAACCGAGACCGGCAATAAAAAAGGCCCTGTAGAAACAGGGCCTTGGAACTTTAATATTGACAAATCTAGTCTAAGGTCAACATCAAAATGGGATGTCGTCGTCGAAGTCCTCCCCGCCGCCCGGGGCCGACGCCGACGACGGGGTCGATCGGCCACTCGGGCCGGATGCGGGCGAGTCGTAGGACAGGTCCGCGGGTGGCCCTTCGCCTCCGCCGGGACCGCCACGGCCACCCAGCATCTGCAGTTCGCT
>JAJYPA010000604.1 GCA_021795795.1 Pseudomonadota bacterium | reverse complement strand
TAATCGTGAGTGGTGCCCCCGCCTTTACCTGCAGAGGTTTCGCCAATGGTATACTGAACGGGCTGTTGTCTTGAGATTCGGAAAGTGGCCTGCTTCCCATGACGCAATTGTCGGTGCTCGTGCAGGCTTTTACGGTCAACTTACCATTGGCAGTGTTCCCATAGTTCCCCTGGAAGACGCTTACTGCAGTTACGGAAGTATTGTTTTTTTCATCTTTTGATGCATTGATCTTTACAGTTACCGCTCCCCCATTCTCTAGGGCTAGTGGAGCATTTTCGCCCGTACCGGTTGGGTAAGATATGCTAGGTAAGAGTGACTGACCTTTGTTGATAACCACATAATGGACCCCAAGTCGTTCGTAATTGTAAACACGATCAATGAATGACTCAACTCCAGTATCCCCTCCATACCATGGCGCCCAAAAAATCACATCGGAGGATTTTGACAGTGGTGGAAAAATGTTTTTCCTTACATAGGTAGCCCAATTAGTGGCTATAGGCAAATAATTGTGGTTTATGCTGGCGATGTCAAAATAAGCAGCATAATTTGGCTCGATGGAGCCTAGAGTGTAGAAGCGCTGCAATCCTAGATTGGAATGTAAAAAACGGATGGCCGACTTATCGACTTCTCCTGGGTGTACCCCAGAAATCTCAGGAATCATGAACAATATGGCGCTATCGAAAATTAAAATAGTTGCCAATGTCCAGCGCAGGCGTTCCTTCTTGACGCGCAACAATGCAAGAGTTGTGATGAATATACCTGATATAGCCCAAAAAATTGCTATGCCAAGCAGTAAAGCTATTTTTATTGCTTGCGCATGCGCCCAATTCCAAATGCTGTCCCAAGGCCAAGCCACGGAAACAGCCACGACTAAAAATGCTAACACTCCTAATAAAGGAAAAAATATCCTAATTTTTTGTCTGTGAATGGTATTAATGGTTATAGAAACAAGTATGATAAGCGCCATTTCCCAGCTTGGTGGAGCGTACCGATAAAATGCAGTATCATGGAGAAATGGAATATGATTCATTAGAAGCATGATTGGTTGAACGCCAAAACTTTTTGTTAGCGCCGCAACAATCCAGATAGAAAGTATATATATCAAACCACGATGTTCTTTTATTTGGTAGGACATTAAGGCAAAAAGAGGAAGTATAACACCTGCATATCCGCCCAAGTTTCCCCAGATTGCGCTTAAAAAAGAGCTCCCAAAACTATCAGCTTCTGGTCCATATACATAAGGTAGTACTATGCTGGATAAAGCCTGTAAGGGTAGATGGGCGTCACCAAGACCGTGAGCCGAAACAGCATTGGTTTCTAGAAGGTAGTCACCAAAAGCGACCAACAATGGGGCGGCCAAAAAAAGTCCGGCAGCACCACCAAACATAATTCGCATCAGGTATCTGAATTTTTTATCTTCAAAAATTAAACGATAGATGACCCACGCAAGCGCCAGCAATCCATTAATATAGGCAGCCTCCGGAAACCCGGCATACAAAGATCCGGAAATGGCAAGCGCTATCCATATGATGCCATCTCTATTGCACTCCTTGCGCGCCCGTTCTATGCCATAGAGAAGTAGCGGTAAAAAAGGGATCGTATTGATTACAGCTACCGGACCGGGCATCCACGCAAAAGTGCCGTTGAGCGCGTAGAGCGCCCCGCCAGTCAGCGCGGCCAAACGCCCTAGTTTCAGTTCGCGGAGTAGCGCAAAGGTAGCCAGTCCGGCGAAAATCTGAATGGCGATCTTGAGCCAAAGAACACCACTATGAAGTAACAGCAAGAACACGAAGGGCAGGAAAAAAGCATTGGGCTGCATCTCGCCCGCCAACGGCAGCCCAATACCGGAGTAAGGATTCCACCATGGAATTGTGCCATGCAGCCAATCTTCAGCAGCCAGATGTCCCAAGGCTTGGGTGGTCCAGCCTACGTTAGGATCGCCATAGGATAGCCCTGGCAGTAAACCAGCCTTTACCCCTTCAACGATACCCGATTGCTGCCAAATCGGATTGGTGCTCAATCCAAAAATAAGGAGCGGTAACTCCACCAAAAAAGGCAGCAGAATCAGAAAAAGGATCGGCAGCCAGGGGTAACGGTCCAGCCATTCCGGAATAGCGGTATCTGGTTGTGGCGTATTCTCTCTCTCGGTTGGACGAAACTGCTCAGCCTTCCACGGGCTCATACATCGTCCTCAGTCACCTGCAGTTCGATATGTAGCGCCTGGTCCTCATGCCCCAATATCTGATGGCCCCAGCGCTCGTCGAGCGGGTAGGACCAGATTGCCACGGGATGGGTCGCGCCTTCCAGGCGTAGTCGGAAGAACAGTCGCTCTTGACCGCGCAGAAGGATTTCGCCATGACTGAAGGTCAGTGGGAGCATGGCGTTATCCTGAAAGCTACTCAGGGCGGTATGTGCGTGCGCCGTTTGATGATCCGCGTCCTGCAACCGCAGAACCAGTGTGCCATTCGATGCGCTGAAGTCGTCGCCAATCAGCAGGTTTATGCCCTTCAGGGAACCGCAGACGCCGACAGGCACCATAAAACTCCCGGACATCTCTTTACCCGGAGACAACATCAGGGGTTCCGCGCGCGCGTGCGCAAGACCGTAAGGGATCTCCACGGATATGCATTCGGAACGCCAGGGATAACGTACCCGGGGTGGCCATGCCAAGGAAAAGTCTTCCCGTCCCAGTGTGAGATTCGGGTTGTAGGCGGGATCGTTGCGGAGCACAAACCCCCAACGCCATTGCATATAGGCGTGCTCCAGCGCAAATCGGCGTAGTTTGTCAGAATGTATATCGGAGCCGCGCGATTTGGATTCGTGATGGTAGAGTAATGCTTGTGGAAGCCAGACATTCCGTAAGCCCGCTTCCCGCAAACGTAAGCACAGATCCACATCATTGAAGGCTACGGTAAGTTCGTGCGCCATACCATCCATCCGATCCCAAAGATCCTTTCGCATCAACAGACAGGCCGCTGTTACGGCACTGAAGCTTTGCACCAAAGCAGCACGGCCAAAATATCCAGGGCTTTCGCTGCTGTGCGATTTATGCGCATGACTCGCTATACCGCCCAATCCCAATATCACTCCCCCGTGTTGAATCGTTTCGTCTGGATAAAGCAGCTTGGCGCCTACGGCTCCGACACCCCGACGCTGCCCCTGAGCAAGCATTTCGGTCAACCACTGATCAGCAACCACCTCTGTGTCATTGTTGAGCAGGCAGATATATTCGCCACGGGATTGGGGGACTACCCAATTATGCATTGCCGCATAATCAAAGGGATAGGGATAAGACAATACCCGCAGGTCGGGGCGTCGCTGAATCTCGGAGAGGTAGGTCAGGGTTTCCGGGTCATCACTCTGATTGTCAATGATCAGTATCTCGGTGTTAGGGTAGCTCGTCCGACTTAGGCTATCGAGACACTGGCGAAGATCGGAAAGCCCATTGCGGGTAGGTATGATGATGCTGACCAGAGGACTTTCGTTGACGGTAAAACGAGGCAAGTGGAATGCACCATTGCAAGCGCTATCTAAAATGGCATCTTCATCCCGCCGCTCCAAAGTTTCGGTAATGGCCCTTTTCGCCGCATCGACCACATAGGGTTTGGCCCCTAGATCACTCGCCGTAGACCCGCTGAGCATCCGCCAGTGATACAAGATGGCTGGGATATGGCGAATCTGCGCAGGGGCCAGGTCATCTGTGGAGCGAAGGACTAAATCCCAGTCCTGACTGCCTTCGAAGCCTGGTCGGAATCCGCCAATATTCAGCACTTGCTCTCGTTTATAAACCCCTAAATGACTAATATAATTCTGACCCAAAAGGAGTTCGGGGTTCCAGTCGGGTTTGAAGTAAGGATCGCAGCGGCGGCCCTTCTCATCGATTTTGTCTTCATCACTGTAAATCAGTTCCGCATCGGGATGACGAACAATCTCCGAGGCCACCCAATATAGGGCATGTTCGGCCAGCGTATCATCGTGATCAAGGAGTGCGATGTAGTCGCCGGTGGCCAAGGCGAGTGCATCGTTGGAGGTCGCCGATATATGGCCATTTTCAGAGCGATATGTCACCTTGATCCGTTCGTCTTTTTCGGCATACGCATCAAGCACTCTGCGTACATCGGGCTGCGAAGAGGCATCGTCGGCGATACACAACTCCCAATGGGGATACATTTGCTCCCTGACCGACTCGATGGCCAATCTCAGGAATTTCTCGGGTGCATTGTAGACCGGCATGATGACGGAGATCTTTGGAGGATTCTCCCAAGTGGTGATCTGCAGATGGATAGCCTT
>JAJYPA010000113.1 GCA_021795795.1 Pseudomonadota bacterium | reverse complement strand
TATCCCTCCCCGCCGTGAACGGGCGGGGATTCTTGTGACTTCCATCAATTATCGCTACATTCCAATTATTATTGCTACAATACTGGCACTATGGCTCAAACCATGGTGCCCTTTATTATTTTTGGTGGGTCATGGAACGACTTCCCCTGAAAAAGGCCTACGCTCCAGTTACCATCGACATAGGCGATCTGGAGGGTCGACCATTTATGGTCTGGTGGTATGGGACGCTCGCGCCCAACCGCTCGGACAAATACCAACCAAAGGTGACCGTCCTGTTTCGGGAAGTGAGGAACGACGGGATTTTACTGGATAATTTTCAGTGCAAGCGCGTGAATGTCACCAGCCTTGGGTTTATGCGTATCGGAACCGTGTGGCATGAAGGCAAGCTAATCGCCAGGGCCAGTTACACCACCAGGATATTTAACGTCGATTTCTCGCCAGGCGGATGGCGCTACTCTTCCATGGGCAAAAACGCCCCATCAAACGAGCGTAGGCTTATTCCCCGTGACACATACCCCATATTCAAGGGCTGCCCAAACGCTATGGCGGACGGTTCATTGCTCCATTTCTCTACAAAGAACAACGGCACCTCATCGCTTTTGGTCCCCTGCATGGAATTCTTCTCCCGCTACTATGGATTTTCCGAGGAAGTCAAACGTGTATTGGTGACATTGCCCTGGGATAAGGCGGAACGCCGATTTTTCTCCACACCGTCTGAACCGTTGCCACACAACCCAGGGACATGGGCGGTTTGCCTGGGTCGCGACATGCGCGACGACGACGCCCTGTTCCTCGCGCACCTGAAATACGACCCCTACGCCCGTGACCAGGCAAAGAGCATTTGGTCTCAGGCAGAGAGCATGTCAGGTGACAATCCTATTTTCCTGAAGGTGGCGCCGTGGAACCGAGGACGAGGCCGCATCCGTATTGCTGGCATAGATATTCCCGAAACTGGCAGCTTCCTGGCCCTGAACATTATCGGCATGTCCCCACCGAAGTCCCCAGCCGTCATGCTTGATCGCGCAAATACGAATAAAACCGGGGAACCGGACGAGGAAACGATAAACAGCGCAGCATGGGCTGGCGCTGTACGGGCAGCCCGTAATTTAGTTCCCGAGGGGCTGTCCCTAGCCGAGGATGAAGCGCCGAATCACGGAACAGGCGTAGTTGACCTGGAAGAGATCGCATGGGAGTGGCTTGGTGGACCACCCGCCATAATTCCGGTCAGGCATGCACGCACGCAACGCACGGGAGGCGATGTGGTTATCGGTCCCATAACCGATTCGGTCTCTGCTGGGGAACACTACGGTACCGGCAAGGGCATCGGCCATGCGTCCATCCACGCACCGATCCGACTGGAGTCTCGCGGTACACTGCGGGACATGTGGAATACCTTCCGCTGGCTGGCGACACAATACCCCAGGGAAATCCTGGAGATCGGGTTTTTCACCTTCGGTGCCGGCATCCAGAAAGACTTGGAGCCTGTTTTGATCCCTTTTCCCGAACAAAAAAAGGGTGAGAGGGGCTATACTTGGTTGTTCATCGACGTAAAGATAGGGCGCCGTCGTCATGCCTTGGTGATGCGGGTTCGAACGAGCAGTGGTGACGTGTTCGTGATGGAGATTGAGCGGCGCACATGGACTGCACAGAAATCCGATGGGACGAAGGACAACGTGGAAGAATCCTTCAGCGGTCTGGTATTCCGGCTCAAAAACGAACAAGAACTGCAGGATTGGGTTTCTCTGGTCATGAAAACGCTTCCGGCAAAGGACGGCGTATTCACCGGTGGGCTACTAAAAAGCTGCCCAGGACAGGCCTGGTCGTTCCGGCACGTGTCGTCGAAAAATGATAAGGCGCCATGCGAGTCAGCGGCAAGGAATGCACTGGAAAAAGCGGGGGTAATATTATGATTAACCTTATCTTTCAACGTAAGACCCATCAAACAAATATTTTCTGGATCAATAAGTAATGCAATATACTAGGCAGCAACAACAAGCCATCCACCACCTGGATGGCAACCTCCAGGTGATCGCCTGCGCGGGATCGGGCAAGACCCAGGTACTGGCCCAGCGCATCGTCAACATCCTGAACACCAAGGCCGCCGAGGGCATCACTCCGGCGAACATCGTGGCCTTCACCTTCACCGAAAAGGCCGCCGGCGAACTCAAGGACCGCATTCACCGCTTGTGCCGTGAACAATTGGGGCAGAACGTCGGATTGGCTGAGATGTTTGTTGGCACCATCCACGGCTTCGGCCTGGACCTGCTCCAGTCCTATCTTTTCCGCTTCCTCAAGTATTCGGTGCTGAGCGAGGTGCAGCAGCGCCTGCTCATCGACCGCTACAGCATACAGAGCGGCCTGCGCGACCTCACCACTCACGACGGAAAACGGCTGGAGCGATGGAAGGATTCCAAGCTCTACATGAAAATCCTCTCCCTGGTGCGCGAGGCGCAGATCGATGAAGCCGCACTGGACGATCATCCTGTGCGCCAGGCACTGGCCAAGTACAAGGCCCTGCTCCACGACCACCGTTACCTCGACTACAGCATGATCCTGACCGAGGCGGTTGAAGCGCTGATGGGCGATGCGGGCCTGCGGCAGAAGATGGCGGAGCGGGTGAAATACCTGATCGTGGACGAATACCAGGACGTGAACCCTTTGCAGGAAGGCCTGATCCGACTGCTCCACGACCTCGGCGCCCAGTTGTGCGTGGTCGGCGACGACGACCAGACCATCTACCAATGGAACGGTAGCGACATTGCCAACATCGTTGGCTTCGCCGACAGATACCCCAGTGTCCAGCGGATCGCACTGGCGGAGAACTTCCGCAGCAGCGATGGCGTGGTGGAAAGCGCCAGTCAGGTCGTGGAGCGCAACGCCGGGCGGCTGGAGAAGCGCATGCAGAGCGCCGGCACTCAAGCCTTCCGGCATGGCGACCTCCTCTGTCTTAAGTTCGACAACCCAGCCAGAGAAGCCCAATGGATCGCCCACAAGATTCAGGAAATGCGTGGCATGCCGTTCACCGAGAATGGCGAAACCCGTGGCTTGTCGTGGTCCGACTGCGCCATCCTCCTGCGCAGCGTGAAGAACAGCGCCGGGCCCATCCTGGATGCCTTGCGCGAGGCCGGCATCCCCTATGTCGTCAAGGGCATGGCCGGGCTATTTGACACCGCCGAGGTCCAGGCGGCCAGCGCCCTCTTTCACTACCTGGTCGGCGGTGTCTCAGCAGCCCAACTGGAACAGGCATGGCGGCAGGCCGATCTGGGCCTGACACCGGCGCAAGTCCGACAAGGCATTGCATGGCTGGATGCCGAAAAAGCTGACTGGCCCAATCGCTGGCAAAAGTCGAGCTACTCTCTCCAGGGTGCCTACACAGGTTTCCTCGCCGCGATTGAGCTGCGCGAGGAAGTCATCCCCCATCACGACGGAGACGGGCGGGCGCGAGGCGAAATCGTCTTCTACAACCTGGGCAAATTCAGCCAGGTCATCACTGATTACGAGACCATCCACTTCCACACCAAGCCCGACGACCTGTATACGGGCTTCTCCGGCTATCTGATTCACAACGCCCCGGACTACTACCCCGAGGGCTGGGAGGACACCGGCTTCGCTCAGCCAGACGCCGTGCAGGTCATGACGGTGCATCGTGCCAAGGGCACAGAATTCCCCGTCGTCTTTCTGCCCAACCTGGTGAAGAACCGATTCCCCGCCAAGGGGCAGGGCGGGCGCAAGTGGTCTCACGTCTTGCCTGCAGCGGCGGTGGTGGGCGGCCACCGCCTCGACGGAGGCGAGGCGGACGAGCGCCGCTTGCTCTACGTGGCCCTGACCCGGGCCAAGAAATATCTCTACTGCACTTGGGCACCCGAGGCGGCCAAAGGCATGTTTGCCAAGGAGTCGCCCTTCCTGCGCGAAATCACCGCCTCCGCTTATATGCTCACCCGTGAGCCTGCGTCGCCGGCCATCGAGAAACTGCCGCCGCAGCCGCGCCAAGCGCAGTCGGAGATCCTGCTAACCTTCAGCGAGCTGAAGTACTTCTACGAGTGCCCGTACCAGTTCAAACTGCGCTTCATGTACGGCTTCAACCCGGGTTTTCACGAGAAGCTCGGCTTCGGCAAATCGCTTCACGACGCACTAGCGGAAGTCCACCACAAGGCGCTGGATGGTGAATACCTGGATGCCGGGGCGGTGCCGCAACTGCTCGACACCCACCTGCACCTGCCCTATGCCTGGCAGCAATTGCGCGATGACATGCAGGTGCAGGCGGATCGGGTTCTGCACCGCTACCTGGACGAGAATCATCACCTGCTCGACAAGATTGAGTACGCGGAGAAGAGCATCGAACTCAAGCTCGCTGACGGCGTGGTGGTGCATGGCCGCATTGACCTGATTCGTCGAACCGATACCCAGCAGATCATCATCATCGACTTCAAATCCACCGAGCGCGCCCAGGAGGAGGACGTCACCAGCCGCCAGCTCCACATCTATGCCCTGGGCTACCAGCAGCTGACCGGTCGCTCGGCGGACCTGATCGAGATCTATAACCTGGACCAAGGCGCTGGCACGGCCCAGCGGGAACTGGTGGAGGAACGCCTGCTGCTGGAGACGGAAGAAGCGGTGATCGCCGCTGGCCGGAACATCCGCGACAACCGGCTGTGTCGCGTCGCCCGCTGCAACGGCTGCGACATGCAGGGCATCTGCCGGTCTGATATCGGACCGCAATAACAGAGATGGTCCAGAGATAGTTCTGGAAATACTTAACCCAGCACGTTAATATATTGAGCAAGTGGAAATTACTTTTGATTCCAAGAAACTGGAGAAAGCCTTCCGCGAAGGTCGGAGCCTCCAGGCGATTCACGGGGAGCGGCGTGCCCGTCTCATCATGCGGCGTATCCAAGCTTTGCGTGCCGCCAAATGTCTGGGCGACTTCTGGCCCCCCTATGGTGGTTCGGAACGTTGTCATGAACTGAAGGGTGATCGGGCTGGGCAATTGAGCATGGACCTGGATCATCCTTACCGCATGATCTTCATGCCCGACCACGATCTGCGGCCTGATCGGCCGGAAGGGGGGCTGGACTGGCACCAAGTGACTGCGATCAACATTCTCGGCGTGGAGGACACTCATGATTAGCGACACCGGCTTTCAACCTGACTACACGGTCTCGCCCGGAGAAATCCTAGCCGAGTACCTTGATACCGTTGGCATGAGCCAGCGCGACTTGGCCGTGCGCACGGGGCTGACCCCAAAGACCATCAACGAGATCGTCAACGCCAAGGCCCCGGTCACCGCCGAGACGGCGCTCAAGCTGGAGCGCGTGCTTGGCCGGCCTGCCCACTTCTGGCAAAATCTGGAAAGTCTCTACCAAGAGGTCCGCGCCCGCGAAGCCGAACGCGACCGGTTGCAAGCCGGACTCGACTGGCTCAAGCGCGTGCCGGTGACGGCCCTCACCAAGCAAGGCTGGCTGCCCCGCCTGAAGGATCCGGTGGAGCAACTTGATGCCATATTGCGCTTCTTCGGTGTTAATGCGGTTGAGCAGTGGCAGGCCATGTGGGAAGACCATCAGGTGGCCTACCGCCGTTCCGCCAGGTTCGAGGCCCATCCCGAGGCGGTATCTGCCTGGCTTCGCCAAGGTGAACGACTGGCCCAGGAGATGCGCTGCGCGCCCTATCGCAAGACCCACTTCCAGGCTGCGCTGCTGGAAATCCGCAGCCTGACTCGGCAGCCGCCGGAGATGTTCCAGCAGAAGCTCATCGACCTGTGTGCCGCCGCAGGCGTTGCGCTGGCTTTCGTGCCGGAACTGCCCAAGACCGGTGTCTCCGGCGCCACCCGCTGGCTGTCTCCCGACAAGGCTCTTATTCAGCTCTCCTTGCGCTACAAATCCGACGACCAGCTCTGGTTCACGTTCTTCCATGAGGCCGGACATGTGCTGCTGCATAGTAAGAAGGAGGTATTCATCGAAGGCAACAGCCTGGATGGCGAAAAGGAAGCCGAGGCGAATCGCTACGCTGCTGACACACTCATTCCACCCTCGAAGCTCAAGGCGTTGTTGGTGGCGGGCCACCCCACGCTGGCCCAGGTAGAAGCGTTTGCCGCCGAGGTTGGCATTGCTCCCGGCATCGTCGTCGGTCGCCTGCAAAAGGAGGGAGTGTACAACCACAAGATTGGCAACGGACTCAAGCGCCGCTTGTGCTGGTCAGAACCCTGCGATGAAAAGGAGCAGGCATGAAACTGGAGATCACCCAGCCCGAACTCATCTGGCCCGGCAAGTACGACGAACACGGCAACCGTGTCGTCAATCGCGGCGTGGCGCTGCCCTTCCAGGTGGTGGAGACTATCAAAGAAAGCCGCGCCAGCCGTACCAAAGGCCACACCATCGATCTGTTCGCCGCCAAACCGAGCGGGCAGGACGAGTGGCGCAACAAGCTCATCTGGGGCGAAAACTTACTGGTAATGGCGAGCCTCTTGGAGGAGTTCGCGGGCAAGGTGGATTTGATCTACATTGATCCACCATTTGGCACAGGGTCAGATTTCTCCTTCAAGGTGCTGGTGGGCGATGGAGACAATTTGCTACCGGGCAAGGAGCCCTCCCTGATGGAAGAGAAAGCCTACCGGGACACTTGGGGCGGCGGTCTGGCTTCGTACCTGTCGATGCTGGCATCGCGCTTGGAATTGCTGCGGAATTTACTCTCCGAAACCGGCTCCATCTTTGTGCACCTGGACGTTCATCTCGGTCCTTATGTCAAGGTGCTGATGGATGAGATATTTGGGCGGGAGAACTTCCAGAATGAGATTGCCTGGTACTACTACAACAAGCTTCACGGAGCCAAAAAACGATGTATTCCAAAAGCATTTGACCAGATTCTCTATTACGTCAAAAACACGGGTGCAAAGTACACCTACCATACACTTGCAGAGCCACGCGATGAACCGGTAAAGAAACTCAAGTACAGCTTCATCGACGGGAAGATAGTCAACGATAAAGACGAGAATGGGAAGACAATCACATATCTGAGCACTGAACGCCAAATTGACAATGTGTGGCGGATTCGCTGCCTACAACCAGCCAACAAGGCCGAGTGGGTACATTACGCCACTCAAAAGCCAGTTGACTTGATTGAGCGCGTCCTAGCGTTGGCGTCCAATCCCGGCGACTTGGTGCTAGATTGTTTCTGTGGCTCTGGCTCATCCCTTGTCGCCGCCGAGCGTAACGACCGCCGCTGGATCGGCTGCGACCTCGGCCGCTTCGCCATCCACACCACCCGCAAGCGGCTGCTGGACATTCCCGCTTGCCGCCCGTTCGAGATCCTCAACCTGGGCCAGTACGAGCGCAAATACTGGCAGGGGGTGAGCTTCGGTGACGAAAAGCCGGTGGAGCAGGATGTCGCGGCGGTGGCAGCTTACGTCCGCTTCATCCTGGACCTGTATCACGCTCAACCAATCGCTGGCTCCCACGTGCATGGCAAGAAGGGCGCGGCACTGGTACACGTGGGGGCGGTGGACGCACCGGTGACCATTCGCGAGGTGAACGAGGCCGTGGCGGAAGTCACAGCCCTGGGCCAGAAGGAGCTGCACGTACTCGGCTGGGAGTGGGAGATGGGCCTGCACGATCCACTTGCCCAGCAGGTGCAGCGCAGCCACCAGATGAAGCTCCGGCTGCTCAACATCCCGCGCGAGGTGATGGAACGGCAAGCGGTGGAACGCGGAGACGTGCGATTCTTCGACCTCGCGCACCTGGAGGCCGAGATCGTGCCGGACAAGTACGGCAAGCGGCGCGTGCGGGTGAAGCTCGCCAACTTCGTCATCCCCGACACCGAACTGATTCCCGACGAGGTGCATGCTAAGATTGCCAAGTGGTCGGATTACATCGACTACTGGGCGGTGGACTGGGACTTCCGTCACGACACCTTCATGAACCAGTGGCAGACCTACCGCACGCGTGTCAGCCGCAAGCTGGTGTTGGAGAGTGACGCCCACGATTACGCCGAGCCGGGCCGCTATCAGGTGCTGGTTAAGGTGGTGGACATCTTCGGCAACGACACCAGCCGGCTGCTGACGTGGGAAGCGCGATGAGCGAGCACGCCAACGTCCTGGAAATCGATCTGCCGGAAATTCAGGCGCGCAACCCCTACGCGCCGCCGCGCAGCCACCTGGTCAAGTCTGGCGTGGACGCGTGGGAGGAGACCGACGGTCGGCGCGAGAGCCACACTCTGCTAGTAACACGCATCCGTCAGAAGGTCGACGCATGGCGTGAGAAGAACTACCCGGGTGCATCCGACACCACGCGGCGGCTGTTTCAGTACTGGTTCGAGGAAGACCACCTGCTGCCCTCCGGCGAGCCGTTCCGCTTCTACTTCTGCCAGCGCGAGGCGGTGGAAACACTCGTCTATCTCTATGAGGTCGAGCAGCGGCAGGATGTGGCCGAACTGGTCCAGGTCTACTTCGAGAGCCCCGACCTGCTGGAACTGGAGATTCTGACTTCCACCAAGGGTACGCGCAGCTTCCGACGCTACATCCCGGAAATCGGCAAGCAGGCCGAGCAGGAACTTCCCCCGGCGGGGCTGGCCCGCTACGCGGTGAAGATGGCCACGGGCAGCGGTAAGACCGTGGTCATGGGGTTGGTCATCGCCTGGAGCCTGCTACATCGCCGGCTGGAGCCGGGAAGCACGGCGGCGGACAACTTCCTGGTGGTAGCGCCAAACGTGATCGTTTACGAGCGTCTGCGCGAGGACTTCGAGTCGGCCCGGGTTTTCCATCAGTTGCCCATTGTGCCGCCGGAATGGAAGAACCAGTTCGCGCTCCAGGTGACCCTGCGGGGAGATGGCCGCGAGCCAGCATCCGGCGGCAACCTGTTCCTTACCAACATCCAGCAGATCTACGAGGATAACGGAGCGCCCCAGGCGCCCATCAACCCCATTGCGGCCCTACTGGGCAACGCGCCCAAGGGCAACCTCGCTTCGGCCACGCCCATACTGGAGCGGGTCAAGCGCCTGCCCAATCTCATGGTGCTCAACGATGAGGCCCACCACGTTCACGACGAAGACCTCGCATGGAACAAGACCTTGATGGCGTTGCACGACAACCTCAAGACCCGGGGCGCCGGCGGGCTCGCGCTATGGCTGGATTTTTCGGCCACGCCCAAGAATCAAAATGGCACCTTCTTCCCCTGGATCGTGGTGGACTATCCGCTGGCCCAGGCGGTGGAAGACCGCATCGTCAAAACCCCGCTCATCATCCACCAGACTGACAAGCCGGACCCGGATCGCTACGCCCACAACGAGGCTGGCGATGCCTACAGCGAATGGATCTCCATCGCAGTCGAGCGCTGGCGCAACCACGCGAAGGATTACGGGGCAGTAAACGAAAAGCCATTATTGTTTGTGATGGCGGAAAATACTAAAGACGCCGATTCCATCGCCGAGCGCTTACGGCGGGAAAAGGAGTTCAAGGACAAGGACCGGGTGCTGGTGATCCACACCAAGGGCAACGGCGAGATCACCCAGAAGGACTTGGAAGCCGCGCGGGCGGCGGCCAGGGACGTAGATTCGGGTGGATCGCGTATCCGCGCCATCGTCTCTGTGCTGATGCTGCGCGAGGGCTGGGACGTACGCAACGTGTCGGTGATCCTAGGGTTGAGGCCTTTCACGGCCAAAGCCAATATCTTGCCTGAGCAGGCTATCGGTCGGGGCCTGCGCCTCATGCGCGGTGTGCCGCGCGACAACCATCAGATTCTGGAGCTCATCGGCACCAACGCCTTCGAGAACTTCATCCGGGAACTGGAGAAGGAAGGCGTGGGCATCCGCACGGTGAGCAGTCCACCCAAGCCGGGTATCGAGATTTTCCCGGTGGAAGATCGGCGGAAATACGATATCGCCATCCCCCGCACCACGCCGCTGTATGAACGCCAGTATCGCCGGTTGGAAGAACTCGACCCGTTGAAGATGCCGCCTTTGAGTTCCGAGAAGGACCTTGAAAAGGAACTGCGGAATCGGATCGACCTGATGCACGGGATCATCGATGTCAAAGTCGGCTCCGACGAGGTGGAGTTCAACGCAGAAAACGTGCCACAGGTCGAAAATCTTCTCTCTTCCCTTACCAGCCGTGTCGAGCGGCATGCCCGACTCACCGGGCAGTTCAGCGAGCTCTATCCCAAGGTGAGGGAGTACGTGCAGAAGCGCTGTTTCGGCGGCATCGTCGAACTGGATGACGCCCGCGTCCGCCGCACGCTCAACCATACCGGGCTTCTTGATGGAATCGCCAATCTGTTTTCACGAAAGATCGGTGTGCTTACTACCGAGGCGCAGCCGGTCAAACTCGTCGGAGAACCGTACCGGCTCTCGGATACTGCCAAGTTCCTCTGGCGGCGCATGGTCGTGCCCGCGAGCAGGACGATCTTCAACCGGGTGGCCTGCTATAACGACTTCGAAGCGCGCTTCGCCGAGTTCCTCGACAGCTGCGAGGACATCGACCGTTTCGCGGCGCTGGCGGAATGGTTCACCGAATTTCACGTGCAGTACCTCTCCAAGGCTGGCGCCATCCGCCTATACTACCCGGACTTCGTCGCCGTGCAGACAACAAAGGATAGCCCGGTGCATTGGATCATCGAAACCAAGGGTCGGGAGTTCGAGGACACCGACACCAAGGCGACGCACATGCATCGCTGGTGCGAGGAGGTTGGGCGGGAAACCGGCGAGCTCTGGAGTTATCTGAAGGTGCCTCAGAGCGTTTTCGATCAATTCCGCAAAGGGGGGCTCTCGCGGCGTTTCAACGCCTTTCTCGAATGGGAGGAAAAACAACGCAGGCTTGATCTTTAACCGTTGTGAAAAAAACCGAAAGGTTGAACATCCTCGCGGCTATCTCCACGAATAAGTAGTCACATACCTTTAGACCATCATTATCGCAGCAAAAGCACCCATAAGGACACCTCATTGACACATAAACTTGTTTATTTGACGGGGGCGCCAGCTACTGGCAAGTCAACACTTACTGAAAACCTTGGCAAGCTGTTCCCCAAAACACATATCTTCACCTACAACAAAGAGCTATTGGCATTGGTTAAAACGAGGTTATCATCAATCGCCACCCAAGACGACCTTAGGCGTGAATCATCCAACATAATTACTCGAGATGATGTTGAAGAAATAGACAGGCAGTTGCTTGATCTTGTCAATTCTACCAGAGAGAAACAGCACATAGTAGTCGACTCACACCCCGTAACGATTGAAAATTACGGCTTCCGAGTAACGCCATTTTCCAAGAGACAGATTAGTCAATTAGCTCCTGATGTCATTATCTGTCTATACGCCAGCTCAGAAATTATTGCCGATCGAATCAAGGCCAACGCTGCCGGCCGACCGCTTCCCTCTCTGTCAGATCTCGATTTGCACGCTCAGATCCAGTGCCAAGTCGCCAGTATGTACGCTTTTGAGACCGGATCTCACTTATATTATCTAAATTCTGGAATCTCTCAAGAACTTTTGCTCGATAACTTCTTGAGGGCCACAAACATTGGTCAATAACAATCCTGCGACATCAGGTATGAACTTGAAGGCGAACCGGCGTGCGCACCGGCGTCACTATAATGCCGGATAGAGCTAAGCACATCATTCCATGCCGCCACTCCTGCGGCAACATCGGAAGTAAGCGCAATAGGCAGCGTCACCGGATTCACCAACTCCACGAAGTACGGGGGTATCAAGCGGGTGCGCATAGCCGCCGCATACATAGCCCCAGCGCTGCTCTCTTGCCTCTCCGCGACCTGGACGATGGCCGTGACCTGCGATGCACCGACCTGCCGACCCGTTAACAGGTTTCGCAGAGAGCGGATCGAAAAATTTTCCGCAGAGTCCTTTATACACAGGGACTCCGTTGACGCACAGACCAGTGCATAGTGTTTGCGTCGCCGGCACCTTTCCGACACGCGACTGGTAACCATCGAACCTGGGGGGAGTTTAAAAACGTCACCAGCCGATGTGCGGCCCTCAGTCCATGCAACAAGGCGGGATGGATACACATCCTCCTTACGGGGCTTGGAGCGAATTGGACTGAACACAACCTCCGGCGCGGGCTCACGATACACCAGCTCCCGCATGGATGGGGCAAGTGCATTCCCAATGCCCCACAAGAAAATCCCTCCGTTGGCTCGACGCTCATCCTCTTTGCGCGCCAGTATTTGCCCAATCACCTCCCCTGATTCGGTCCCAAAACGGGTCCAACAGAAATGTCTTGGTAGTTGCATCACACGCTCCACATATTGACGATGATTCAATTATTCATTATTGTTCACCATTATGCAAGCCTTTTCGCATAGGATCCGGGCCTACATGGACGAGCACGGCCTCAAGCAGCGGCAGATGGCTATTACCGCTGGGGTGAGCCAGTCTACCGTGAGCAGGGCGCTCAAGGGGGCAACGCTACGGCGTGGTCAGGCACGGTCACGTTTATGCAGATTTGTTGGAGTTAATGAATCAGAAGCCACAACCGATCCGGCCAAGCCAAGCGAGAGGGTGCTGGCCGCTTTCTACCGAATCTGGGATCATACCGAGGCGCACGCAGACGCAATCGCACAGGTGATTGACGCGCTTGGCGCACTTCGTCCACCATCTCAACTAGGGGAAGTAGGAGGAGACATTGACGAACTCAGGTAACCTTAAGCGGCGCCTTCGACAGTCCGGCTACAGTGACTCGGCGATTTTGGCTGCCTGGCCAAGCTGGTGGAGTGAAGAGGCGGAAGGCTCTATTTCAGGGCGGATAGAATTGCGCTTCTCGTTGGCGCGAAAACTTGGACTTGATCCTCGTGTTCTCCTAGAGAGAGATGAGCCCATATTCGTCTGGGAGGATGAGGCAAAGTTCAAGCATCTCGGCAGTGAGTCCGAAGCCGAGCGCGCAGCTTTGAGTTCATTTGGAATCTCCGTTGGCCGAATGGTGTCGACGGCAACCAAACCTACGGAGCTGTCACTAAGTATCAGCGCGAAAGAATTTCGTACCGCCATTCTCAGCAATAAGGAATTTGTCGGATTACAGGATCTGTTGGGGATTTGTTGGAGTCACGGAATCCCCGTTATTCATTTGCGAGTATTTCCGCTTACGGCGAAACGGATGTGTGCCATGTCAGTACGCATCGGGGATCGCTTTGCAATTTTATTGGGTAAGGATTCCAACTACCCAGCTCCGATATCCTTTTACCTTGCCCATGAGTTAGGGCATATTGCGCTAGGCCATTTACAGAATGGTTCAGCCGTCGTGGATCTCGCCGATCCGCTTGAGGCGACCTGCGAGGACGACGAAGAAGAGCGTGCGGCCGACCGCTATGCGTTGGAGTTGCTAACCGGGATAGAGGAACCCAAGATTGATACAGATACCGAAAGGTTCACTGCTAAGCAGCTCGCAGCAAATTTACTAAAAACGGGGCGGGACATCCATATAGAACCAGGAGTGCTCGCGCTATGTTTTGGATATACAACCGGCAACTGGGCGAAGGCCAATTTGGCTATGAAAGACATTTATGTCAATAAATTTCCCGCATGGCAATCGGTAAATGGGGTAGCTAGGTCACAACTCGACTGGGAAATGGTTCCAGACGATCTAATGGGTTTCTTGCGTGCCGTCATCGGAGAGCCACAGGATGACGATGACGGCCATTGACAATGACATTCTGCACAAAGGGGCAGGCTTCGGACTACTGAAACAAATAATTGGCGCCATCCCGGCTGACATCTCGGAGGTGGGGTACCTCGGCGCAGTTAAGTTCATAGTCGGGAAAAAATTACGTAAAGCCAACCTTAATGACGCGTTTGCCTTACTCAATGAGGTACTTCAGCAGGCACAATGCTTGGAACCAACAAAAGAAGAGGCAGAATTTGCGGCGCAAATAGAGTATGAGGCTCAACGCGCAAGCCTTAGCGTCGACTCCGGTGAAAGTTTGCTCTGTGCCATCGTAATCATGCGGGCGTTTTCATGGCTCGTAACGGGCGATAAAAGGGCTATCCAGGGGCTGGAGGAGTTACTGTCCCGTAAAGGCGACATACAAGATATCGCCGGGAAGGTGATCTGTCTTGAACAACTTCTCTTACGACTAATCCAGAAAGGCGACCCACTAGCAATTCGAAGCGCCATTTGCGCACAACGAAGTCTAGACAGATCCTTGGCCATCTGTTTTAGTTGCTCCAGCCCGGAAGTCGGGCTCACAAGCTGGGTAGAAGCTTTAGAGAGCTATCTACGGGAGCTACGTGCCGCATCTCCATCTATTTTGTCATCGTCGTCACCGGTTCCTTAAGAAGGCTGCGTATGGCTCGGCCAACTCGGCTACCAGACCGATTTGGGCACACCGCTCGTCTGCGGTAGCCTGCAGATTGGCATCATTAACTACTAAACACGCCTTGTCTACTCGACCACGTAGGTAGCGATCTCCAGGAACTCCCTGACTGTTGCCGATGGCGATTTGCGTACATGCTAACGGCAGAGAAAATCGCTCTTGCCTTAGATATTTAATAATTAACGCATAACGAGATCCTAGGACATTGATTTCGGGAGGAATATCCTCCCAATGTATACCATCTGCCGAGAACTGTTCCGCCCTGACTGGTTGTGCGTAATGCTTGGATTCCATCTCCTCCATGCAAAGGTAAATTGTTTTCTCGCGTTGCTCAAACGTCTTTGCAAATGGTTGCACCATTGTTTGAGGATGACAGGTATTACCCCCGTAACCCCACATTGCATAACCCGCATCGTTTATTTCTTTCGTTTTACGGGCAATAATTTGTTCTAGTGTTTCTTGCGCATGGGTACCCACCTTCATGAATAGTATGCCGGCCCCAGGTGTAATAATTCCACTCATCTCACTTGCTCCAGAAATTCAAATTCGTACTCGTCGTCGTGCGCCTTCCCGTAGTCTACCCGCAACCTTTCGCGAACATACTTCACCTTCAGGGGATTCGCCCGACCATAAAAATTTTCTAGTTGAGATTGATCGGTGATCGGCTGGCTAGGCCGTAGTGGCCTCACTCCTGGCAATGCCTTCAACATCAAATTACAGGAATGAAGTTCAGGCTCGTCATCTAGGTGATATTGGTGGACGCGTGACATCATGCGCTGCACATAAAATCCTGACTCCAAGGCAAAGCGTTGCGTATTCGCAAGTACATATTGGGGCCACTCGATCTCCTGATCGTCCGCAATAACAACCATGCCGGCACCAGCGTACGCTACCGCCTCCATACCCCGTTGTACAAACACTCGGACGCTCAACCCATCGTTACTTGCTCCCCACGGTGGATTTGTATAAAAGCAATCGAAAGTCTCTGGTCCAGGGAATGCGTCCAGACAGTTATAGAGCTTGGCCCGTAACTGCTCAAGGCGTTCCTTGTCAGCAAACCGCTCGACTGCGCCGCAAATACGCTCATCAAAGTCAAACACAACGATTTCTGTAGGGCCATAATCTATAATGCCGCGCTGTTTCAAATAAGCAATGCATATGCTAATGGCATCACCATCGCCGATAAAGGCAAGCCGTTTGCCGTCTGCCCAGCGCGCAACCATCTCGCTTTGCAGTACCATATCACCTGTCTTCATATAAATTTGGTCAAGCTCCCGTAATGGCCGGGGTCGGTTCTGCACCACGTCGGAGACGGCATTAATTGCCGCCTTTAGATCTATTTCATCTCGCATAACTAGTGTGCTCCCTCTGCTGCCTTCATTATCCGGAGATTCCAAAATGCATCTGGCACGGCACCTTCATACCAATACGCCTCCGTGGCCAGGAACCCAATAGACTTGGTCGTTCCAATTAACATAAAAGCCTTTCCCACCATCGTCGGTAATAATCTGCTCCATCCGAATAGCTTGGCCCACATTTTTCGGCAGCCCATGAAAGTATGCCAACCCTATCGAAAACCAGCTCCGCGTGAACCCCTCACGCTCGCCATCTTCCAACATCAGTGCCAGCACTTCCTCTTCTAACTTCCTCCGCCGGGCCTTTTGCGCATCACCTATCTTACCCTTCGGCAAGATAATTTCGGAATTATGCACCTCACGCAGATACTTCACGAAACCGGACACGGCCGCACGCTGCCCTGGCGCCTTCTTCAGATACGCATCCAATGCATGCTGATCCGGAGGCACACTACCCATTGCACTCGCTTGGAGCACTAAGGAAGCCGCCGGAGACAGGGCCAGTCGAACCGATCGCGGCGTCGTCTTGCCGTCGTTCATAGCTTCCAACCGCGCTTCATAGTAGCTATCCAGAATCGCCCTTTCTGGCGACCCTCCCCTGAATTTGTCCAGCATCGCCACGATCCGTCGCCTTTCCGAATCCTCCAACTTGGCCTTAGGATCCGGAAAGGCGATCCCGCTTTCCTCCATCCAGCGCATGGGAAGCAACACCCGGCGCAGGCCTGCGGCTCCAAAGTGCGTCAATAGGGTCTCATAGTTAGGAATCGCCTTCCACCGATGTTCGATTTCCATGAAAAACGTAACGTATCGGTGGACTGCCATCGCAGCTTTTTGCTCGCCCACATTCTCACCAAGCCACTGCCCGAATGCCCTAAAATACGCAGTCATCCGTGGCGTCGACAAGGTCGCGCAATCCATCTCAACACGCCTTTCCAGCAGCCCCTTCCAATAGCATCCATGGCATTGCTTCCCATATCCGGCTGGCATCGGCTTTCCGCAGGTCGGGCAGGACACGTTTCCCTTCTCCGTGCATACCCTGCACAGCATCCGCCCATCCGGCGATTTCCACAAGAGTCGATGCCGATGACAGGACTGGCAGTTTCCATAGTCTGCCCGGGCGCATTTCGTACAGACGCGAAGATCGTGACCCAGGCGGGTCACTCGGGTAAGACGCGAGGAGAGTGAACCACACGCCTCGCAAGGCTTCGGCTTCCTGAAATACGGGGCACAGCTATTGCAAACCGGTCCGTAGGGTGTAACCTTACCGATCCGGTAATCCGTCTTCCCACATCGGGCACACGGCCTATCCATTTGGCACTTGTGACAAAAAGCCTTCGGATCATTCTTGGGCAGGCGTGCAAAGTTCCCGCACTTAGGGCAGATCCGGCGCTTGAAGACGCGGGCGTAGCACGTTCCGCAATACCGATGCCCCCGATAAATACGGGTGATCTTCCGGAATCGTCTCCCGCAATCGTCGCACATCACCTCAGCCGCATTGTTGATCTGGCCCGCACCGCTCATCGTCGCTGCATCTCCAGCTTGCGCTGCAGGCGCTGCCACATGCGCATCACTTCGTGCCGGGGCCGAAGCTTCTGCGGTGACCTACCAACCCTCTTGCGGCGTTCCACCGCATTATCAGGGAGCATCGCATACGCCTCAGCAAGCATATCAGGCGACCTCTCCCCCTTATCTACGAATCCTTGTCGGGAAAGGCCGGAGGCTTTCAAGTTCTTCGCGAACGTCACCGGATCCGCCTGCACTAGCTTCCACAAGGCATCCAGCAGTTGCTGTCGTTCCTGAGTGCGGAGTAACTCGACTCCGCTTCCCGCGATCAAAGGCAAGCTCGGCGCGGTGGCGCCCAAACGGTTCAAGAAGTCGTGTAGAGCCCCCGTACCGCCTCGGTTGGCGCGCCGCAGCAAGGAAGCGAAGAATGACACCCCGGCAAACCAGGAATCACCATCCAGTTCACGGCCAACAAATCGCCCAACCCCGCTTTGAACTACCATATCCGCAACGCCCTGAAAGGCCATGGCATCTCCCTGGCATAACTCCACCTTCGCTCGCCGCAAGTCCGCCTTGCAGGTCCCGCAGAGCGCCACATGGCCATTCTCCGCCGACAGACGATGAGGTTCCAGCGGGGCATCGCAGTTTGGGCAACGGTCCAACAAGAAACCGCCGTGGCGTTCGCAACCGACATGCCAGGCGAATCGCCACTGTATCCGATAATACGGCCTGGGGTCTTCGTCCAGACAAATGGGGCAATACTGCAAACCGCCCCGCCGCTTGGTGTTCCTGGTGCCCAACGCCAATATCCACGGCCACACGGCCTTGTCGGGCAGAGGTCCATTACTGACACGCTCAGCGACACTTTTAAGCGTCGCAGCACGAAAGGAAGAAAGCGGTATCCCCGCCGGCGTAACCAGCTTATTCAACGGTGCGTCATCCAGAAAACGGTCCACGTCTCTCGTCCATATGCGCCACTTAGGCCATATTTCGCCGGTAAGCACCATCGGGTCGCAGCCTTGGGCAAGCGCCGCCCGTACCAGCCACGATGAGATAATCTCATCGGGCAGCAGAGGTACAGAACGCACCCAACGCGGGCGATCTACACCAGTTCCCGGATGCCACGCGTAGGCCGTAGCCATTGCTTTCCCTCTATGATCGATTTGTCGATTTTCTCCGTACCAGTTTTAATGGCTTCCACCGCACACTCCACCAAAAGGCGGTGCAGATTACCCAGATTCCCTTCGGAAATAGCAAAAAGCAGACTTACCGTCTCGCTTTGATGTAACAAAGAGGGATTTTTAAGCGGTAATACTTGTTCAAAACTCGCTACCAGTTGCTGAAACTCTGGGTTCAATTCCCAT
>JAJYPA010000603.1 GCA_021795795.1 Pseudomonadota bacterium | reverse complement strand
TCGGCGTCCGGGCGCGTGCCAATCGACCAGCTGACGATCATGCCATCGAAACAATCGATCATGGGGGAGAGGTAGACCTTGCCGGCAGGGATCTGGAACTCCGTGATGTCCGTGAGCCACTTCTCGTCGGGCGCACTCGCGCTGAAATCCCGGTTCAGGACGTTGTCCGGTGCCGGCCCTTTGCAGCCATTCAGAAAGATTTAGTCAAAAACATGTTCTCTTGCAGATCACCGAGCCAACGGCACGACATCCGGTTAATAGACGCGGCTGTATCATATAGTTCTGTTTCTTTCAGGAAATAAATATCTAAATGTCAAAGAAGCAAGAATTCCTGTGTATGACCCAACGGTTAAGTCACGGCAGAATCCAAGAAACAGCAAAAGAAGTGATATAAATGCACTAAAAATTGATAAGTATTTAATACAATGTTGTTCATGCATCGTCATGAAATTGATCTACGAATATAAATACGATTAAATACAAGATTCCGCGCGGCATCTCACAACCCAAGCAACTTTTACTCCTCTAATCGTGTATTAGGTAAGCTTGTGGCTGGGGCAAGCATGCCGATTACTTTATGTCCTGGATAAGCCTTCTGTGTTTCTGATCTGAGAAGCTCAATATGACGCCCGCATTCTAATATAACTCTTTCGATTCCTTCAATCATGTACGTAGTGCTTGTCCGCAGCGTGATGGCTATCCGGGGCCCAAGCGCCGCTTCGATCTGGGCGGAATTGAATTTATCTCCGAAGCGCTTCGCTAAAGTTTCAACTGCTGGCTGGAGAACTTCGACGTGCATGGTGGACCTTTGCCTGATGACATCCAGCGTTGACGCAATCTCCTGTTCAACCGTTGATAAGGTGCCCAGGAGGTTCGGATTAGAATTGAAAAGAAATGATATGGCGTCGTAGTCGAATCTAGGCGGCTGGAACGACACGCCAGCTATCGGCATGATGAGCAAGTGGCGTTCAGCATTCTCTCGATGCTGATCAATGAACTGCTTTTTTACTGTTGTGAACATGTTGTATGATCTAACAAGATCAAATATCACAAGATTTGCAGCTCGCACATTACGAGAGTCAGATTCGCGCCTAGCATTGCCATCTTGGAGCTTGAATGCGTATTTTGCTCCAAAGAAAGCAGCCGCAAGGGTTGCAAGCGCTGGGGCCATGTTCTCTATCACTTTGATGACAATTTGATAGCAGGGCATACTTTCCTCTAACTGCAATGCGGCCGTCTAAGCCCACCTTGATTGCATCTACGCTTCATCGGCCGCCCTTTTTGATGCTAATTTGCGTCCACTTGGCTCGCTGAACATGCGCATTGACAGAACGAAGAAGTCTCCTAGTTCCAAGAAATCCCACATAGGCTTGTTCCGATCGGCATTGGTGATTTTAAGACCATCAATTTTGACACCTTTGCTATTGTTGATGGCAATAGTGAAGTCGTGAGAGCAAGCGTCGCGAACCACTTTTGCTACGGCGCCAATCTTTGTGCTCCTTTGATGGATACTCCTCTTGTTGCGCTCGTATAGTTGGACAAATCCGGAAGCAAGTGTCAGCTCCATCCATCTGCGAATGCCCAAGGCCCATGTGGTTCTCGGTCGCTCGCTGTCCCACTCGTACGTGATCTCAATAAATGGCCGCTTATCAGACTGCTCGGCCAATGCTAAGTCGACCAAGCCGTATGCGGGGAGAACGACGGTGCAAGCAAAGGCCTTGCACGGAAGACTCAGATGGGCCGAGGACGGTAAAGGAAGGCTTTTGCGTACCGAAACTGCAATTCCCATGGTTTCAAAGGAAAGGCACGCGTGCTTGAGATACTCGTAAGCTGGATGGTCTCCGAGTAGACGTGGTAAACCTCGTTGATCTTACGCGTCAATTTGCTGGATTCCAGATCAAGATCGAAATGCATCTCTGAGCCTCTGACAGGTTGGAGTGCTTACCTTTGTGCTCTGCCCAAAACACCTGATCCGAGTGTACTTCCGGGCGACCGCTCCGGATCGCAGCTTGCCAATCAGGACGCCATGACATCATTGCTTCCTCTTCCGCATAGCGAGAAATGTCAGTCGGTTGATAGATTAAGCGGTATTGTCAAACGTCGGTAGATCGGCGAGAATTCAGCGACTCTCTTAAACTTGCCATCCCGCTCAAGGCGCCAATACGTTGCTGATCCAGGCAACTGTGGCGGCACGCCTGCTAAGCGCTCAATGAACAATTTACCATCAATACGAGCAAATTCAACTCTTGTGTTACCCACGCCATTGCCGTACAAGAGCATCTTTGAGTTTATATTGAAGTGTGTGAATTTTAACATCAGCCGTTTGCTACCCGCATCATTGAGCACAAGCTTTCTGCCCGACCGTTCAATAAGCGGCCATTGACGTTCCTCGATGTAACCACACCCCTCCGAACTTACAAACTTTTCTTGGGCGATACCAAGATGACGACTTTTGCCATTGTTTGATGATTTCACCGCACCCATGTCAGCAACTATTTGCTCATCCCAATGAAACGTTTTCAAATGATTGGTTGGCTGTCCATAAACATGGCGTGCATGAATCAGCTTAACATTACCTTCGGTGATCGCGTTGCAGATCGTTTTCGATGCGCAATAGACAAGTTTCGGATGCTGTTTCAGCACCGGAATATCAAAGAGCGTTTGAACAGGTTCAAAGCCAGCGCCGAATTTGGACAAAACGAAGGCCTCACCAAACGAGAAATTAATATCCACGCGATAGGGCCTGCCGTTAATCAGCGCCGGCCCACTCCAAAACTGTGGAGTCCACGCCCTGACTCGGCCACTGTAGAAGGGATAGTCGCGCTCGCCTTTCGGAGTCTCCTTGGGTCCTAGCATCTTGCTCAGATTTCGAGACCACACCTGAGTATCCATTGCTGGGCAACTGCCCCCTTCGTAAACGGCCACGATACTTACCCGCTGGCCCTTGATCCGTGCCGGCATGATGCGCCATGGGTTTTCGTCGTTAAATCGCCATCCTGCCACCTTGGCCATTTCGATATCTTCCGCTGAGGTTGGCATGCGGCCCTCGGGCGCCCAACCCATGACTTCGGTTACGCCATGTCTGAATTCGTAGGCAAGGTGCGCGGTCGCTGGCGGCCATGCCTTTGACACGTGGATGTTGTCGGCGAGGTAACGCACGCGTGTGCCTTCCACCCATCCTTCTTGATGCTGAGCATGCAGGTCGTACTGAACCAGCGTCCAACTGTCGCGATGACCGATCGGTTTCACCTCAAATCCTGACCGCAGGCCAAGCCGTGCCGGACACAATGTCAGACTGGAGCCAGGACAAAGACCAGGAAAATGCGTGTGCAGCGGAATTGTTTCGCCTGGGGCGCCGAGCAGGCGATATTGCGCCACAGCCAGTTGTGAACAACCTGTAAGCAGCGCAGCAAGGACGACTGCAGGCTTCCATCCGATCCGGCGGCGCAAGCGAAGCCATGAAGGTTGTCCCGCATCCATGTGTGATCTCTCAATCCAAACACCGATAACTCAACAATACTACGGGGATGATGAGCACGGAGGGTACTGCATTGCGACTGTCGCCTATGGGTCACAACTTGCCTGTTTCTGGCAGGAGCATACGCCAAGAACGAAGACGCCGCAGACTGGCTGCCCACCCACGGGCGAAGACGTCGATGACGAAGGCGATATAGACGAAGCCCTGCCAGGTTGAGACATAGGTGAAATCGGAGACCCACAGCTGGTTGGGGCGGTCGGCCTTGAACTGCCGGTTCACGCGATCCAGCGGACACGGCACCGCGGCATCGGGCACAGTGCTTCGCACCGACTTGCTTACGGCGAAATGGTAACCCGCTTTAATCGGAAGTCAGTGGCCCATACTCGATTCGAAAAAGTCCCACACAACAGGTGGTTCTTTGTTGAGGTTGTAGAGAGCGTTCAACGCATGCCGATTGCCGGCCTGTGCGCTTCGGCGCCAATATGCAACCGCTGTATTCGTGTTCCTCTCGACTCCGATACCTCTCGAATACATGACACCCAAGTCGTACTCGGCCTGAACATCGTGTCGTTTCGCGGCGGCATCAAGCAACACAAAAGCCTGCGCTGGATCTGGCTGCAAGTTGATCGATGGACAACCTTGGAGGTAAAGAACTCCGAGGCCAGTCTTCGCTTTGACACTGTTGTCTACGTGTATGAAACCCTTACCGGTAGTGGCGCCAGTGGAGCGCGAAGCAGCCAGCAACAGCGGGTAGGCGCGCGCGCAGTCGCCTTGTGACAGGTATTGAGTGCCGCGATCGGCGTTGGTCGCACAACCGGAGAG
>JAJYPA010000602.1 GCA_021795795.1 Pseudomonadota bacterium | reverse complement strand
TGCAACAATACCTGATGGAACTCAATCAGTTACACAGGAGGCAACAGGCGATGCAATGCATGGCCACGATTGGAGAGATGTCGGCCCAGGTGGCTCACGAAATCCGCAACGCCCTTTCGTCCTTGCGCGGTGCGGCGCGATACCTGGTCCGCTACGAGCAGCCGGTGAACCGACAAGATTTCATAAATATCATCGAAGAGGAGGTCCAGCGACTGTATGACATGACCCAGGGTTTCCTGGATTTCGGGCGTCCTTACCATATACAGCTCACAGAAGTGCCCGCGCTGGAGTTGCTCTTACGCAGCAGCAAGCGGCACGCGACGGATCTGGAGGCCAAAAATATTGCCCTTACTATAGATTGCCATCCATCCCTGCGGGTCGTCGTCGATCCTCAATTGCTGGAGCAGGCCATCAGCAACCTGCTGCTCAACGCTGTCGAAGCCTTGCCGAACCACGGTGGCTGCATTACCTTATACGGTCGGCGCGAAGGCAATGGGCAGTTCGTGACCGGGGTTGTGGACAATGGCCCGGGGGTACCCCCGGAGCGAGTCAGTGACATTTTCAAGCCTTACGTGACAGGGAAGGCGAAGGGTAGCGGCCTTGGGCTGGCGGTGGTCACCAAGATCATGATGGTTCACGACGGCCAAGTGGAATTGCGCCAGCGGGATGTGGGAGCGGAATTCGCGCTCTGCCTGCCTCCGCAGTGTTCTGATCGATGACCCACGCATCGGTATCGTCATTTTAGGGGTATTGAAAAAACCATCGGCATGCCATCCCAGAAAATTCTCATCGTCGAGGACGAAAAAAATCTGCGCAGTGTACTCGCCGCCATCTTGGAGGCCGAGGGGTTCTCGACCATACAAACCGAAAGGGCGGAGGAGGCGTTGGCGGTCATGGCCAGGGAACTCCCCGTCCTAGTCCTCACGGATCAGCGTTTGCCAGGGATGAGCGGCACCGAGCTGCTAAGGCACATCAAGGAACGCTGGCCCGAGATTCCCGTGTTGATCGCCACGGCCTATGGCGAAATCGAACAGGCGGTACAGGCGATCAAGGCGGGCGCGGAGCATTACCTGACCAAACCGGTGGACGAGGGGGAACTCGTCGCCATCATCCGGCAGGCGTTGAGTTGCCGGGGTCACACCATACTGCCCCGCCGCCAGGACCTGCCGCGCCACGGCATTATCGGGGAGAGTCAAGGCACCCTCGAAATTCTGGAGATGATAAATCTGGTCGCGCCCGCTCCTTCCAACGTCCTCATTACCGGCGAGTCGGGAACCGGCAAAGAGTTGGTCGCCAGGGGGCTGCACATGGCTTCCTCCCGCGCCCGTGCCCCTTTCCTCGCTTTTAACTGCGGGGCCATCCCTCTGGATCTGGTGGAAAGCGAAATCTTCGGTTACGAGAAAGGTGCCTTCACCGGTGCGGTGCGGTCTCAGGCAGGGAAATTGGAAATGGTGGGCTCTGGGACGCTCTTCCTGGACGAGGTGGGCGACATGCCACTGGCTATGCAGGTCAAGTTGTTGCGCACCTTGCAGGAGCGGGAATACACCCGCCTCGGCGGGCACCAACCCCTGCGCCTCGCGGCCCGCATCATTGCTGCAACCCATGTGGACCTCGCCAAGGCGGTGGAGGCGGGCCGTTTTCGGGAAGACCTGTATTACCGCTTGAATGTCATCCCGCTGCACATTCCACCGCTGCGTGAACGGCGCGGGGATATCACTTCTCTCGTACGCTTTTTTTTGCAGCGGGTATGCACAGAACTGGGGCGGCCCGAAGTAGAGATAGAGGCGGCAGCATTGGCCGCTATGAATGCCTATTCGTGGCCCGGTAATATCCGACAGATTGAGAACCTCGTCGAGCGGTTGGTGGTGCTGAATCGGAGCGGCATCATACTTGCGGCCGATCTCCCGAATGAGATGCATATCACGGAAACGGAAAGAATACCCCTCATCGGCGGGATTTATGATCTTCACGCTTTAGAGCGCGAAGCGGTCGTTTCGGCCTTGAACAAGACCCACTTCAACCAAAGCCAGGCCGCCATTCTGCTCGGCATCAGCCGCAAGCAACTGCGCACCCGCATGAAAAATCTTGGGCTAATCAGCGACCACGAGGATTTGCAGGATGGCGAGAAGATATAATCCTGGCATTTGGATGGTCGTCTTGGGACGAGTTGCTGGCCCTTTTGGCACAATGTCACAGCCAAGCTGCGCCATTTGGTTCATCCGCACCCCGCCTTGATAATCTCCGTTACAAGAATATTAAAATAAAACAGCCCCCTGCCATCCCCATATGGCTGGCATGATACCTGCTGTCGGTATGGCCGCAGCCTCATACACGGGGTGAGAATCGACAATCTATAGGGGGGCAATGCCCTATAGATCTCCGGGTACATACGTTATCTTATGCTGCTTATGCTGCGACAGGATTTCTGTCTTCATACATAGGTGGCCAGTTTGGGGATTTGGACCCAATCACGGGCCATTCCGCAGTGGTGTGACGGGATTCCTCTGGTAGGGGCGCGGTCAGGCCGTGTGATGGACCGCTCCTATCCGAATTTTGGTCAAACAGGAGGTTTCATGGCAACCACAATGTCAAGCACTGCCCCACAAGACTCGGCCGATCGCGGCTGGCGACTCGCCGCCATTGCCCTGCTCGCAGTTCGCTTCGTCCAGGGGTGGATTTACTGGGGCGGTGGCACCCGACGCTTCATCTATGGTCCGCAAAAACTCGATGTACACGGCCACTGGATGGCTTACAAGTTCCAGACGGCCATGCCTGGAGCGCTACTGGGCACAGATCACCTGGTGGCGTTTCTACTTCATCATTTTACCCTCCTCTATGCCGGTGTGATCATTTTTAGCGCCGTAGAAATGATCGCCGGTTTTATGTTGATCGCCGGTCTGTATATCCGGCTTGCGGCTGTAGCTACCATTGGGCTGTCCACGGTGCTCATGCTCTTGTTCGGCTGGCAGGGGGCCACCTGCATTGACGAATGGACTATGGCCGCATCTAACTTTGCCATGGGCGTCACCCTCTTCCTCGCCGGAAGCGCTTCGTACTCGCTGGATAACTGGCTGCTCTCCCGATACCAAGGACTAGCAGCGAACGCCTGGTTTCGCTGGCTGGGCGGTAGCCTACCCCTGCCCTTGAGCGATGGAGCATTCAAAAAACTGGCGCTGGGTTTGTTTTGGATCGCGGTGGTCTTCATCGTTGCCACCTACAGTTATTACCGCGGTTCGGTAATCACCCCTTTCCATGGCGGCCCGGTAAGTCCAGCCAAGCACCACTGGAAATTGGATCATGGCATTCTACAGAACGATGGCAGCATAAAATTCCACGCCTATGTCAACGCCGGCGTGGCCGCGGAACCATCCAATGTGCTCGAAGCTGCGCTGGTCGACAGTAAAACCGGGAAAGTGGTGGAGAGGTGGAATAGTGCTGCTCTATCTTCCTTGCCAAAAAGCGCTTTTGTGAATGATTTTGCTTACCAGCAAATTCACACCGGGAAATTCGGGATCACCGGACCTGTCGGTGCGCAAGCCATGATCCACCTCCCGCCAGCGACTCAGAATATGGCACCATTGCCGCAGGGCTCCTACATCCTGCATCTTGAATCGGTGAATGGGCATATCTGGACACTGGGCCTGCAGCGGCAGTAGTGGCTGCTCAGGTTTTGGTTAAACCCAGAGCTTGGCGGCGAACAACGCCGGGATGGGCCACCATGCGGTGCTTACCGATTACATCGTGGGCGGGTGCCAGCCCTGGAGACATCGCGCAAAGGTCATGCGTCGGCCCGGTTTGAACGGATGGCAGGTCGGCATCGCAAGGAGACTATCGCTTTGTTGTTGCATCTGTATCCTCCAAGTCTTTATCCTCCCCGATTGAAAGGTCCTTCCGTAGGGAACTATCCCGCATCCCGTAGCTCCAAAGTGTCCCACAGGGGCTGGGTTACGGAAACTATCTTCAGGATGAGGTTTATGGCCGGGCAACCCCACAAAAACGGCGTCGAGGATGTGCTTGCAAATCGCCGTCGCGAAGCTGTCACCTGGATGCCGTTGGATATGGATATTTTGGTCAACCAAATCCAAGGTCTTCGATTTCGATCGGGTTCGCTCCCTCCTCATTATAAGGAATATCCATGAAGCGTCTAATCTGGGCACGGATTGTGCCGCTCGTGCTGCTGTTTCTGGTCATGCCCGTGGCCCAGGCGAGTGCCCTTTTCGCAAACCCTTCCTTTCTGCCCGCGGCAAAGGCCTTCTCATTTCACGCGCGGATGGCGCCACACCATACCCTGGTGGTTCAATGGATAACTG
>JAJYPA010000601.1 GCA_021795795.1 Pseudomonadota bacterium | reverse complement strand
TTCAGAAGCGCATTACGCAGCGCGGCATTGTGAACCTGCATATCCTGACGCCAGGTGGGCATTTGCTTTAGCTGCTGGGCGCGCCAGTTTTTCAGATCCGTTTCCTGCGCGGGGGTCAGCTTGAGGTCCACCGCATGCCGCCAGACGATGGGCATCAGCATGGGCACGGGTGCATTCCGCATCCAACCACCCTTGCGCATGGCGCCAGGCCGCCATCCCCCCGGACAAGGATGACCTTGCATCATGCCCGGTCCCATGGGGCCACCATTCATGGCCGGCGGGGCCTCTGCACCTGCCGCAAAGGCGGGCACCACCGCCAGCGCCATCGTTCCGACCATCAATCCGGATACTACGTGCTTGAATTTTAACATCACTCTGCTCCTCGTCACTCAGGGGGAAAGGTGCGCCCTTTCCGTGGCAGACAAGTTAGCGCGCCCCGGCGGCGGGTGCCAGCGGCAAAGTGTCAAGAATTGTGAATGGGGGTGATTGGTTATCGCTAAGGACGCGCATGGCGGTCCACTTTGAGGTTTAATGACCGAAGCGGCGGCCCAAGCCGGCCAGGCCGCTGAAAATTTGTCTTTCACGCATGCCATTCGCGTACTCCATCGCCGGCTACCCGCCGCTGGCTCTATTCCCCCCTCAAGGGAAGTCAGCATGGATCCGCAGCATCCTGACTGAGATGGCCTCACGACGGGCGTGACCAGTCGCGGGAAGCGTAATCCGCGTGGCGTCAGAAAAAAGATGAGTTCGTATTCGATTCGAGATCGAGGCGATCCGCTGCATCAGCCCGGTGATCCCGTTCCGGTCATCTTATCTAACTAACTAAACAGTATTGCTCTTAACCCGGGGCTATCACCGCTTTCCCGATGGCCGCAAGTTGTTCTACGAGCGATGGCAACCAGGGGTTCGTGGCAAAAGTTGGCACATTGCCCAGCATGAGTAGCGCATGGCCGGCGATGCCCACGGCGTCCCCATGGTCCCGCGCCAACCAGATCGTGGCCTGAGTCTCTGAGCGGAGGATGGCCTGGTGGGCGGCGCGCTTGCCAAACCAGTCGGTAAGTCCGGAGAGCCATCCTGCCAGTTGATTGTCGGCTGCGAGTACCAGCAAATGGTAAGTGTGCGGATCCTGACTATTGGCGATACCCACGAGAATGAGCCAGGTGCGTTCTGGCGTAGACAGGGGCAATAGCCACTGCGGCGCTATTGCGACACAGCGTATGGTGTTTCCGCTAATGGCCGTCAGATAAGGTGCGCCCGGTATGTGCGCAACACGCGCAATTATCTCGGGAGGATCCAAATATACCGGCACAGGTATGGGAACGGGCTCCAACGCCTCGGCATTCTGTACGGCTTGTTGCTCTGAGGTGTTTACTGGCAAGACATTACGTGCTAGAAAGCTACAGGCGTCTGCTGGATCACTGCTGATTTGCGCTGCAGCGAACCGGGGGTCAACCAGACCCGTAATAGCACACAAAAGCGCCATTAATAACCCTACGACCTCTTTCCGGAAAAGCTTTTTACGGCGGAACATCACCATGTCCTGAGCTTTGTCCTGCAGACTTGTCCATAAGCAGGTTAACAAAACCAATGGGCTATTTGCGCGCATGATTTCCACCGCACGCCCGTAGTTCGTGCTTATGAAGAGATCATCCACAGTAGCACCTCGCTGGCTTTACCTGGAGGGAAGGCTAAAAATCCCAAAGACGCTTAACAGCCATAAAATCACAACAATGACCACGACCAGATTCAGTATTGACTTAATGGAAGATGCCATGGGTATATAGCTATTGACGAGCCAGAGAAGGACGCCAACCACGATCAGGACCAGCACTACGTGAATCAAAGGTGTCATCACATATCTCCTTGGTCTGTATTGCAACAATATTTGGTTTGATCTCTAAACCCCGTACATCATCGTATTGGCTATGTTTATTAATGAGGCAACACTTATAATCGGCCCAGCAGAAGAAGAATTAAAACTATCAATAGCACAACCCCAACAACTCCACTGGGTCCATATCCCCACGCCCTGCTGTGCGGCCAGGCTGGGAATACACCCAGAAGCAGCATGATCAATACGACCAATAGCACTGTGCCCAACATGGTAGTTTCTCCTTGTGGTTTATGCAGCGGTAATATTTTCTGCCAGAGAAGCCTTGGTACTGCCGCCTTGGTGAGTCACGCCATGGGCAACCCACCTCGGAAGACAGAACACCTGCCGCCAGACAAAGGCCCCCATCTATCTCAGTTGTGAAAGACTGGCGGCGTAACGGTCGCGTGGACACCGAGTCGCTGACTTAACAATCGGAAAAACTGCTGGGAGAGCACCTTGTTACCCATCAAGCCGACGCCCATCTCGACCTTCGTGACCTTGGCGCTGGGGGATTGCAAATTAACGCTCACCTTTGTCCCATCCGTGGTTTTTCCATAGATAGCTTCCTCATTCTCCTTCTTGTGAAGGTTGCCGGTATAGCTGATATGCATTTCCCCCAGCACCGCGCGAGAGGCAGCGGTGGCCTGCCCAAGGCTAACCGGGTAATAGGCCTGATAATCTGATAGCCCTCCGCCCGCCACGTAAGTAGCCCCTCCGGCCCCGGCCCCGGCTCCCAACAAAGCCACACACCCACTGAGCGGCGCTACCAGCACCGCACAGCCCAAGGCGAGATATGCGTAGGCTCTACGACTGGATATCTGGCTCACTTTCTTATCCTCCATTACTGGCGTTGGCTGCCCGAATCGCCTGGTTGGCTGTCCGTTGCGCAGCATTGGCTGTTTGCTGCGCGGTATCTGCCCGCCTGATGGCCTCGTTTTGCGTGTTTTGCAGTGCGTTCGCCTTCATGAGCGCTTCGTTGGCGGTGTCCTGAGCTTCTCTGGCCATTGTTTGTGCCGCGTCGACCTTCGCGTTCAATTGCGATAGATCCGGCCCACTTGCACATCCAGCGAGCCCCAGGGGAAGGACCATCATGGTAACCGTAAGCATCGCGCCAAATGTGTTATTCATTTTTTCAGTCATGGTATTTCTCCTTAATCCTCAACAAATAACGGCAAGGGGAACCGGAGAGCCCAGGCACCTGTCCGCCAAGTTCTTTCCGGTCTATTTTCAAGAAGGTACGTTTGAAGTATAGCCTATTTTTCGTCGTCAACTGGTTGGCGGGGGCATAAATCCCTCCTCAGACAGTCCCACCCAGATTGAACAGCCACGATCACTCTTGAGAGGGAATCAAGTCCTAGATTGAACCGGTGACTCCGGATCAGCCAAGAGGAGCGCTAGGGGGAAGCGTGAAAGCAAACGACCCACGGACAGTGCTTCTGTCCCTCCCTGCACGTCAATCTCTTCACCGGTGAAAAGGTTTTGAAACTGTAGTCGACTCCAGCCCCAGGGCAGGGCCAGAGTGGTGTCTCCCCAGACCTCTGGACCCAGAGGCAACGGGAGGTTTTCGTTGGCGCCCAACAGGCGGAGGCAGAGACGCGGCACAACCGTCAGAGCCACCCCCTTTTCTCCTTTACGTGCGAAGGCGCAGAGGTGAGCTGCCTGCTTGCCGCGCACCCTAAGAGGAATATAGCTGCCGGTCTGAAAAGTCTCTGCCTGTCGGCGTCGGGCCTGCAGGCTGCGCCAAGTGAGATAGAGCTTAGCACGGCCACGGTCGAGGTCAGTCAGGAGTTCCTGCAGGTCTTCCGCGCGCACCCGTTCCGAGAATTGCGATTCCAACTCGGTCAACCTTTGGGAATAGGTGGCAAAATCCACCGGTCGTCGATTGTCGGGATCGACTAGGTGCAGGACCATGTCTTCGCAGCCCTGATAAATATCCGGCACGCCGGGGGCCGTGAGTTTGAGCAGGGTCATGCCGAGGCTGTTGAGGGCGCCGAAATGACGGATGATTCGGCATAGATCAGTGAAGGCCGAGGGGAAAGGATTATGGGAGCCTTTGTCCAAAATAGCGCGGATGAAGCGTTCCAAGGCCTCTTCGTAGGCGCTGTCTGGGTTAATCCAACTGCTGTGCACTTTGGCTTCGCGGACCACCTTGCGCATGTAGGCGACGATGCGCTCCACATAATCGGCATCGGGGGTTTCCTGGGCGGGCCAAGTGCCGAGCAAAGTTTGGTAGATCAGGTACTCGTCATTGGCATCGGGAGCGGAAATGCCGTCGATCTGACCCTTTTTGCCATTATTGAGATGCTGCCAGCGCTGCAATGCCTGTTGCCAGCGTTTCGGCATCTCCGAAAGCACGGCGATGCGGGCCCGTACGTCTTCGGAGCGTTTGCTGTCATGGGTCGAACTGGTAAGCATGTCGTGGGGGCGGTAAGCAGCGCGGTCGCGGCACCTTTTGTGG
>JAJYPA010000006.1 GCA_021795795.1 Pseudomonadota bacterium | reverse complement strand
GGGTCGAGCCAGAACCAGCCTGTACCCAAGATGATAAATGCGCCGATCACTACGCCCAGCGAAACCAGCGCATCGGCTGCCATGTGCAGGAAGGCGCCGCGAATATTGAGATCGTGCTTGCTACCGGCCAAAAACAGCCAGGCAGTGACGCTGTTGATCACAATGCCGATGGTTGCCACCACGATCACCGGCCATTCCTGCACTTCAGCAGGTACAGTAAAGCGTTGTATGGCTTCCACAGCCAGCCCGCCCATCAACAGCAACAACACGGCGGCATTGATGAAGCTCGCGAGTATCGAACCCCGCTGCCAACCGTAGGTATGCCGGTCATTCGCACGAATCCGCCCGGCCGCCAGCGCTGCCCAGGCCAACGCCAAACCGGCCACATCGCCCAGATTGTGTCCGGCATCGGCAAGTAAGGCCAACGAATCGGCCTGCCAACCGTAAAACGCTTCAATCAGCACAAAAATCATATTGATCGCCATGCCGAACGCGAACCGACGGCCGAAGTCGATCGGAACAGGAAGGTGATGCGCGTGGTCGCGGTCGTGACTCATTGTTGAAGCCTTATCTAATGTAAATGTGCTGATCAGACTCGATGATATAAAAAGAATCCTCCACAAGGGAGGATTCTTCAAACGGGCGACCTAAGTGCCGTGCTTGCGGTTAAAAGAATATGGGGTATCGGTATTTCCTAACCTGTATTGCGCATCCCTGAGGCAATGGCGTTGATCGAGCGCAAAAGCGGTAGCAACCACTTCTTCCGTTCGGATTCCGGCTCGGAATCATCCCGGTAGCGGCGCAGCAATACGATCTGAATGTGGTTGAGTACGTCCAGATAAGGGTTTCGTCGCATCATCGAGGTACCGATGTACTCATCAATTTCAACCAGCGATTCGACCCGGGCAACCCGCAACAATTCATCGAGCGTACGGTAATACTCCGCACTGATCTTTTCATATACCGGTAGTGCCTGGGCCTGATCGGCCACCAGACTGGCGTACTCACGCGCGATGGTCATTTCACCCTTGGTCAGCGAAAGCTGGGTATTGCGCAACATACTGTGGAAGAATGGCCACTCATTGAACAGCGTGTGCAGCAATTCGGGCTGGTCCTTGTGATTTTGACGCCAGGTTTTCAGCGCCGAGCCGATACCGTACCACGCTGGCAGGGTGTGCCTGGATTGAGACCAGCCGAACACCCAGGGAATGGCGCGTACAGAGGCTTTCGATAAATCACCGACCTTGCGCGATGCCGGACGCGAACCGATATTCAACAAACCCAGTTCACGTACAGGCGTCGCTTCGAAAAAGTAATTGAAGAAGAACGGCGTTTCGTCGGTCAATTCCCGGTAAGCCTTCTCACCATAGGTCGCCAACTCGGCGACTACCTGCTCGTGCTCGGCTGACGCAGGATTGCTCTCCATCACCAGATGCGCCGATGCCTTCATCAGGCCCGTCGCGCCCATGGTTATCTCGTAGATGGCCGTTTCGGTATTACTGTACTTGGAGGAAAGCACCTCACCCTGTTCGGTGAATTTGATCTGACCTTCGACCGTACCCGCTGGCAACGACAGGATTGACTCGTGGGTCGGTCCGCCGCCCCGTGCGACCGTACCGCCTCGACCATGGAAAAGTCGGCATTCGATACCGTTCTTCTGGGTAATGGACAATACGCGTTTCTGCGCGTTGTACAGACTCCAGACCGAGGCCAATGAACCGCCGTCCTTGCAGGAATCGGAATAGCCCAGCATCGCCTCCTGAAGATCACCGGAAACACGCAGCAATTCGCGGTAGACCGGATTCTCGAACAGTACGCCGAGTACGTCTTCGATCTGTTGCAAATCTTCGATGGTTTCAAACAATGGTGAAATCTGAATATCGCAGAACCACTGGGATTTGCGCTTGCCAGCCAAGCCGGCCAACACGGCGAGGAACATGACTTCCATCACGTGGCTGGCTTCATGGGTCATTGAGATGACATACGTACCGAAGCAATCGCGGCTGATGGCATCGATCAGTTCGCGCTTGACCTTGAATACCTGAAGGGTTTCGGCGGACTCCGCCGACAGGGCCGCCGTATCGATGGTCTTGTGGCGGCTCTTGTTGATGAGCTGGGTAAGCAGTGCCATCCGGCCTGGTTCGTCCAGTGCCAGGTAATCGATTTTCGGCTGCAATTGCTTGAGAATATCGGCCACGGTCTGAGTATGGCGCGTTGATTCCTGACGCACATCCAGTTTAAACAGGTGCCATCCGAAAGTTTCCGCCAGACGGATCAAGTCCTTGATCTCACCATCGGCAAGCAATTGATCGCCTGTGGACACCAAGGTGTCACGAATCCGGTACAGGTCGCTCAGGAACTGATCCTTGTGTGCATAGGCATGAGCGGACAGCTTGATGGGTTTTTTGTCCAGCAGGGCCGTCACGTAATCGAGGTTGTGCTTCAGGCGCTGGCCGATGATGCGCAACTTGAGGCGGTAGGGTTCTTCGGTGAAATAGGTATCGCCCGAGTTTTCCGGTGAGGCCATGCCGAGTTCGATTGCATCCTGAAGCAGGCCCAATGCGTCCAGGTCGATTTCAGGACACAAGCGGCACGAATGGGTAAGCACCCGATCCATGCCCGCCAGTCGATCAAGATATTCTTGCAGGATGGTCTGCGTCGCCGAGCAGACGGCGAAGGTGGTGACCTCATGCGTTACATACGGATTGCCATCGCGGTCACCGCCGATCCACGAACCGAACCGGAACAAACTCGGCACCGTCACGGGATTTGCAGGGTTCTTCTCGTTGAAACTCACATCCACCGCACGCTCGAGGTAACGGTATGCCAAGGGAACGGCATCGAAAATCGACGTGCTGAAGTAATACAGCCCCAAACGGATTTCATCATGAACTTCCGGACGGGTTGTGCGCACTTCGTTGGTTTTAAGCAGAGAGAGAATAACGGTCTTAACCTGCTGATGCAGTCGGTTCCGCTCGATACCTTGCGCTTCTGGGCGGTCTAATTCGGCGCAAAGCAAAAAGATTTTGCGCTGCAGATCCATCACCGTACGACGTTTGGCTTCGGTGGGATGCGCCGTGAACACAGGCATGTAGACCAGGCGATTAAGTAGTGTCTGTAAATCATCCGAGCTCATCCCCCGCTTGGAAAACTCACGCATGGTGTCGTAAAACGAACCATGCCACAGCCGCAGGCCGAGACGGACCTGCTTGCGTCGCTGCTGATGCATGTAGTCTTCTTCGGCAATATTCACCAAGCTAAAGTAGAGGTTGTATGCCCGCACGACGGTGTTGAGCGTTTCCGGATCCAGTGTGCGCAACAGAACCATCAATTTGGTTTGCAATCCCGGGCTGTGCTTCAAACGAAGTTTAATAAAACCGCGACGCAATGTTTCAACCGTATCGAATATGTGATCGCCGGTTTGCTCCTTCAGCACTTCGCCAAGGAGGTTACCGAACAGGCGTACCCGCGCACGCAAGGCTTTGTCGTTGTCTTTCGTATTTTTTTTCATGGCAACACTCGGTTCAGAATGGGTAAGGATTCAAAAAGCTCAGATGCCATCGCTCGGCTTCACGGGCAGCGCAATGACTCACTCTTGTCATCAATCGGTTTTATATTTCTGGCCAGTATACCGTTTAAGATCGGCATTTTCTGATCTGCCGATGACGAAGCCCGTCTTATTGAAAAAATGTAAATATGTACACGCACTCATAGGCGTATCCAAGGCTTGCTGTTATTGTTAATCAACTACTACGCTGTCCTTTTTTTCGGTGATAGTCTTTCAATCGATACTTCGGTTTCAAGGAGAAAAATCATGCAGTTAGGCATTTACGGTCTGGGGCGGATGGGGGCCAACATGGCTCGACGTCTATCACGCGGCGGCATTGAAGTCGTCACCCACAATCGCAGTACGGCGCCAATCGATGAATTGGTCGCAGAAGAAACCCACATCACGGGAGCCTACTCGCTCAAAGAATTTATCGATGCCCTGCCCTCCCCGCGCATCGTGTGGCTCATGCTGCCTTCCGGCAAAGTCACCGAAGATGCGATCACACAGATTCTCCCCTTGCTTGAGGAAGGCGATCTTTTGATCGATGGTGGTAACAGTTTTTATCAAGACACCATCGCTCGTGCCGCGCGCGTTCAAAAATCAGGTGTGCACTACATGGATGTGGGTACATCTGGTGGCGTTTGGGGGCTGAAAAACGGCTACAGCCTCATGTTCGGCGGGTCGGACGAAGCGGCAGCCCTGATCACCCCCGCCATCCGGGTCCTTGCGCCCGCACCGGATCAGGGTTGGGGACATGTCGGGCCTGTCGGCTCCGGCCATTACGTCAAAATGGTTCACAATGGAATTGAGTACGGCATGATGCAGGCTCTGGCCGAAGGCCTGGACCTTCTTCGCGCCAAAAAGGAATTTGATCTCGATCTGGCTCAAATCACCGAATTCTGGCGGTATGGCTCTGTCGTGCAGAGCTGGCTGCTTGATCTAACCGCCGAAGCGCTTGCTGAACAGGGGCAGAGTCTTGAACACATCGCGCCAGTTGTAGCAGACTCCGGTGAAGGACGCTGGACGGCAAAAGAAGCCATCGATCTTGGCGTCAGTGCCCCGGTGATGACGCTGGCTCTGCAGATGCGCTTCGCCAGTCAAGATAAAGAGGGGTATGGTAATCGCCTGCTTTCGTTGATGCGCAACGCCTTCGGTGGCCACGCCATTACGAAGAAGTAATTCGTACAAGCCATTGTACGTTCGACCAACTGTAACGCTGTTTGATGCCCTACGAAAGGAGTCCCAACATGCCCCCATCAAAACGATCGGCCCAACGGGATAAATCACGCCAGGATCCGGTCACGATCGTCATTTTCGGCGCGACAGGCAATCTGGCACACAAGAAACTGATTCCGGCCCTCTACCAGCTCGAACTGGCAGGCGAACTCCCACAGGGCAGCCGCATCGTCGGTTTCGGCCGCAGAGACTGGACGGATGAACATTGGCGTGATGAAGTGCAGGTTCTGCTCAGCGAGGATGAATCCGCCCCCACCGCGGCGCTCGAAAAATTGTTGTCCCAGCTGTATTTTCACAACGGTGATTATCAGGCGGAGGATTCATTCACCTCGTTGGCACAACGACTGTTCAATGACGAATTCCCCGCCTGCATCATGTTCTACTTCGCTGTCCCCCCGGATGCGTTCGGCCCCATCTGCCAGCATCTGGCAGCGGCTGGACTGGTCGAGGAATCCAAGGGTTGTCGGCGACTGGTCATCGAGAAGCCTTTCGGTAACGACATCGAAAGCGCCCATGCACTTGACTCCTTGTTGCACCGTCACTTCAGTGAACAACAGATTTACCGGATTGACCACTACCTCGGCAAAGGCACCGTGCAGAACATCATGGTGATGCGCTTCGCCAACCTGCTGCTCGAGCCCTTGTGGAACCGCAATTTCATCGACCATGTACAGATCTCCCATGCCGAGACATTGGGTGTGGGCGGACGAGCCGGCTATTACGAATCCGCAGGCGCTCTTCGTGACATGGTGCAGAGCCATCTGATGCAAATGCTGGCCTTGATCGCGATGGAACCACCACCATCCATGGACCCAGAGGCCGTGCGGGACGAAAAGGTCAAGGTGCTTCGCAGCATACGACCCATTTCGCCGCGCGCCGTGCACGCACAGGCATTCCGCGCGCAATATCAACGTGGCGTGGTCAAAGGAGAAAACGAAATCGGCTATCTCGATGAAGATGGCGTCGCCCCCGACTCCATCACCGAGACCTACGCGGCAGTCAAACTCTACATCGACAATTGGCGATGGAAAGGCGTGCCGTTCTATTTGCGTACCGGCAAGCGCCTGGCGCAGACCCACTCACAGATTTCGATTCGCTTCCGCGATCCGCCGCAGCAGTTGTTTCGCGAGACGGCCATCACAAAAACAGAACCGAACTGGCTTCTGATCGGCATTCAGCCCCAGGAGAACGTCCGGTTCGAGTTGCAGATCAAAACCGACGGACTGGAAATGCGCACCCGCACCGTGCAGATGGATGCCAGTTACACCGCTCCAGAGCGTGAAAACCTCGATGCCTACGCGGCCCTGCTGCTGGACGTGATGCGTGGCGATCAAACCCTGTTTTTGCGCTACGACGAGGTGGCTTGGGCATGGCGCGTGGTGGATCCGATCCTTAAGACCTGGTCGGTCGAACGGGACTATATACATACCTACAAAGGCGGCACCTGGGGGCCGAAAGAATCTGATCGATTATTCGATGACGATAGTCATCAGTGGCGAAATGATTTGTCCATTCCATCAAACTAGACAACACAGGCAAAAATGGAAATTGTGACTATCAGCCACCTATTGCAACTCAATACAATCCAAAAAATTCCAAACGATAGGTTATCAAAAGCATGAGCCGGCTAACTCGATCCCTCGCATGGCAAAAGTTGGTAGATCATGGTGAGCAGATGAAGTCTGTTCATCTTTCTGACCTCTTTACACAACACCCCGAGCGCGCGCAAATCTACGCCCAGCAGGTCGCAGGGCTGCATGTTGATTACAGCAAACAACGGATCACCAGCGATACGCTCGATCTGTTGCAGCAACTGGCTGCGGACTGTGGTGTTCTGGCTCGTCGTGACGCCATGTTTGCCGGTGAGAAAATCAATACCACCGAGAACAGGGCCGTACTGCACGTCGCCCTGCGCAACCGTAGCAATCACCCGATTCTGGTCGATGGCGAGAATGTCATGCCAGAAGTCAATGAAGTATTAGGGCGCATGCGCCAGTTCACCGACTCGGTACATGAGGGCCGCTGGCTGGGTTATTCTGGTGAGCGCATTACCGATGTGGTGAATATCGGCATCGGCGGCTCAGACCTCGGGCCGAGAATGGTATGCGATGCCCTCGCCTCTCATAGCCTGCCGGGAATAAACGTTCATTTCGTCGCAAACATTGCCCCAAGCGAAATCGCCAGTCTGCTCAAAACACTGGACCCGGCACGCACACTATTTGTCGTCGCCTCCAAGACCTTCACAACCCAGGAAACGCTGACCAATGCCCACACGGCCCGCCGCTGGTTCCTCGACCATGCTCCGAACGAATCGGCCATCGAAAAACATTTCGTGGCCGTTTCGACCAACCATAAAGCGGTTTCGGCATTCGGCATCAATACCGACAACATGTTCGGCTTTTGGGACTGGGTTGGTGGGCGGTACTCACTGTGGTCGGCCATCGGCCTGCCCATTGCACTCTATATCGGTATGGATGGCTTCGAGCGCCTGCTCGAAGGCGCACACGCCATGGATGAGCATTTCCGCCAGGCGCCAGCAGAACAGAATCTGCCTTTGATCCTGGGTTTGATCGATGTTTGGAACAGCAACTTTCTCGGTGCAGAAACCCTGGCTGTATTGCCTTATGGCACGCGCCTCGGCAGACTCCCAGCCTATCTTCAGCAGGCGAGCATGGAATCCAACGGCAAATCGGTCGATCTCGATGGCCAACGGGTCGATTACGCGACAGGCCCCGTGGTTTGGGGTGGTGCGGGCACGAATGGTCAACATGCGTTCTACCAGCTTCTGCACCAAGGCACACGCCTGATTCCGACCGATTTCATCGCCTCCATTCGCACCCACTCGCCGATTGGTGAACAACAGGCCATGCTGCTTGCCAACATGCTGGCGCAAACCCGAGCCTTAATGCTCGGTCGCGGACTGGATGCTGTTGTCGCAGAAATGAAGGCGACTGGCATTGACGACGAAACGATTGCCCGTGTTTCACCACACCGGGTATTCCTTGGCAACCAGCCAAGCTCTACCATCCTGTTCCCGCAGATGACACCGGAAGCCGTCGGCGCGCTGATCGCGCTGTACGAACACCGTATCTTCGTGGCAGGCGCCATCTGGCATATCGACTCATACGATCAATGGGGCGTGGAACTCGGCAAGCAGATGGCCGGCGAACTCTTGCCCGCCATCGGCAAAGTTCCGGTAGCCGGTAGCTTCGACCCATCGACCGAAGCCTTGCTCAGCACCATTCATAAACACTGGGTTTAATTATTTGGATATCTGGGTTTGAATATCTTATTTATCGACTCGGCCACCGAAGCTTGCACGGCCGCGCTCTGGCATAACGGAACAGTTCTGAGCGCATTCGAACTGGCCCCCAAGGCGCATACACACCGCTTGCTACCGATGGCGGAGCAATTGCTCAGCGAAGCCGGCATTGATTACAACCAGCTCGATCTGATCGCCTATGGCCGCGGCCCCGGTTCGTTCACGGGCGTACGCATCGCCACCGCTTGCGCGCAGGGCATGGCCCTGGGGCTGGATATTCCCGTACTCGGGATTTCTTCACTCGCCACCCTGGCACAAGCACTGAGGGAACAGGCGTTTCAAGCAGGTGGCGGCATCATTCACGCGGCACTCGATGCTCGCATGGGAGAGATTTATTACGGCCGATATCTGGTGGATGATGCTGGGGTTGTCACACCACTGGGAGAGGAACGCGTTATCTCACCCGAGTTGATTCTGTTGGAATTCGCCACAAACACGAACGAACGTGAATACGCAACCGGCTCCGGTTTTGCACGTTACCCTGCCCTGCTTAGAGCCAAAGCGTGGCGGAGTACTAGCCCGGATGCCTACCCTGATGCTCGCCATGCCATTGAACTCGCGGCCACTACGCCCGCTTCGCAATGGCAGGATCCAGCAGATGCCGCTCCCATCTATCTCCGTGATAACGTGGCTCGGGTCAAAGCGGCGGCATCAGTAGCATATTAGGCTTTCGATTATCCTCTTCTGTACAGTGGCCCCCTGCTAACGCCAAACCCATCTTTGGCATACTGCGGAAGCCGCACTCACACTGATTTGCTTGAACAATGTAGATCTCATGCCATATTCCAACGCAGGCTCCCGTGGCTACAGCTCGATTTAAGCGTTTCCATGGTTCCCGAATTCGCCGGAAATAATTACGCTCAGATTTGATTGAGCACCACGCGATAACGGGCCTTGCCGCTTCGTAAGTGGGCAATGGCTTCGTTGATATCTGAGAAATCAAAGTCTTCAGTGATGGGTTCGATACCATGCCGTGCGGCAAAGTCCAGCATCTTTGCCAAGGTGGCTGGGCTACCAACGGGCGACCCCGACACCGATCGTTGCGCCATGATCAAACTGAATGCAGGCACACGCAGCGGCTCCAAGGCGGCGCCGACCACGTGTAAACGACCTCTGGACTTGAGTGTACCGAGGTAGGCATCCCAGTTGAGGGTGACATTAACGGTGGATAACAGAAAATCAAACCGGCCAGCGGCAGCGACCAGCGCCGCAATATCACGGGAATCCAGCGTGTGGTGGGCACCGAGCTCCAGCGCCTCGATACGCTTGGTTTCACTGCTGGTAAATGCTGTAACCTCACAACCCCAGGCATTGAGAAATTGAACAGCCAGGTGACCGAGGCCGCCAATACCGATCACGCCGACACGAGCGGTGGGTGAAAGCTGGGACTGAATCATGGGGTTGAATACCGTGATACCACCGCAAAAAAGTGGTCCTGCAGTAACCGGATCAAGCCCTTCGGGTAAAGGGATAACACTCGCTGCTTGTGCGCGCACCTTGTCCGCGAACCCACCGTGCCGGCCGATGATGGTGGATTCAGCCTGAGCACACAGATTGTGGTCGCCATCCATGCAGGTCGCGCAAGTCATACAGTAGCCGGAATGCCAGCCAAGTCCGACGCGTTGCCCGACGTGAAGCTGCGTCACGCCGGCACCAATCGCGCCGATGGTGCCGACCACTTCATGTCCCGGTACCAAGGGATAGCTGGACAGTCCCCATTCGTTGTCGATCATGCTCAAATCACTGTGACAAATGCCACAGTGTTCGACATTGATCTCAACCTGTTGATCCCCCAGTGGACCCGGATCATAGTCAAACGGTTTGAGTTCACCACCGGGTTCAAATGCGGCGTAGGCTTTGATCATTTTGAGTCTCCTGTCATGAATTGGCACATCAAAGGCAGATATCACTATCGGTTCGCACTACAGGCTATCTCAAGAGTGCCTTGTATCGTCTTCTTATATCGTCCTGATAAAATCAGCGGTCAAAACCATTGCGAATCACCACATTTTCCATACTGAGCTGCCCGGGCTTGGGCCACACATCGCGCGTTTTTTTACCGATGGCAAGCATGAATGCGATTTCGTGATCATCCGGTAACTGAATGATTCTGGCCACTGCATCGAAATCGAAACCGTCCATGGGACAGCTGTCGAGGTTCATGGCTCGAGCCGCGAGCATTAATGTCTGGCCGGCGATGCCGCAGCTGCGCATGATTTCATCTCGCTGGACCTGCGGTCGATCACGATAGTACGCATCGATGGCTGGAACCATCATCTCCCGCACTGCATAGGGGGCACCTGCCCACACCTGAGCAGCATTTTTTTGCCAGCTGAGTGTATCCGCACACAAAATGACGAGCATCGAGGCATCCGTCACCTGGGCCTGATCCCAAGCCACGGCCCGAATCGCCTGGCGCGTCTGCGCGTCATCGACAACGACGAAGCGCCAATGCTGCAAATTAAAAGCGGTGGGCGATTGCATCGCCAGATCGAGCAATTCACGCTGATCCGATTCGCTTAACTTGAAATCAGGGTCGAAATACTTCACGGCCCGACGAGAACGAATAGCGTCGAAAATATGCATCACAAACTCCTGAGCAATTAAAAAACTTAATAAAACAAATATTTAAACAGCAGCTCTTTCCGACTGTGTTGGGCATGAATAGCAAAACGCGCGGCGCCTGGAGCATATTTCACCAATCTGGTCAGGCGGCTACCACCGCCGCCTACACGCTCAATCAATTTGAGTATTACGGTCAGTTCTGGCGATGAAACCTAAGTAAATGCTGATTTATTCCATCCTTGGAATAAATCAGCTCGCTCATCGCGGTACACGCCCGCGATGGCTCTCACGAATCAAAGACTGACGTCTTTGTTCGTGTTGGGGCATCCTGCCCCAAGCGGGAAGCACTGAATAAATCAGCGCTTCCCTAAGGCAATTCAGCCATATCCAACACAGCAGGTCGCAACAAGTCTGCATGTAATGGAGTAAGTGGAAATCCGGGCATCTTCAGACCACCTAAAGCGTCAGAGTCAAGAATCAATAGTCCGAAAAGAGAGTAGCCCACTAATGATCTTTTGGCAGGATGAGTAAGATTAAAAATTTGATACTAAGATCAGTAAAAATTTCGCCAACCAAATGCCAAACAAGCATGCGATTCTCCTTTGGTCAAATCAGCCAACCATATGACATAGATCGGTTCATTCACGTAGCGGTATTAATATGAATGTTAACAACTCCCATTTGATGCATTACCCACTATTCCGTACCGATGACGTCAACCTGCCAAATCACTGGCAAACGGCCGATGATCGCGTGATGGGTGGGGTATCTGTCGCCCAGATGGGCCCACCTGATCAAGCTGATATCCTTGGGGTGTGTCTACGTGGGCAGGTTTCGCTGGAAAATCGAGGTGGGTTTATTCAAATAAAATGGCCCGTTACACGCTCGGATTTAAACGAAATTGCCAAGCACACGGGCATTTATGTTCGCGCATGGGGTAATGGCGAATCCTATAACATACACCTTCGCACTCGTTCACTTTGGTTGCCTTGGCAATCCTATCGGCAAACGTTTGTCGCCAGCCAGCAACCGCAATACCACTATTTTTCTTTTGATGAATTTGCGCCGTACAAAACCTCGCTTCAGTTTCGACCGCAAGCATTAAAAAAAATTGCGATTGTGGCGATTGGTCGTGCGTTTTCGGCGAATGTCTGTGTGGGCGAAATGGGATTTTATGCGCAATAATCCAGTTAATTTTTGGGTTTAGTCTGTGCACACAATTTTGTACTGGTTCCGAAACGATTTGCGTTTGGCCGACAACCCCTGTTTCACTGAAGCCTGCGCCACAGCCGACCGGCTCTTGCCTGTGTACATTCACGATGAACAGCTCGAGCAAAATACTGCTTGGGGATTCGCGCGCATGGGTGCGCATCGCCACGCGGTGCTTGCCTCGGCGTTGCGCGGCCTTGATCAATCGCTTCGATCTCGCGGAAGTCGTTTGTACTATAGCCAGGGGCAGCCGGTGGCCATCATTACCGCGCTGGCTCAACGCTTTGCGGTGGATGCTGTTTGGGTTGAAGACATCGCCGCGCCCGAGGAACGCACCGAGGTTTATGCCTTAAGCCAAGCGCTTGAGCCGGTGGGGGTGAAGCTGCACACCCGCTGGCAATCTTCGATGATCGCACCCGATGCCTTGCCATTTGCGTTAAGCGACTTGCCGGATATATTCACCCGCTTTCGCACGCAGATTGTGAAAGCCGGTATATCGGTAAACAAGCCTTGTGCGGCACCAGAGATCCTCCCTGCTTGGCCTGATTTGGTGGCAGAACCCCTGCAGGCTCAGGATGCCGTTGGTATCGCACAGGAACTGATGCCAACGGCGCCGGTGGGGGCGGGCGATCCGCACAGTGCATTCCCCTATTTTGACGCGACTTGCCGGGTGGATGAAGCCCGTGCCCAGGCGCATTTGGCGCAGTATTTCGCTCGCCGTTTACCGCATACCTACAAAGCGACGCGCAATCAGCTCATTGGGGTAGATTATTCGAGCAAATGGTCGCCGTATTTGGCTTTAGGCGTCCTCAGTGCGCGGCAAATTTATGCGGCATTGCAGCAGTTTGAACGCGAACAGGGGGCTAACGAGGGCAGCTATTGGCTGTGGTTTGAGCTGTTATGGCGAGATTATTTTCGGTTTCTTCATCTCAAATACGGCCCGCGGTTATATCGTGCTTGCGGGCTAGCGCCGCATCGCCCGGCTCCTGTGCATGATTCGGCTCAATTTACGCTTTGGATGAATGCCGAAACAGGCCATGCCTTTATCGATGCGGCCATGACCGAACTGGCGCACACCGGTTATTTATCCAATCGCATGCGGCAAGTGGTGGCCAGTTATTTAATTCACGATTTAGGCTGCGATTGGCGTGCGGGGGCGGCTTGGTTTGAATCACAACTGGTGGATTACGATGTGTGCAGCAATCAGGGCAACTGGCTCTACTTGGCCGGTTACGGCACCGATCCACGCGGTAGCCGCCGCTTCAATCCCGATAAACAAGCCAACGATTACGACCCGCAGGGGCATTACCGTGCGCTTTGGGCATAACTTAAACGGGTTTGGGCTGAACGCATTATGAATACCCCAGCAAGAGCCGATGGATTTTTAGCCCAGCTGGTCGCAGGCTTAGGCCAACCCTTGGCGTGCCTTGATCTTGAAACCACGGGTGGCCATACCGAACGCGATCGCATCACTGAAATCGGCGTGGTGTTTATTCATCCCGATGGCAGCCAAAGCACATGGTCGCAACTCATTAACCCCGGCTGCACCATCCCGCCGCACATTACCCGATTAACCGGCATCAGCAATGCGATGGTCGCCCATCAACCCCGTTTTTCGTCACTGGCCACGGCCCTGATTGAAAAGCTCGAAAACCATATTCTCATTGCGCATAACGCACGGTTTGATCTGGGTTTCCTCAAACAGGCGTTTCGCCGGGAGGGCATACGCTTTAACCCGCGCGTACTGTGCAGCGTCAAGCTTTCTCGCCAATTATTCCCGCAAGATCGGCGGCACAACCTCGATTCGGTGATGGCACGGGTTGGGCTAACATGTTCGGCGCGCCACCGCGCCTTGGGCGATGCGCAGGTGGTGGCTGATTTCATCACCACCTTGGTGCAAGATCGGCTGGATGACGTGCTCGCCGCCTGTCGCGCGCAACGCCAACAGCCGAGCCTGCCGCCGCATTTGCCGCCCGAGCGCCTGGGTGAAATCCCCAATACACCGGGGGTTTATCTGATTTATGGCGAAGGGCAACTCCCGCTTTATATCGGTAAAAGCATTCATCTTCGTCAGCGCGTGCTGGATCATTTTCGCAACGATCATCGCCAGCAAAAAGAAATGCGATTGGCTCAGGAAGCGCGGCACATCGAATGGATTGAAACGCCGGGCGAGCTATCTGCCCTGTTGCTTGAATCGCGATTAATCAAAACCTTAAGCCCCGTGCTGAACCGCCGGCTGCGGCGCAGGCGTGAACTCTGCACGCTGTTCTGGCAATTTGGTGTGAACAAACCGCCCCGCATCCTGCGGGGGGAGAACGTGGCGATCGAAGGCTGTTATGGCACCTTTCAAAGTGCGGCTCAAGCAAAACTTAAATTGCAAACGTTGGCGAAAGAACACGGCTTATGTGATATTCGTCTGGGGTTACAAAGCGGCTCCGGTCCGTGCTTTTCGCATCAACTCAAACGCTGCCGCGGTGCCTGTGTGGGCATAGAATCCCCGTTGCAACACGATCTGCGCTTGGCCACGGCGCTTGAGGGCTTACGCATCAAGCGTTGGCCGTTTAATGGCCCTATCCTCGTGCGTGAATCATCAGCCGATACGAAATCCGTGCTTCATCTGATTGATCAATGGGTGCATTGGGGCTCGGCTGAGAACGCCACCAATCTCCTTGAACTAAGCAAACAGCCCCAACCGGCGTTTGATCGCGATACCTACCAGATTCTGTTGCGCCACCTGAACCCCGCCAACCTGATCGTCTTGCCTTCACACGATTACTCGCTCGACGAAGTACAAACGTTCTTTGATGCCGTTCCAATAACAGGCGGCTTAAATAGCTCTTTCAGCCGCCTGTTATAAGTCACAAACTGATCTATTCTTGTATAGGATTTGTATAGCACCGACGCGAACGGTGCCACCGAGTCCAATCCGCACTTTTTAGATTGCTTATGTCTGCTTAAGGGAGATCAGCCAATGAAACGACGTCATTTTTTGCAAAGCTGTGCACTAGGTGCCCTTAGTCTTTCAATACCTACCTGGGCGCAATCTTGCCCGCTGCTTGATTTTACGGTTCGCACACTCGATGACGATAAGGAAGTGAATCTATGTAAAACCTACGCCGGTGATGTGGTGCTCGTGGTCAATACCGCGTCCTATTGCGGCTTTACGCCGCAATTCAAAGGCTTGGAGCAACTGTACGCGCAATACAAAGATCAGGGATTTGCGGTTTTGGGCTTTCCGTCCAACGATTTTGCGCAAGATCCCAAAGATGAAAAACAGATCAAGGATTTCTGTGAACTCACTTATGGCGTCAAATTCCCGATGTTCGCCAAAAGTAAAGTCAGAAGAGATGATGCTGATCCACTCTTCAAAACTTTGGCCAGCGCTGCTGGTGGTGATTATCCCACTTGGAATTTTCATAAATATTTGGTTGGCCGAGATGGTGAATTGATTGGCAGTTATGGTTCCTCCGCCACACCCGAGGCGCTCCAACCCATCATCGAAAAAGCACTTGCGGCGAAGGCCTCATGACGATTCGATTGACGTTTTTACTTGCGGCCGGTTTGTTGGCAGGCCTTAATTTAATATGGGAAGTTCCTATTGCCATGAGTGCTCAACCAATTACCCAACCTGTAGTGCCACCCGATACTTATTCAAACAAAGCGTTTGAACAAAATGTTTATGGACAACCATTAACGCCTTGCTCCATAGCCTTGGGCGCCGGTGCCGACCGCAGCGGTTTTTGCCGTTTATCCATTGCGGATCTGGGCATGCACGGTGTGTGCGCACAAATGACTGAAGCGTTCTTAAACTATACCTTGAGTCAGGGGAATGATCTGATCACACCGAGGCCGGAATACCGATTCCCGGGATTAAAACCGGGCGATTTTTGGTGCCTGTGCGCCGGTCGCTGGCAGCAAGCGCTTGACGCGGGCGTGGCCCCGCCCGTCAATCCAAACGCGACCAGTTATGGGGTGCTGGCGACTTTGTTTGCCAGTGATTTGAATCGGCACTTGATCAACCCAACTGAAACAGTAACCAAATAACGTCCCATTCTTGAGTCTTCGTGCCTGAGCACGGATTGCGGCACATTCATCCCGTGTTTTGTAGTTTTGCTTTTTTACTTGAAACGCCAGTCTGGGATACCCAGTCTGGGATACTTGGTAAAACGCTGTTCTTGTTGATCGAAAAACGCCCAACACAAGGTGGTGAACGGACAAGCCGGATCACCCACCTCTGTCGAGACCCGTCTGATCATTAACCTTTGAAACAAACAAATCAGGGCATTTGTCCTGCTACGTATTTAAGGATTAGTTAGGAGTTTGGTGATTCAGCGCCCGTTGTGGGATGCGGTGAATATTCGCATCAGCATAACCCATAGGCCTGGTTTCAAGCTCGACCAAAGAGATGTGGGTTTGTTGCAACAACTCACTGATGCGCCCGTTAAAACGCTGGTCCCTCCTCTCGTTCCCTTGTGGCATCCCTGCCACAAGCCCCTTCGGGGTTTGGCCCTCGGGTACCACCATGCCGTTGGTCTGCGGAGAGTTTGGTGGGCTTAAGCGATGCTCGATACCCTTGTCTTGGGTTACCGACAGACCCCGTCTCAACAGATATGCGGTTGCAACTGCTTCATCCGTACAGGAATACGGCAGTACGCCTACCGACACCCCCCCGCTACAATACATAGATTTATATCTATCTCTAAAATAGAAAATATCGACTGTTATTGATGATATAGACTCGGCATTATGCATTCCACGCGTCAGGCCGCTGGGGCATTTCGCGCAAACCGACCCCTTTACCGGAGGAACTCATGGCAGTTAAAAAGTACAACGCTGGTGTTAAAGAATACCGGCAAACCTATTGGATGCCCGAATACACCCCACTGGATACCGATATCCTGGCGTGCTTCAAGATCACCCCACAACCGGGTATTGACCGTGAAGAAGTGGCAGCTGCTGTAGCGGCAGAATCATCAACCGGCACCTGGACCACCGTATGGACCGACCTTTTGACCGACCTTGACTACTACAAAGGCCGGGCGTATCACATCGAAGACGTACCGGGCGACGACACTTGCTTCTACGCATTCGTTGCCTACCCCATCGACCTGTTCGAAGAAGGTTCGATGGTGAACGTACTGACCTCTTTGGTTGGTAACGTATTCGGCTTCAAGGCACTGCGCGCCCTGCGTCTGGAAGACGTTCGCTTCCCGATCGCCTACATCAAAACCTGCGGTGGCCCGCCAAACGGTATTCAGGTCGAGCGCGACAAAATGAACAAGTACGGCCGTCCAATGCTGGGCTGCACCATCAAGCCTAAACTGGGCTTGTCCGCCAAGAATTATGGCCGTGCCGTATACGAAGTGCTTCGCGGTGGTCTGGACTTCGCAAAAGACGACGAGAACGTCAACAGCCAACCGTTCATGCGCTGGCGTGATCGCTTCGACTTCGTGATGGAAGGCATCCTGAAGGCCGAAGCTGAAACAGGCGAACGCAAGGGTTCTTACCTGAACGTGACCGCGCCGACACCGGAAGAAATGTACAAGCGTGCGGAATACGCGAAAGAAATCGGCGCGCCGATCATCATGCACGACTACCTGACCGGCGGTTTGACTGCGAACACAGGTCTGGCCAACTGGTGCCGTGATAATGGCATGCTGCTGCACATCCACCGTGCGATGCACGCCGTGCTCGACCGCAACCCGCACCACGGTATCCACTTCCGTGTGCTGACCAAAGTACTGCGTCTGTCTGGTGGTGACCACCTGCACTCCGGTACCGTAGTCGGTAAGTTGGAAGGCGACCGCGAAGCCACTCTGGGCTGGATCGATATCATGCGCGACGGCTTTGTTAAGGAAGATCGTTCACGTGGCATTTTCTTCGATCAGGACTGGGGCTCAATGCCAGGCGTATTCCCGGTTGCATCGGGCGGTATCCATGTATGGCACATGCCGGCACTCGTGAACATCTTCGGTGACGACTCTGTTCTGCAGTTCGGTGGCGGCACATTGGGTCACCCTTGGGGCAACGCTGCTGGCGCGGCTGCAAACCGTGTTGCGCTGGAAGCTTGCGTCGAAGCACGTAACGAAGGCGTTCAGATCGAAAAAGAAGGCAAGGCCGTTCTGGAAAAAGCTGCCAAGAGCAGCCCAGAACTGAAGATCGCCATGGAAACATGGAAAGAGATCAAGTTTGAATTCGACACCGTCGACAAACTGGACGTTGCCCACAAGTAATGCCACTGCCTGGGTTGGCTTGCACCAACCCAGGTTAGCCACAAATTTCAGGAGTTATTTCCATGAGCGAAATGCAAGACTACAAATCACGTTTGAGCGATCCGGCCAGCCGCAAGTTCGAAACCTTCTCGTACCTGCCGGCCATGAGCAAGGATGAGATGAAAAAACAGGTTCAGTACATTGTCGATCAAGGCTGGAACCCGGCGATTGAACACACCGAGCCGGAGCACCTGATGGATTCCTACTGGTACATGTGGAAGCTGCCGATGTTCGGCGAGACCGATGTCGACAAAATCCTAAGCGAAGCGGAAGCTTGCCATAAAGCCAATCCAGATAACCATGTTCGTCTGATCGGCTACAACAACTTCACGCAAAGCCAGGGTGCTTCAATGGTTATTTTCCGCGGCAAGACCGTGTAATTGACCCGATAAATTCGAGCGAATGAATTTGACCCGCCCTCCGAGGCGGGATTTTCAGGGCCTTTTGAACCATTTTTTCTGAATAGTCTGCACAGGATCCTCGGTGCCAGGGGATGCCTTGATCCTCAAACAATGCAGCGCCGACTTTTTGTACAGACCATTCAGCAAAAGTGATTCCGCAAACCAACAGGAGAGCCGTCATGTCTGATCTTATGGACCAATATCGTGTGCAAAAGCAGCCCTACTATCGCCCCGTAGCGGACGAAGTAGAACTGTATGAAGCCGCCTACTCCGTGCGGATGCCCATGATGCTCAAGGGCCCCACCGGCTGCGGCAAAACCCGCTTTGTCGAATACATGGCCTATAAACTGGGCAAGCCACTGATCACCGTGGCCTGTAACGAAGACATGACCGCGTCCGATCTGGTTGGCCGCTTCCTGCTCGATGCACAAGGCACCCGTTGGCAGGATGGCCCACTGGCCATCGCCGCCCGGCATGGCGCCATCTGTTATCTGGACGAGGTGGTCGAAGCACGTCAGGACACCACGGTCGTCATCCACCCGCTCACCGATGCTCGGCGTGAACTGCCGTTGGAAAAGAAAGGCGAATTGATCCACGCCCACCCGGACTTCCAGCTGGTCATTTCCTACAACCCCGGCTACCAGTCTCTGATGAAGGATCTGAAGCAGTCCACAAAACAACGTTTTGGCGCGCTGGATTTCAACTATCCCGAACACGCGACCGAAACCGAAATCGTGGCACACGAAGGCAATGTTCCTGCTGAAGTGGCAGACAAGCTCGTGTCGATCGCAGAACGTGCGCGCAACCTCAAGGGTCATGGTCTGGACGAAGGCATTTCAACCCGGATGCTGATCTACGCGGCGTCATTGATTTCGAAGAATGTCGACCCGGCATCGGCCTGCCGTGTTGCCTTGGTGCGTCCGATTACCGATGACCCGGATATGCGTGATGCGCTGGATGCGGCGGTATCGACCTACTTCTAATCAAGAAGAATTCGTTCCCCCGGATATCGCTTTACACCTATCCGACACCCAAATCCCGGTTTACGGCGGTGCGGGTCCCTGCCAGTCAGACTGGCCCCGCCTAGCCTCTTTGGAGGAGCATCATGTCCATTCAACTGGATGAGTACGAGGAAGAACTCGGCGCACTTTCCGAGCATTCCCGCGAAATTCTGCAAGCCTCATGGCAGGAAGCGTCACGCGTATTCAGCCCGCGCGGGTTGGATATGTATCTTGGCGGCGCACTGTCTCTGAAGAACCTTGGCCGTGGCCACGAGATGGTGTCTACGTTCATCCAGAACGCGCCGGGCATTGCCCGTACCCTGGGTGAAGACGTTATTCCCGATCTCGTAGAATCGGCCCTGATGATGGCTTCAAAAACGAGTGGGACCGTCATCGAGCTCGTTTTGGCAACAGCCCCCACCGCAGCCGAGCGTCTGGGTGATGCCGAACTGTTCAAAAAGTATCTTCTCCTGCTGAACAACCTGGTGGCCACCGCGCCGCGCGGTGTTCGCCCGATGCTGGAGAACCTGGACACGCTGTTCGCGCACCTCACGCTGGGCGGCCTTCGCCGCTGGTCGAGCTGGGGCGCGCAGGTGCATCGCACCAACTACGCCGAACAGATTCGTTATTTCGGCCTGGAGTCGAAAGAATCGCTCGCCATGATGCAACAGGAGCGCAAAGGCACCCTGTTCGTCGATGTTCAGCGTCGGATCAACATGTATCTGCGCGCGCTTTGGGCTCGCGACTTTTTCATGCGCCCGACTTCGGGCGACTTTGAAAAGCGTGAGGGGTACAAACCGTACATCGAAGATTATCTGCTGCATCTTCCCGACGCCTATGATGATTTCGTCATCGAAGGTCAGGAACCGATTTCCGGGCTCACCCTCTATCGCGCAGCGGCGGCCCATGCGGCTGCACATGTGGTCTACACCCAACAGCCGATTTCCGCCGAGAACCTGAACAATCTGCAAATGGCGGTGATTTCCGTATTTGAAGATGCGCGCGTCGAACAACTGGCCATCAACAAATTCCCCGGCTTGCGCCCGATCTGGTCACAATTTCACACCATACCGGCCACGCAGGGCAACACGCTCGGGGACTACCTGAATCGAATCGCCCGCGCTCTGCTGGACCCGAAGTTCGTCGATGATCATCCGCTGGTGGCACGTGCGCGGGAGCTGTTCGCCGCCGAACAACATCGCCTGGAAGACAATCAGTTCTCATGGGATAACGGCGTTATTCTTGCTCATGAATTGATGTCCTTGCGCATTCCGTTCCAGCAGCGGACCGATGTCCTGACCGCTCCGTACCGTGACGACAACCGTTACTTCTGGGCGTTCGAGGAATTCGATTTCGACAAGGCGGCAGAGGCCGGTTACGACAAGGTACAGACCGTTCGCAAGCAAGTTTCCGTCATGGAAATGGTCAACGAGATCGACAGCGAACTGATCGACGACAACCCGCAGGAAGTCTGGGTTCTGGGCACGGAACTCTTCCCCTACGAAGATCACGGCATCAGCTACAACGAGATGGAAGGCAAGGAACCGGTTTCCGCGCCCTACCACTACAGTGAATGGGATTACCAGATTCAGCATGAACGGCCAAGCTGGGCCACCGTGCTGGAAAAACGTCCCAAATTCGGTGAGCTCGACCTCATCGATGACATTGCCGCCCGCTACAAGCGCGAAATCAGCCGCATGAAGTTCCTGCTCGATGCCATGCAACCACAGGGCGTGCAGCGCATTCGCAAGCTCGAAGACGGTGACGAGGTCGACATCAACGCCGCCATTCGCGCCATGATCGATATTCGTATGGGGAACCAGCCCGATCCACGCATCATGATGCGTTCTGTCCGTAAAACCCGTGATATTTCCGTGATGGTGCTGCTGGATTTGTCCGAGTCGACCAATGATAAGGTTGTCGGTCAGGATCACACTGTGCTTGATCTGACACGACAGGCCTGCGTGCTGCTGGCCGATGCCATTGCCAAGATTGGTGATCCATTTGCGATTCATGGCTTCTGCTCCGATGGGCGCCATGATGTCGAGTACTATCGCTTCAAGGATTTCAACGAGTCCTATCACGACGAAGCAAAGGCCAAACTCGCGGGAATGACCGGTCAGCTTTCAACTCGCATGGGAGCTGCGATCCGCCACGCCAGCCATTATCTCAAGCAGCAACGCTCTACCAAGAAGCTGATGCTCGTGATCACCGATGGCGAACCGGCGGATATTGATGTCCGTGATCCGCAATACTTGCGTCAGGACACCAAGAAGGCGGTTGAGGAAGCGGCGCGTAGTGGCGTCATCACCTACTGCATGAGCCTTGACCCGCGCGCGGATCAGTATGTCTCACGTATCTTCGGCGCACGTAACTACATGGTGGTCGATCAAGTCGAGCGACTGCCTGAGAAGCTGCCGTTGCTGTATGCTGGCCTGACGCGATAATTCGCTCCCCTTAAGTAAGCTCTGAATAACGCCATCCTGGCGTTTTCAGAGGGCGAAAATCAAAAAGTGTTTTTTTTATTTTCTTCATGAACCTCTGATTAAATCAAAGGTTCCTTAACTTTTTTCGAGTAACGCATGAACCAGAAAACCTATGTCGGCATTTATAACGATGAACAGGGCGGCATGACCCATATCGCCAAAGTCATCCGGGATGCATGGGTATTTGATCTGATTCCTGAAACAGAAACCTGCGAGGGTTGGCTACCAGCGCAGATCCAGGTTCTATACGAAAAAGTGTATGCCGCCTGGGAACCCTACGCCCATCTGCCAAGCCGCCTGCCGCCAGAGTTGCAAGCCAAATTCATGCGCATCAATGAAGAAGCCATCGCACGTGGTCGCAGCAAAGGCTGGGATCCTGAACTGGGGGACGACGACTGAGTTCGTTGCTGCCGCTGGCGCGCTGTACGCTCATGCCTTCATATGATTCGTTTTAGGCGCAGCTTCACTTCTAACTTGATTCTTTACTTCTGAAAGGCAGCACTTCTCCCTGCTTCTTTTCGTATTGCATCCGATTGACTTCCTGAAGCAAGGCTTCATGCACGGCCGATTCAAGGCGCGACATCAACCCCGGGCCTTCCTCCGTGTAAAACATCGCCTCAAAAGGCACCGCCTCATCTATCGCAGAGCGTGATTGGGGACGGAACTTCTGCCAGGCTACCTCGATCAGATGTTTCTTTTCACCGTCGACGAACACCCACTCTTCGGCATCGAGAATGGCCAGAAACTGCATACTGCGAATAGGTAGAAAGACCACACCATCGGGATTTTTCGCCAGCAGGGTGTGCCCCATGTTGTAGGTCTGCGCCCGCAGGGTTCGTGACGCGGACGACACGGCTTCATCACGATACAAAGAGATTTCCATCACGCACCCTCCCGTTCAGTGGTTGTCCAATCCGAAAATGAAATGCTCATGCTCGAATAACCAATTCCTGTTAGAGTTTATCCCGAAATTTACGCCAGAAATGGCCCCGACAGAGCCTCTTCATGCTGACTTACCCCAATATCGATCCCGTCGCCCTGTCCCTTGGTCCACTGAAAGTACATTGGTATGGTTTGATGTACTTGGTGGGCTTTGTCGGTGCCTGGGCGCTTGGGCGCTACCGCGCCGCCAAACCCGACTGGCCACTGAGTCCATTACTGGTAGACGACCTTATTTTTTACGGTGCGCTTGGTGTCATATTGGGCGGTCGAATCGGCTATATGGTGTTTTATCAGGCGCCAGAGCTGATTCACCATCCCTTGACCATTTTCCAGGTCTGGGATGGCGGCATGAGCTTTCACGGCGGGTTGATCGGCGTCATGACCGCCATGGCCTTGTTCGCCCGCAAATACAAACTGCACTTCTTTACCTTGATGGACTTCATTGCGCCACTGGTACCGATCGGCCTGTTCGCCGGGCGTATCGGCAATTTCATCAATGGTGAATTGTGGGGCAAGGTAACGACGCTTCCCTGGGGCATGGTCTTCCCGACCGGCGGCCCGTTGCCAAGACAGCCTTCAATGCTTTATGAAGCCTTTGCCGAAGGGATTCTGCTGTTTTTGATCCTTTTCTTCTTTTCAATGAAGCCGCGGCCGCGCATGGCCGTTTCAGCCGTGTTCCTGATTTTCTATGGCACATTCCGTTTTCTGGTTGAATTCGTGCGCGAGCCCGACCCACAACTCGGCTACTTGTGGGGCGGCTGGCTCACCATGGGGCAAGTCCTTTCGTTCCCCATGGTTCTGATTGGCCTCGCCATGTTGTGGTATGCCTATCACAAACACATCATGGATCGACCACTCAATGCGCCTACTGTTTCGGAGAAAAACAAATGAAGCAATACCTCGATTTACTTCAGAAGGTAATGGAGCACGGCGTTGATCGGGGGGACCGTACCGGGACGGGCACGAGATCCCTATTTGGACACCAGATGCGTTTTGACCTCGAAGCGGGATTCCCGGCGCTGACCACCAAAAAACTGCACTTGCGCTCGATTATCCATGAGCTTTTGTGGTTTATTCAGGGCGACACCAACATCCGTTATCTGCAGGAAAACGGCGTACGAATCTGGGACGAGTGGGCCGATGCGGCAGGCAACCTTGGACCGGTTTACGGCAAACAATGGCGCTCCTGGGCCACGCCCGATGGCCGCACCATCGACCAGTTGAGTCAGGTTATCCACGACATCAAGACAAACCCAGAATCGCGCCGCCTGATCGTCACGGCCTGGAACCCGGCGGATGTGCCGAATATGGCGCTGCCGCCCTGCCATCTGCTGTTCCAGTTTTATGTCGCCAATGGCAAGCTTTCCTGCCAGCTTTATCAACGCAGTGCCGATATTTTCCTGGGTGTGCCATTCAATATCGCAAGTTACGCCCTGCTTACCCTCATGATTGCGCAGGTCACCGATCTGACGCCCGGCGAGTTCGTCCATACACTGGGCGATGCGCACATCTACCACAACCATTTTGAACAGGCGCATACCCAACTTGAGCGCACACCGGGCAAATTACCGACCATGAGAATCAATCCGGAACGTCGCTCAATCGAGTCGTTCGTATTCGATGATTTCGTGCTTGAATACTATGCACCCTTGCCGCATATCGCAGCTCCAGTTGCCGTATAATCAGGCCAAAATCAGAGCGAGGCCACAAAATGTCGGGTTTATCAACAGGTCATAAGTTCATCGAAAAGCTCGGCAACGAGCTCAATAACATTGCCCACGTTTTACTCTTGTTCGTTTTGTGGGTGGCCGTGCTTTGGTCAACCACCGCATCGGTCATCGACATCCTGCACAAGGGCACGCCGTCTCTCGACGACCTGCTCCTGTTCTTCATTTACCTTGAAATACTCGCGATGATCGGGATTTATTTCCAGACCAAGCGTATGCCCGTGCGGTTTTTGATCTATATCGCCATCACCGCGATTACCCGGGTGCTCGTGGTCGATATCAAAACCATGAGCAATATCACCATCATTACCTATACTGGCGCCATTGCCTTGCTGGCCATCGCCATTCTCGTCATCAAGTTCAGTTCCGCAAGATTCCCGGGCGGATCATCGGATCAGTCATGAAAATAGGATTAGTCGCCGCACTTTCGCGCAATCAGGTCATCGGGCGCAACAACGCCCTGCCTTGGTCGCTACCGGCCGATTTGCAGCGCTTCAAAAAGATCACCATGGGCAAGCCGATTATCATGGGGCGCAAAACCTATGACTCCATCGGCCGCCCGCTGCCGGGGCGAAAAAACATCGTGATCAGCCGGAATCCCGATTTTCACGCCGAAGGGGTGACGGTCGTTGATAGCCTGGATGCAGCCCTCGAAGCGGCAGATCAGACCCCCGAAGTCATGGTGATCGGTGGCGCGAATATTTATTACCAGTTTCTGCCGCGTGCGGATCGACTCTATTTCACGCTGGTACACACGACCATCGATGATGGTGATGCCTTTTTTCCAGCGTACAACCGTCGCGACTGGCGTCTGGTTATCGAAGAAAATCATCCCGCTGATACAGAAAACCCCTTCCCATACAGTTTCATGACCTGGCAGCGCATCACCACGCACAAGAATAAATCCGACACGCCTGAATCGAAGTCTATTTAACGCAGACAATTCGATGTGGCAGTCGCGCGCTGCATGTCATATCATCGTCATATCAGCTTTTACAGCCACCAAGCACTTAAGAACGTGCTAGGAGCAGCCATGATCGATTTACGCGATGATTTCAATTACCAACCCGAACTGATCGAACGACTCAACCGTCTGTATGCGGTTGTCAATCAGAACCGATACATCTATGCCACATTGATGGCGCTTGCGGGTGGGTTTTTCCTGATGCAATGGCTATTGCTGGTCAATCAGGCCTCAGGTTATCCGTGGCTTGGCATTCCCGTACTGATGGCAGCGGTCTGGTTCAGTCTGACACCGGCAGAAATCATTGCCAAGACGTTGGCATGGTCCGTTCGATTACAAAATGGTTTTCTATCATTTCGCGATTTGAACTGGATGCAGGCCATGACCAAGAAGCATCCAAGTCTCCTTCCCGGCGCGGAGCGTTATCTGCAATCCCCCTCGCCTGTTCCTCTTGATGCATTGCGACAGTTCTGGCCCGCGTTGATTCGCGCCGAAGAGCAAAACCCCTCGCATTGATTGGCCCGCGCCGCGGATTGGCGATGGAATATACACCCGGACACACCCGATGCGCTGTCACGTCGATCGCTCATCCAGTTGCCTGCGCGGGTTGGGCTGAACTTCAGGGTTGACCGAATTCCTGCAATGCCGCGTCAATCCGCTCGATTAGCTCTTCCGAATGCTCATCGTGGGTGGGTTGGCGCAGGCTGGCGGGGTTATGTTCAATCAATTCACGCGCGATATTCAGGGCAGCGAGCACGGCGACACGCTCGGTGCTGAGTGTTTGGCTGTTCTTTTTGACCTGCGCCATGGCCTGATTAACGTAATCGGCCGTACGGAACAGGATGGCCTGCTCTTCTGGCGGACAGGCAATCCGGTAGTCCTTTTCAAGAATACGAACGGTGAGTGGTTTTGAAGCGCTGTTCATACGGTCTATTCTTCCATCTGTCTGATCTGTTCGACCAGTTGTTGTATTTGCTGCTGTGTATGCGACAAAACGCGCCGGAGTTGCGTATTTTCTTCCGCGAGTCGATCGGCGGTTTCCTGATATTCCCTTCGCCGGCGATCCAATGTCTTGCAGGTTTGAATCAGACGTTCTACTCGTAAGGTAAGTGGATCAGCCGACGCGCCGCCAGCCATCGAATCGGCAAGGTTGTCGTTATCAATCGAGTGCTGGTCAGATGAGTCGGCGGTGGCGGCTGACATGCGCATTTTCCTGAATAGTAAAGTATGAATAAACCGTTCTGAACCCAAGTGAGCTTTGATGCGACTTTTCTGACGGTAAAAGCACCAAGCAGGACAATTGGAGGGATCACGAACTGGTCCAGTCTATCATTTTGTCGCCAATACGCTGACAATATCCCTTTCCCAAGAACTCATCCAGTCTGCTGGCGAATTTTTTCTAGCGAGTGTTTATGCCTGTTCATTATCCCCAACTCAGAGACGATTTACATGATATCGACGCGGTGCTCAGCCCCAGTGAAGCACAGGGAACCCTGATCGGACTATGGCTGGGCAAAGGACATGCGTCGGAGTCGGAATGGTTGTCCGAATTATCAGACGAGGCATCACCAAACATCATGCCAGCGAGTCTGAAAGCCATGTACGCCGAGGTCATCAATCAGATCACCACCGCAGACAATCTCGGCCTGAGTCTGATTTTCCCGGAAGACGATCAACCCTTTGGCGACCGCCTGATGGCACTGATCGAGTTCGCACAGAGTGTGCTGTATGGCTACGCCGTCGGCAAAGGCCCCGACCCGGCTCAACTCTCGCCCGAAGCCAAAGAAGTATTCGATGATCTGCAAGCGATCGCCGCGCTGGATGATGAAGTCGATCATACGCACGATGATGAAGAAGATGAGATCAACCTGTACGAGATCATCAACTATCTGAGCGCGGCCCTGATTGTGATGTACATCAACATACATCCGCCCGTTCCCAGTGACGGCACCGCGTCACGCCCCCACTAAACTTAAGGAAGATCACATGGCCGTCAATACGTTGAGTGCACTGGATCAATCTGAATACGGCAAGCGTCGACGGCGCCTGTTGAAAATGGTCGGCCGCAAATCTGCAGTCCTGGTGCCTGCAACGACAGAGATCATTCGTAATAACGACAATCCCTACCCGTTCCGCCAGTCGAGCGATTTTCTTTACCTCACGGGGCTGAATGAACCGGACGCACTGCTTGTGCTTTGCCCCAAGCGGGCGGAGGGTGAGGTCATCCTGTTCTTGCATCCAAACGACCCCGAACGCGCACGCTGGGACGGCCCGCGTGCCGGGCTTGAAGGTGCGCGACGCGTGTACGGCGCCGATCAGGCTTTCGCGCTGGATGAGCTTGACGATGTACTTCCAGAATTGCTCGTCGGCTATGAGCGCATCACGCTGCCCTTCTCCGATCACGAACTGATGCAGAGTGCGCTGGGATGGCTGGACACTCTGCGCAAGAAATCACGCGGAGGCATCAATCCACCGCAAACCCTCAAGGATCTCGCCGAACCGCTGCACGAGCTCCGCCTGATCAAATCACCCGTGGAAATCGCCAAGATGCGCCGGGCTGCGAGCATTTCCGCACAGGCTCATCGAACCGCAGCCGCCGCGATTGCCGAGGACATGTACGAATACGAACTGGCCGCCTACCTGCAACGCATTTTCCACCAGCATCATGGTGAAGCCTCGTTCGCACCCATCGTCGCCTGTGGCGCCAACGCGTGTGTGCTGCATTATCGAGCCAACGAGGCCCGGCTTGAGTCAGGGCAACTGGTGCTGATCGATGCGGGCGCGGAAATCGAACACTACGCGGGCGACATCACCCGTGTCTGGCCTGTGGATGGCAGGTTCACCAAACCTCAGCGTGCGGTATACGAGCTGGTTCTGAAAGCCCAGATGGCCGCCATTGATGAAATCCGCGCCGGAGCGCGCTTTGATGCGCCACATGAGGCCGCAGTACGTGTGATTCAGCAAGGGCTCATCGCACTGGGACTGATCCCGCAGACGGTAGACGGGGCCCCGAACAGCGAGGGTTACAAACGCTTCTTCATGCACCGCACCGGCCACTGGCTGGGACTGGATGTGCATGACGTCGGAAGGTATAAAATCGATGGTCAGTGGCGCGAATTCGAACCCGGCATGGTCGTCACGGTCGAACCGGGCATCTATATCGACGCGGCAGAGGATATTCCCAAGGCCTATCGCGGCATTGGCGTCCGCATCGAAGACGATGTATTGGTCACACCGAAGGGCGCCGATATATTGACGCACGAAGTACCCAAGACCGTTGAGGACATCGAGGCCTTCATGAACGACTGCAAAGCACGCCACCGCTTGGACGCATGACAGAGCGCCCCTTCTGGTCATATGTAGAAAAGACGCACACGAGATCGCCCCATGACACATCAAACCCGCTTCGATTCCAGTAAACAGGACATCATCATTGTTGGCGGCGGCATGGTCGGCGGCGTGCTTGCGCATGCCCTGAAGCTCGATGGCTGGCGCGTCACGTTGCTCGAAGGCGCACCAGAAGGTGCATCGAGTAGTTTCGATGCCCGACTGACGGCGCTTTCAGACGCGTCCTGGCGCTACTTCGATGCCCTGGGCCTGATTGACGAGGCAACCGCGCGCGCAGCTCAGGCCATTGAGGAAGTCCGTGTGGTCGATAGCGGCCACTTCGGCATGACGCGCATCACCAAAGCCAACAATCAGGGGGTTGCGCTGGGGCAGGTCATCGGCAACCGGGCCATTGGTGCGGCCATCGAGCGGGCCGAAAAAGGCGATCAAATCGATGGCATGGGCACTTTGCAACGTCTGCAACCGGCACGCTACACCCACCACAACTTGATCAACGATGGCGCAGGAGTCGAAGTCCAGTTCGAATACCACGGCGCAGCTCATACTCTTCAGGCACGTTTGTTGATCGCTGCCGATGGCGCTTATTCGAGTGTGCGTGCCGCTATCAAGAAGCCGGTTGAAAAATCCGAATACGGACAAACCGCCATTGTCTGCACGGCAAAGCCGGCACGCGCGCATCACGGCACGGCATTCGAGTGCTTTACCCGAGGCGGCCCCCTCGCCGTTCTACCCGCCCCGGCGGGACGGGTATCGCTCGTCTGGGTCAATCGTGACGAAGACGTCCATGAACTGATGGCGCTTGAATCGGAAGCCTACGCCAAGCGACTGGATGAATTGTTCCGTCACCGTCTCGGTGGATTTACCGAACTGACGCCCCGACAGGCCTATCCGCTGAATCTCATTACCCTTCAGGATCTGGTGGACGAGCGTCTTGTCATCCTCGGGAATGCCGCCCATGCACTGCACCCGGTCGCGGGGCAAGGCTTCAACCTCTGCCTGCGCGATGTCCGTGACCTGACAGCCGCTCTGCGCGCCGATCGGGGGGAACCTGTCGACCCCGGTGATCCGGTTCGTCTCAAACGGTATGCGCAAGAGCGCGTCGACGATTACCGTCGGACGATCGGCCTGACCGATCGGCTCGTGCGGGGCTTCAGTCTCGACCTGCCCGGTGCAGGGATCGTGCGTGGGGCGCTGCTCTCGTTGAGCGATGGCATCTTCCCATTCAAAAATCGGCTCGTGCGCCTGACGCGAGGCATCTGACCGTGACAGCCAAAATCAAAAAAACCGCTTCGGATCAACCCGTTGACCTTATCATCATCGGCGGTGGCATGGTGGGTGCCAGCATTGCATTGGCCTTGGGTCAGCAAGGCTGGCAAGTCGCCCTTGTCGAAGATCAACCGGTACCCGACCTTCCGGATAGCACTACGCCATTCGACGTGCGCGTCTCGGCACTCTCGCCCACCAGCATCGAATTTCTGCAGCAATTAGGTGTATGGCACCGCATTCGGCATACCCGCGTGGCACCGTATCGCAGGATGCGCGTCTGGGATCAGGCAGGCACGGGCGATGTCACGTTCGATGCGCGAGATATTGGTCTCCCCGAACTAGGCTACATTGTCGAAAACAGCCTGATTCAAGCTGCATTGTGGGAAGGCATTCGAAAGCTAGACACCATCACCCCATTTACCGACAGCCACCCAAGCCAATGGCGAGTGGATGGCCAACAAGTGTGTGTCTGTCTTAACGATGGACAGACACTATCCGCCTCGCTATTGATCGGTGCAGATGGCGCCAAATCTTGGGTACGCCAAGCCACCGGCATTGAAGAAACCCATCAGGATTACGATACCGCCGCGCAGGTGTTGAGCGTGATTACGGATTACCCGCAGCAGGACATTACCTGGCAGCGATTCACGGCACACGGCCCTCAGGCGTTCCTGCCCTTGGCGGGGGCCCGAGGTTCGATCGTCTGGTACGATCAGGTCGAAGCCGTCAAAACCCGCCACAGCTGGAGCGATGAAGAAATCCTCTCAGTACTGGCAGCCACGTTTCCAGCCGAACTTGGCGAAATCAAGGCGATCGAGCGCCGGAGTTACTTCCCGATCCGCAGAATGCACGCCCGGCGCTATACCGCCGAGCGAACCGTGCTGGCCGGTGATGCCGCCCACACCATTCACCCTTTGGCCGGACAAGGGGTCAACCTCGGCTTTTATGACGCCATGGCCCTGATCGATTGCCTCAAGGACAGCGACGACCTCGGCGCACCCAAAGCCCTGGCTCGCTATGAAAGGATGCGGCGGGCGGACAATCTCATCACTCAGTCGGGCATGGATCTGTTCCATTATGGCTTCCGCGCGCACAACCCGCTGTTGGTTGGCGGCCGCAATCTGGCCCTCTCCGCTGTGTCTGCTTTCGATCCATTGCGAAAAATGGTCGGTCAATTCGCCAGCGGACAACGTTAATCAGGTAACTCACCATGCGCCTCTCTCTTGATGATTCCGGCCAACGATTTGTCATCCGTGGTTTTACTCAAACCAGCGTGCGGGTGAATCATGATGAATACTTTCGAAGCTTTCTGCTTACACCAGAACGCATCGTCTCCGACCTATCGTTCAAAACCGTGTCTGAACTGGCGCCTGCATCACTGAATGAACTGATGATCGATGACCCGGAAGTGCTCATCGTTGGTACCGGACCACGAACACAGCGCGCCGGTGCCGCTGTTCAGGCGGCTTTTCTGCGGGCGGGCGTTGGTATCGAATTCATGGATACCGGTGCGGCCTGCCGCACATTTACCGTTCTTGCTAGCGAATTGCGCCGCGTATCCCTGCTGGTACTGTTCCAGGAGAATGAACCGGAGAATGGCCCCGAAAACACATCCGACAACGCCCACGCCTAAAAGGAATTTTTTCATGTCTGAACATACATTTATCACCGGCAAGGACGCGGCACTGGAGGACACGATCGCCCGTGTTCAGGCACAACTGACCGCACTGGGTTTCGATATCGAAGAAACACGCTGGCTCAATCCGGTACCCCACTGTTGGTCCGTGCATATCCGCGATAAAAACTGCCCGATTCTGTTCACCAACGGCAAGGGTTCCAGCAAGAAGGCGGCGCTGGCATCAGCATTGGGAGAATTTGTCGAACGACTGGCTTCACAGTATTTTTTCGGCGATTTCCACTGGCATCGCGAACAGACGATGCAAGACGGACGCAAACAAGGGGTTCATGATCCACGCGAACGCTGGTTCACCATTGATCACCCCGGCGTTCGGCCAGAGGGCCTGCTGGATGACGCCCTTTGGCGGCATTATCTGGCCGATGAGTACCGCATCACCACGAAAGACTGGGTGGATTTCAACAGCGCGGTGACGGACGCCGTCTGTGCCCTGCCCTACACCCGAATTCGCGATGGGCAGACCCTGTACTTCCCGGCCAATGTGGTTGGCAACCTGTATGTCAGCAACGGCCTGACGGCGGGCAATACCGTATTCGAAGCCCGCACGCAGGGTTTATCAGAAGTGTTTGAACGCTTCGTGAAGAACCGGGTCATTGCCGAAAGCATCGCCCTGCCACAGATACCGGACGACATTGTGGCCCGCTACCCGACCATTGCCACGGCGATTGCCGCCCTGCGCGGTCATGGCTTCGGACTGCGCCTGCTGGATGCGTCGCTGGGCGGGAAATATCCGGTGATCTGCGTGACCCTGATCGACCCACAATCCGGTGGCGTTTTCGCATCGTTCGGTGCCCATCCGAATTTCGAAGTCGCTTTCGAGCGCACGGTCACTGAACTGTTGCAGGGCCGCGCGCTCGACGACCTGCACGCCTTCCACCCACCCACGACCGATCAAGAACTGGTCAGCGACCCGCAAAATCTCGAATTGCACTTTATCGATTCCTCGGGTTGGCTATCTTGGGACTTTTTCCGTGACACCCCCGATTACCCCTTCGTGCACTGGGATTTCACCGCCGAGAACAATGAGGCGGGTTTCAAGCGCCTTTGCGACATCGTTCATGCAGAAGGTTACGACGTTTATGTCGCCGATTACCCGCATATCGGCCTGTATGCCTGTCGCATCCTCGTGCCGGGCATGTCCGAAATCTATCCCGTCGATGAACTGTACGAGCGGAACAACAACGTGGGCCTGTCGCTGATTCCTTATGTTGAACGGCTGGATGAACTCACGGCCACCGAATGCGCGCACCTGTTTGAAACCATGGACGATATGGACATGGACTGGCTGATGCCGATGCCGGATGTCGTAGGTTTAGCCATCAGAGCAGACCATCCCTGGGCCAGTCTGCGCTTCGGTGAACTGCGCGCGCTGGCGCTGTTTGCTTGTGGCCCGAATGATGATGACGATGAAACAGAAGCGCTGCTTGACTGGCTGGTCAACGTGCCACCCCTACCGGACAATCGAAGAATCATCTATCGCGCCGCATTCACACGCCATCAGTTAAAGGTTGCGGCCACCGCGCCGCTCGATCAGTATCGAAGCACACTCATGGCCCTATACCCGCCACAGGAACTGGCAGCGGCCCAGGCCCTGCTTGAAGGCCGGGCCGGCTTCCTTGATCTTGGCGGCCTGGGCACGCACTTCGAACGCAGCCCGTTGCATCAAACACTCATGGCCGCCTTTGAGCGTGCCTTTGCCGCCAAAACCCAAGACGAGTCCACCGCATGAATAAGGCCAGCGCTCAGATGCCATCCGCACCGGTACTCGCACCGCAAGACCTTCAGGCCGCCGCGAAGACGCTGATCGCGCGAACCGCACAGGTTGTGCTCGGAAAAGAGCAGGTCATCCGTCAGGCCCTTTGCTGCGTTCTTGCCGGGGGACATCTGCTGCTTGAAGACCTGCCCGGGCTCGGGAAAACCACGCTGGCGCATGCGCTGGCACGCGGACTGGGGCTGCGATTCCGTCGGCTGCAATTCACGGCCGACATGCTGCCCGCCGATATTCTGGGCGTATCGATTTTCGAGCCGCAAAGTCGTGAATTCCGTTTTCAGCCGGGGCCGATTTTCACCGAAATTCTGCTTGCCGATGAAATCAACCGCGCCCCGCCCAAGGTGCAAAGCGCCCTGCTCGAAGCGATGGAAGAGCGCCAGGTTACGATCGAAGGCAAACGCTATCCGCTGCCGGAAGCCTTCTTCGTGATCGCGACCCAAAACCCGCTCCACCAGCAGGGCACCTATCCGCTACCGGAGTCTCAACTCGACCGCTTCGCATTGATTCTCGGTATGGGATACCCCGCACCGGAAGTGGAACGCGCCATGCTCAAGGGTCAAGGGGGACGCACGCATATCAACGACATCGAACCGGTGCTGGATGCCCGCGGCCTTGCCCAGATGCGCCAAGCCGTCCGCAACATCCATGTTGCCGACCCCGTGATCGATTATGTGCAGAAACTCCTGCAAACCAGCCGGGAAATGCCTGAGTTCAGCATGGGCTTGTCGCCCCGCGCCGGTCTGATGCTCTTGAATCTTGCCCGGGCATGGGCATTTATTGATCAGCGGAATCATGTACTGCCCGACGACATTCAGGCCGTATTTGCCGGTCTCGTTGAACATCGCTTGCCCACGCGTGGCACACGACAAAACCAAAGTAACGCCGAACGGTTGCTTGCTGCTGTCAAAATCGAATAACGGGCAACCAGATACCCATTCAGTTAATTAGCAAATATTTATAATGGGCGCTCTTAAGTATGAATTTGCCGCGGATAAACTCGGCGGCATAGGTTTTGAACGAGAGAACATTGGCTTGAGCAGCCTCGCCATTAACTCACGCCAACAGCGAACGCAACATCCAGGCATTTTTCTCGTGAAGCTCCATCCGGCGGGTTAGCAGATCCTGGGTTGGTTCATCATTCGCCGCCTCGGCAACGGGGAACACCCCACGTGCCGTGCGCACCACGGCTTCTTGTCCTTTGACCAGGTGGGCGATCATATCGTTCGCAGCCAACTTTTCATCTGGGATCGTAAAGGATGACAATTCCGAAAATCGGGTGAACGATGCGGGGGCAAACGCGCCTAGTGAACGAATCCGCTCCGCGATTTCATCCACGGCGGTAAAAAGCTCTGTGTACTGAGTTTCGAACATCAGATGCAAGCTGTTGAACTGTGGCCCGGTCACATTCCAATGGAAATTATGTGTCATTAAAAACAGGCTGTAGGAGTCTGCCAATAGTCGGCTCAAACCATCAGCAATGGACTGACGATCTTTTTCGCTGATACCGATGTGGATAACGTCGCTTGATGTCGTTTCGGTGGTGATTTTTTTCTTAGCCATGACGTTCTGCTCCTGTAGTTTCAACGCACCCGACTCGTGGGGATGTTTAAACATAGTCCTTTACCGAATCGGGTGCAAATGTCATATTTCAATGACTTCGATTACCCGAATCTATCGCTCCCTGACCGTCTTCGCCAGTTGGAGAATCAGGTGATTCATCCATCGGAATCGAACATCCGATCACCTATAGGCGCGTAAAATCCTTACAATGTCCGGACTAATACTTCCCATATTCGAATAAGCCATCCAACAATGACCGAAACTTCACCATCCAGCCATTTTATCCGCGCCCGCATCGATGAAGACTGTGCCAAACAAACCTACGGTGCAAAGGTCGCTACCCGTTTTCCGCCCGAACCCAACGGATTCCTGCATTTCGGTCATGCCAAGAGTATTTTCCTGAACTTCGGCCTCGCCGAAGACTATCGCGCCGAGTGTCCGCAAAGCGCTTGTAATCTGCGTTTTGATGACACCAATCCGACGAAAGAAGAAACCGAATATGTCGATGCCATTCGCGAAGACGTGTCATGGCTGGGGTTCAGCCCGGGGGCACGCGTGTTTTACGCTTCGGACTATTTCGAACGCCTGTATCACTGCGCTGAATTATTGATCGAGGCCGGGCTGGCCTATGTGGACTCACAAGATGCCGAGCAGATGCGCAACACGCGCGGCACCCTGACCCAGCCGGGCCAGAACAGCCCGTTCCGCGATCGCAGCATCGAAGAAAACCTGCATCTGTTCCGAGCCATGCGGGCAGGTGAATTCCCCGACGGCAGCCATATCCTTCGCGCGAAGATCGACATGGCTTCGCCCAACATGAACATGCGCGATCCAGCGATTTATCGTATCCGCCACGCGCATCATCACCGTACCGGCGATGCCTGGTGCATCTACCCGATGTACGATTTTGCACATTGTGTATCGGATGCGATCGAAGGCATCACGCATTCACTGTGTACGTTGGAATTTACCGATCACCGGCCGCTCTATGACTGGTTTTTGGCGCGCCTGGCCGAGCTTGGTGAATTCACGCCCCCTCTGCCGCAGCAGATCGAGTTCTCACGCTTGAATCTCACCTACGTTGTGCTTTCAAAGCGCAAGCTCATCCAGTTAGTGACCGGCGGTCACTTGGATGGCTGGGATGACCCTCGCCTGCCGACCCTCAAAGGCGCGCGTCGGCGGGGTTTTACCCCGGAAGGCTTCAAACTGTTTGCCGAACGCATCGGCGTATCCAAATCGGATAGTCTGATCGATTACAACGTACTGGAAGACTGCATGCGTGAGGATCTCAATGAACATGCCGAACGTCGTGTTGCCGTGCTCGACCCGGTCAAGCTGGTGCTGACCAATTACCCGGAAGGACAAACGGAAGTTTGCCACGCGCCGAATCATCCGCATCACAGCGAATTGGGCAAGCGCGAAATTGTGTTATCTCGTGAACTTTGGATCGAGCGTGAAGATTTCATGGTCGAGCCGCCGAAAAAGTTCTTCCGCCTGACACCCGGTGCCGAGGTTCGCTTGCGTTACGGCTACATCATCAAATGTACCGGTTTCGATGCGGATGAGAATGGCTGGGTCACCTGTGTGTATGCCGAATACGATCCAGATACCAAGTCAGGCACGCCCGGATCGGAATCACGCAAAGTCAAAGGCAACATCCATTGGTTATCCTGCCATGACGCCGTAGAAGCCGAAGTGCGCATCTACGACCGCTTGTTCAGCGTGCCCGCGCCCGGCGCCCGGCGCCCGGAAGACCCCGAAGACATGGAACGGGATTTCCTCGACGACATCAACCCGGACGCCAAACGGGTTCAGATTGGAATGATCGAACCCTCGCTCGCCACCTGCGCGCCGGAATCGCGTTATCAATGGGAACGCAATGGCTATTTTGTTGCCGACCAACACGATCACAGCACGGTGAAACCGGTGTTCAACCGCACCGTGACCCTGAGAGATTCCTGGACGGCCAAATAAAAACCCGCCGGTAGAAAACCACCTGCGGGTTGGGTCGCAACAACGCCCGATCGACGTCTACTTGGGAATATGGTGCTCAACGGCCATTTCCGCGAAATCCAGCCCCCAAGCGGGTACTTTGCCCTTCAACTGCATGAATAGTGTTTGATACTGCATTTTGAGCATATAGGGTACACGCCCCATTTTAAGCACCGCCGTATCGCCGCCGAACCAGGTATTTGAGCGAATGTAAAAGGCTTTGCCCCCGCCCATGTCACCCAAACAATAAACAACTGGCTGCAAGGGCTTGTCTGCCTCTTCGGGCGATAATCGGCCCACGTCCTTGGCAATCTGCAAGCCGACGATCTCGCATTCCTGGTGCCCGATTGCACCGAGTTTCGGCATGGTAACCGCAGCGGCATCTCCAGCGGCAAACACGTTTTTGTATTTGGGGTTACGCATCAGCAAATCGGTAACGACAAACCCTTCGCTGTCGCTGATCGGCAAGCCGCGCATAAATTCATGCGCTTTCCAATTGGGAAAAACGATTTTCAGTTCCGCTTCGACCGATCGGCCATCGGCAAATTCAATACCGTCTTTGGTAATGCGCTTGATGTCTTGTGTGTTATTGAGGTAGTTGAAGCCCATCTTGGTGGCCAGATCGAGCAACTGCTTGACGACGGTTTCACCCGCATCCTCGGCAATCAGTTCGGCGGGGGTGAAAACGGTGATTTTGCTCGGGTCCCCCTGTTTGGTTTCATCCAAATAATGTGCAGCGGCCATCATCAATTCAACCGGCGGGCCTTCACAGGCGGCGAGCGCATCGGGGATGCTGCCACCGGGATAAGGCTCCAGCCCTTTGGCCCCATCCCCTTGAGTAAAACGCGCCGAACCAATCGCAATCGGGCCGCCTTTGTAGCCACCGAAATGCAATTTCTGGCGTAGCTTTTCGCCCAGATACAAATCGCTGACGCTATCGCCAAACTCGGCAAAACCTTCGATGTCTTCAAAAGCCAAACGATTACCCAAGGCGACCACCAGATAATCGTAACCCAAGGTCACAGCGGCAGCGCCCGGGCGTTCGTTGGGCGTGATGTGCACCACCTCGGAATCGACATCAATGGCATTCACCTCGGCCTGGATGAAATTGATCTGGTCGTGGGCAAGCACCTCACGCAATTCCATACGCTGATGAATGGCCGGATTTCTGTTTTCAAACACATCGGCCGGAATGTTCGGCACAAATAACAAATAATCCTTTCGATCCACTACCGTAATGTCAACCGCATCGCCTGTATATTGACGGATTTTCTGCGCGCTGCCCAATCCAGCAAAATTGCTACCTAGAACAATGACATGGGGTTTATTTTTCAACGTTTCCATAACCACCTCGCTCATTTATACCAAGGCCAAATAAAAATTTATCGCCTTATTATTAGTGACACGATTTAATTACAGGAGTTCAAAATCACTTCGACCGCCCTCAAAAACGCTTATCAGAAAGCAGATTTCATTCGTTTCAAAACTGCTTTAACGGGGGCAAAACCAGAGCGATGTTCTGGGCAGGCACCAAACTCTATGAGTAAGGCTCGATGCCGCGCCGTGGGATACCCCTTGTGTCTGGCAAATTCATATTGGGGATACTGTGCGTCCAAGGCCAGCATGAGCCGATCCCTCGTCACCTTCGCCAGAATCGAGGCGCTGGCAATCGCCGCGTCCCGGCCATCGCCACCCACTAGGGCATGACATTCCATGTTGCCCATTTTGGGACACTGGTTGCCATCGACATGAATACGATCCAGTTTCCAACCCTGAGATCGCATATGGGTTTCAACTTCCATCACGGCGCGGCGCATGGCCAGCAGCGATGCCTGCAGGATATTGAGCGTATCAATTTCCTGTACCGTCGCTTCGGCAATGGCGAACGCTTGCGCGCGACGGGTTATTTCATCGAACCATTTGTCGCGTTGTCGTTCGGTCAGTTTTTTCGAATCGTTCACGCCAATGATCGGATCATCCGGATACAAAACGACGGCGGCGGCCACAACGGGGCCTGCCAGCGGGCCTCGTCCGGCCTCGTCCACGCCCGCGTAGATTAATCCGGCTGGCTGCATCTCAAACAAAGGCAATTGCGGCATACTGCCCTCTTATTCAATTTTTAGACATATCCATACCCCGACCATGACCGACTCCACTACGCCATCCGTTTCGCGGCCTCTGCGTCTGTTTTTCGCTGCGGGCGAAGCTTCCGGCGACCATTATGCCGCCGAACTTTTCCAGCGGTTGAATACACTGCGTCCAGGCAGCGTTGCCCAAGGTCTGGGCGGGACGCAAAGCCGTGCTGCCGGCATCGATACGGTTGTTGATTTGAACACCGTTTCCGTCATGGGTCTGGTTGAAGTGTTCCGTCATTACGGGCAACTCAAACAGGCGTTGAACACCCTGATCGATGCCATGGTTGCATTCAAACCCGATATTGTAATCGCCATTGATTTTCAGGAATTCAATCAGCGGCTTGCCAAGGCGGCACGGGCACACGGCATCAAGGTGTTGTTTTTTGTCGCGCCGCAGGTATGGGCCTGGCGTCCGAAGCGGGCAAAAAAATTCGCCGATGTCGCGGATCATCTGGCTGTTTTATTTGATTTCGAAGTACCCTTGTTCACCCGATACGGACTGCCGACAACCCATGTCGGGCACCCGTTGCGCGACATGATCCCGCCTGAATCCTGCAAAACCGACACCACCCGAAACCTTGTGCAGGCCGCAGCTCGGCAGACACTCGAAATTGCACCCGCAGCAACGCTGATCGGCCTGCTGCCCGGCAGTCGTCGCAGCGAAATCAGCCGCTTGCTGTGCACTCAGCTTGCCACGGCGCAGCGCTTGCTGAAGGCGCATCCGGATTGGTTGTTCGCCCTGCCCATCGCCGATTCCATTGATCCGGTGTGGTTTGAGCAGGAATTGGCGAAGTGCGCCATCTCGGTGGAACTGCGTGCCAAACTTTCCTTGGTCAATGGTCACGCCAGAGAAGTCATGGCCGCAAGCGATGCACTCATCATTGCGTCGGGCACGGCCACGCTGGAAGCGGCGTTGATCGGCACACCGATGGTCATCGTGTACAAAACACACCCGATCACGTACTGGCTGGCAAAGCATCTCGTGCATATCGAACGCATCGGCCTGCCGAATATCGTCTTGAACCGGAATGCATTTCCCGAATTGATCCAGAGCGCCGCGTCGCCGGACGCCATCACAAATAAAATCGATGAGTTGATGCACGAAACTGAAAGCCGTGCGAGCCAAATCACGGCACTGGCAGAGATTCCACAACATCTGGGCGAACCCGGTGCCTTGGCGCATCTGGCTCAGTTGGTGCTGGATTTGACAAGTGAAACGCCCGCTACAGCCCTGCCAAAATAAAAATCAGCCTGCCGTACAGCAGCGGTGAATCAAACTGCGCAACATCCTGACGGTATCGTCCAAAGCCGATAACTCGATGTATTCGTCTGGCTGGTGCGCCTGATCGATTCGGCCCGGACCGAACACAACCGTATCGCAACCCAGTTCCTTGAAGAATGGCGCCTCGGTGCCAAATGCCACGGTAATCGGCGTTTTGCCACTGATTTCCGCCAATTCCCGCGCCAAGACCGAGTCATCGCCGCTGGAAAAAGGCTCGATGCCGGCCATTAGCGACGTCATTTCGAAATCGAGATCCGTGTCATCCAGCACACGGGCAATCCGCTCCCGTAGCTCCTGACGCAATTCGGGTCCACTCATACCGGGCAAGGGTCGCAAATCGAAATTCAGGACGCACTGCGGGCAAATCCGGTTCGGGTTATCCCCGCCGCAAATATGTCCGAAATTCAGGGTGGCATAGGGCACGAGAAAAGCCGGGTTACTCTGCTGCTTGAGTGATTCGCGCCAATTGGACAGATCGGCAAGCACGCGCGTCATGCCGTCGATGGCGTTGCGGCCCATTTGCGGGTTGCTTGAATGCCCGCTGCGGCCGGTAACGGTCAGCGACTCCATCATCACGCCCTTGTGCATATGTACCGGGGTGAGATCGGTCGGTTCGCCGATGATGCAGTACTTCGCCCTCGGTCGCCTGAGCCGAGCCAACAGCCGCGCGCCGTCCATGGTGCTCTCTTCATCGGCGGTGGCAACGATAATGAGTGGATGATGCAGATCTTCCGGTTTCAATCCGCGTGCCGCTTCAATCGCCAGAGCCAGAAAGCTTTTCATGTCGGCGCTGCCGAGACCGTAACCTCGCCCCTGATCGACCGTCCAGCGGAATGGATCATGCTGCCAACGCTTGTCATCCCACGGCACCGTATCGGTATGCCCCGCGAGGATCAGGCCGTCATCACCGGTGCCCAGCGTGGCGATCAGATTGGCTTTGTCGATATGGCCTTCCAATGGCAGGATTTCGACGCTGAATCCGGCCGATTCCAACCAACCGGCCAAACGATCGATCAACGACCGATTTCCCATATCGAACTGAGGCATCACACTGCTCACCGACGGCGTGGCGATCAACTCATCCAACATGTGCGACAGGGCGGGCGCGGCCATTTTGATTATTAGTCCTGAGCTGGGAAAAGGGCATCGACGCGCTGGAATCCGCGCGGCAGGATGCGACCACGACTGGCGCGCGCACCACCGTAGTTTTCAAAGTCGACACCACGCAGGGTCACGCTCCGCGCACCGGATTGAACCTTGAGCGATTCGCCTTCGGCCAAGGCACAGGCAGCAATTAATGTTGCCCCGGATTTCAGCCCCATCAGCTTGTTGCCGCGGCCCTTGCCCAGTTGTGGAATGTCGGCACGTTCGAGGATCAGCACGTGACCATCACTGGATGCGAAGGCAATGCGCTCGATCGTATCGTTCAAGCGAATCGGCGTACCGAGTGTGGCACCGTCTTGCAGACTCACGATCACCTTACCGGCACGCTGGCGACTGAGCAGTTCCTCAAACGGCGTGATGAAGCCGTAACCGCCACTTTGCCATAACAAAACGGCATCCTGATCATCGGCCATCACCATTTGAATAAATTGCGCGCCGGTCGGCGGACTGAGCCGCCCGGTCAATGGCTCGCCCTGCCCTCGCGCAGACGGGAGGCTATGCGCAGCCAGCGTGTAGGCGCGGCCGGTATCGTCGAACAGGATGACCGACTGCGTAGATTTGCCGTTCATGTGGGCGAGATACCCATCCCCCGCCTTGTAGGACAACGCAACCGGATCGACATCATGCCCCTTGGCAGCACGAATCCAGCCATTCTTGCTCAACACGACGGTGACCGGTTCACTGGAAATGAGGGCCGTTTCGGCCAATGCCTGTGCCGCACCGCGTGTAACCAAACGCGAACGCCGAGCATCGCCGTATTTTTGGGCATCTTCCTGTAGTTCGTCGCGCAGCAGATTGCGCAAGCGGGATTCATCGGCCAGTAAGCCGCGCAGAACCTCCGCTTCGGCCACCAATTCACCCTGCTCTTTCTTGATCGCGATTTCTTCGAGTTTGGCCAGTTGCCGCAAGCGAATTTCTAAAATCGCCTCGGCCTGACGCTCGGTGAGATCGAACCGGGCAATCAATTCGGCCTTGGGTTCGTCGGCTTCGCGAATGACGGCGATGACTTCATCGATATTGAGGAAGGCAATCAGAAGGCCGGCGAGAATCTCCAACCGGTTCTCCACCTTCGCCAGACGCCACTTGATGCGGCGGGTCAGCGTCTGGCGGCGGAACTGCAACCATTCGGTCAACAGATCCTTGAGATTCATCACTCTGGGGCGGCCATCGAGCGCGATCACGTTCATGTTCACGCGATAGCTCTTTTCAAGATCGGTGGTCGCAAAGAGATGCGCCATCAATGCTTCAGTATCCACCTGTCGGCTGCGCGGAATGATCACCAGGCGGGTGGGCGCCTCGTGGTCGGATTCGTCGCGAAGATCCGTCACCAACGGCAGTTTTTTGGCATTCATCTGGGCGGCGATCTGTTCGAGAATCTTGCTTCCCGACACCTGAAACGGCAGCGCCGTGATGATAATTTCACCCTGTTCGACTTCATAGCGCGCCCGCTGGCGAACCGAACCCGTGCCGGTGCGGTACATCTGGATGATGTCATCCGGCGGCGTGATGATTTCCGCCTCGGTGGGAAAATCCGGGCCGCGCAGATGGCGGCAAAGATCGTCCACAGTGCTCTCCGGCTCATCCAGTAACGCGATGGTGGCCGCGACGACTTCTCGCAGGTTGTGCGGCGGAATATCGGTGGACAAGCCAACGGCAATACCCATGCCGCCATTGAGCAGGACGTTCGGCAAACGCGCAGGCAGCAGCGTGGGTTCTTCCAGCGTGCCATCGAAGTTGGGTTGCCAATCGACCGTGCCCTGCTCCGCTTCGGCCAATAAGCTATGGGCGTAGGCCGTGAGCCGAGATTCGGTGTAGCGCATGGCGGCAAAGGATTTGGGGTCGTCCGGCGAACCGAAGTTGCCCTGGCCATCGATCAGCGGATAACGATACGAAAACGGTTGCGCCATCAGCACCATCGCTTCGTAACAGGCCGAATCGCCATGCGGATGGAACTTGCCGATCACATCACCGACCGTTCGCGCCGATTTCTTGTGTTTGGATGCCGCCGTCAACCCCAATTCGCTCATGGCATAGACGATGCGGCGCTGCACGGGTTTGAGGCCATCACACACACTCGGCAACGCGCGATCGAGAATCACATACATCGCATAGTTGAGATAGGCCTGTTCGGAAAATTCAGCGATCGACCGATGCTCGAAACCGTCGGTGCCGCTTTCATTATTCGCAGGGCCGTGGTCAAACTCATCTAAACTCATGACATCCTCATTATTTTATGCCGCAGAGTTAACTTATCGGCAGCGCCGTCCGACGCGCAGGGTTGAATCGCCGCAGCGCAAATACACCCAAGAGTGCAAACAGCACGGGCGGCACCGCTGCACTCAAAAACGGGACAAGCGGGTGACCCACGCCGTACACCGGCGCAAACGCCGAAACAATCTGTACCAGGGTGAGGTAAACCACGCCGAGCACAATGGCGATAAATAACCAGCGCCCGGCGCCACCGCCACGTTGCGGCGCAAATACGAATGGCAAGGCCAAAAACAGCATCACCAACACGGAAATGGGCGCAAACACCCGCGCCCAAAGTGCGGATGAATAGGCGGAGGCGTCCAACTTATTTTTATGCAGATAGTCCACATAGGAATGAAGTTGCAGAATGTTCATATGCCGTGGATTGAGCACGGCAATATTCAGTATTTTCTGCGAGAACAAGCGCACGTGCTCCTGCACGGGGGCGGTTCTCACCTTGACGCTGTTTCCAGGAACAGTCGTGTCGAGCGTGGATTCTTTCACATCGTACAGACGCCATAAATCCCCGCCTTCGCTGGTCGCATAACTCGCCGACAATAGCTGAACAGGCTGGCTTTGCGCATTGACCGTGAACACGCGCACATGATTCAAACGCCCGCCGACGATGGCCTGACCCACATTGATGAAACGGTCACCGTCGCGCAACCACAAACCGGACTTGAGATTCATGCTGACGCCGGTTCCCTGCGCTTTCGCCCGCGTTTGATTGGCTTTTTCCTGCCCCCAGGCACCGACCGTCTCTCCAATCAACATACCAATCAGTGCAAGAATCGTGGCACCGAGTAACACGGGACGCGCGAGACGGAACATCGACATCCCGGAACACCGCATCACGGTGAGTTCCGAATGTGCCGCCAGATTACCCAGACTGAGCAGGCCACCGACGAGCACCGCTGCCGGATAAAAATCGTAGAGATAGCCCGGCGTGGTCAACAGCACGAAGGATAGGGCATCTATCGCACTGTAGCTTGCATTGACCTTCGGTAATTCATCGATGGCGCCGAAAACGATAATCAGCAATGCGAACGCGGCTGTGGACGCCAAGCCGCCGACAACAATCGCTCGAATCAGATAACGATCAAGCGTACCCATGTCGTCTCCGGAACAGGCGTTGCCACAGTCGCCGCGAACCACCACTCATCCACCAGAGCAGCCAAAGCCACAAAAGAATGAATGCCCCGTGCGTCAAGATCAGCCCCTGCCACAACGTAAGCTCACCGTGCTTGATGACGTTCTCCATCAGGGCAATCAAATTGAAATACAAAGCATAGAGCAGAAATGCCCAGAAGAGTCGGCCATACCGGCCCGATCTGGGTTTGGCTTGGGCCAGAGGAACGGCAATCAAGGCAAGCACAAGTACAGTCAGCGCTTGCGAGAGGCGGTAATAGAATTCGGCCTGATCGCCGGGCAAATTCGAATGCAGCAGCTGCAGGGATGATTTCCTGTTTTCCTGAGTGTTTTCCGTGTCCGCCTGCCCCGGCACAAGAATTTCATGGGTTTGATAGTCAATTACAGACCAGTCCTGTTCACCCGCTACCCCCTGAATTCTTCGACCCTGTTCCAGCACCACATATCGATGCCCGGCAGAGTCCGTCATCAATTTACCGAAGGGTGCCATTTCAACCCCCGGCTTTTGGCGAGCATTTTTTCCATTCGTAGGTTCATTGAACGCGAAGATATCCGAATAACCATTACCGGACTTACTCCCGATATAAAGCACCGCTCTACCGGACGGATCTTCGATAAAACGGCCAACCGGCAGTTGATTAACCACTTGTTGACCGCGTGCGACGTCGATCATCCGCGACTGAACCTGCTGCAGAGCCGGATAACCGATCAGCGAAATACTGGCCGTCAACAGGCTGACTGGTATAGCCAGCCAAAGGATGGCCTGGCTTAGATGCCGGGGCCCATAGCCGCAGGCGCGAAGGACGTTCAGCTCCGAATCCCGACTCATCCGCCCCAGGGCGAACATCAAACCGATGAACAACCCCACCGGCAACACATAGATCAACAGCTTGACGGCGTTGAAACCCATCATCGCGGGGATCAGGCTTGAGGGCAACGTACCGTCCGCTGCCGCAGAAAGCGAACGAGCAAGCAGATTCGCCAGCATGATGAGCATGACGATCAAGGTCACCCCAAGGGTGGCCACACTCGCCTCGCGCAACAGATAACGATTCAGAATCGGCATGAAATCAGCCGTTCAGATGTTTGGCAATCAGACCATATTTCAAGCGGTCGCCAAATGCCCCTGCGCCTTCCGGCAATTTGAGGCGAACCTTGTAGCCACCACCAGGCGCTTCGGTCATGGCGGCACCCTCCAAGGTTTGCATATCGGCCAGTTGTTCGATGCGGTTGCCGTCGGGCAGCATGAAGGTGACTGAATCACCAACGGCCAACTTGTTCTTGATATCCACCTCGGCCCAATCGCCCTGCACCGAGGTGATCTCGCCTACGAACTGCTGCTCGCGGTGTTTGGAAACGCCCTCGATATAGTTCTGGTATTCCTTGGTGTGATGCCGTTCAAAGAATCCGTCGGTATAGCCGCGATGTGCGAGGTTATCGAGTTCGGCAATCAGATTCGGGTCGAAGGGGCGACCGGCCACAGCATCATCGATCGCCTGGCGATAAACTTGCGCGGTTCGGGCTACGTAATAGTGTGATTTGGTCCGGCCCTCGATCTTGAGGCAATCCACACCAATGCGTGTCAGCGCCTGGACATGTTCCACCGCACGCAAATCACGGGAGTTGAGGATATACGTGCCGTGCTCATCTTCTTCGATCGGCATCAATTCGCCCGGTCGATTCGGCTCTTCAATAAAATACACATCGTTGGCCTTGGGATGGCGGTTATCGCTTCCCGTCGGGCCGAATGATTGCTCGGCACCCGAGAAATCGAAGCCTTCCATGGCCGTAGCACCACCCACGGCATCGAGCGGGATAATCGAAGATTCTGCCGGGCGATAGACACCGGACAAATCTTCTGTCGCGGCCTCGGTTTTGTATTCCCAGCGGCAGGCATTGGTGCAGGTGCCCTGATTCGGATCACGATGGTTGAAGTAGCCGGAAAGCAGGCAGCGCCCAGAGTAGGCAATACACAGAGCGCCGTGAACGAATACTTCCAGCTCCATATCCGGGCAACGATCACGGATTTCGCTGATCTCATCCAAAGAGAGTTCACGCGAGAGAATCACACGCGAAATACCCGCATTCTTCCAGAACTGCACCGTCGCCCAGTTGACGGTATTGGCCTGTACGGAAAGATGAATCGGCAGATCCGGCCACTGCTGACGCACCATCATGATCAGGCCGGGGTCGGCCATGATGAACGCATCCGGCTGCATCTCGACCAGTGGGGTCATGTCCTTGATGAATGTTCTGAGCTTGGTGTTATGCGGCGACAGATTCACCGTCATGAAAAATTTCTTGCCCGCCGCATGCGCTTCATCAATGCCGATGCGCAGATTATCTTCAAGAAAATCATTGTTACGCACCCGCAGGCTATACCGAGGCAGCCCCGCATAAACGGCGTCGGCACCGTAGGCAAAGGCGTAACGCATCGATTTGAGCGTACCGGCAGGAGATAACAATTCAGGCGCTTTCATTCACATTGACTCAATAACACTTAACAAGACCGTATTGTAGCTTGTTGAGCCTGAACTACTCACACCCATTCGCCGTGATTTCTTTCTCAGGTTTTTCTGGTCGCTTGCGCACCTGTTCCCGACCAAACAATTCAAGCACTGGTTGAATAAATATTGTATAAGTCTAGTACAACTTAAAATTGATAGGAGTAATCCATGCTTGTTCGTCTCATCTACGTTTCCAGGCTCGCGCCTGATTTAGATTATCGTGCCATCAAGGATATTCTGGCCGCCTCGCAACGCAACAACAAACCCCGAGGCGTATCCGGTTTGTTGATGTTCAATTCCGGTTTTTTCCTGCAATGGCTTGAAGGTGAGCGCTTGGCCGTCAACGAGCGCTTTGCGCGGATCAGCCAGGATCCGCGGCACACCGCCCCCGTGTTGCTGGACTATCGGGAAATCGTCAAACGCCAGTTTGCGGACTGGAACATGGGCTATCTCGGCGAGGGATCAATCAACAAAGCCACTTTTTATGAATACAGCGGCACCGACACCTTTGATCCGTACACCCTGAGCGGCGACTCCGCAGCGGCCTTGATGCTGGCCTTCATTGACAACGTCCCGCTAATCAAATCGAACAATGGCTAATGGTTCGATGCACGAGAGTTCAATCAAACGTAGGTCGAATGACAAGCACTTACTACCCCGGAAAACCTGTTGTTATTGCCAGCGCCCCTTCACCTGGCGCAAGAAATGGGCACGGGATTGGCCGAACCTGAAATATTGTTCCGATAAGTGCCGAGCGCTGGCAAAGTCGGCGCAGCCCGAACAACGCTAAGGTAAAAATCGTGCGCCAACTCATTGTCGTTCTGGGAGATCAACTCAACCGCAACAGCGCGGTTTTCGATGTCTTCGATCCTGACCAGGATGCAGTATTCATGGCCGAGGCAACCGGTGAGGCCGCCCATGTCTGGTCGCACAAGCTGCGTATTGCCCTGTTCTTCAGTGCCATGCGACATTTTGCCGCGGCCCTGAGAAGCGAAGGTATAACGGTTCACTACGCCCTGTTCGGCGCACATCCTTATGGGCAGTTGGCCGATGCCCTTGCCGCGGCCATCGTGGCGCATCTACCGCAGCAGGTTATCTGGGTATCGGCCGGTGCCGAACGCCTGAATCATGCAATGAAAGCCACTTGTGATAGTCATAAAGTGCCTTGGAAAATCTATCCGGACCGACATTTTATCGCCACCGAGAACCAGTTTTCAGACTGGGCAAAGGGCCGTAAATCCTTGCGACTGGAGTATTGGTACCGCCAGCTTCGCCAGCAGACTGCTCTTTTGATGGATGATGACCAGCCCATCGGTGGCACGTGGAATTTCGATGCGCAGAATCGTGAAGCCTTCGATGCACGCGGGCCTGGCTTATTGCCCACGCCTATCGGCTTTCCAGCCGATGCCATTACCCAACTGGTCATCGAAACCGTAGAACGCCATTTTCCGAAGCACCCGGGCGCATTGGACGGGTTCGACTGGCCGGTCACGCCAGAGCAGGCCGAAGCCGCCCTCGCAGACTTCATCACCCATCGACTGCCGCTGTTCGGTCACTATCAGGACGCGATGTGGACGGATGAGCCATGGCTATATCACAGCAGACTCTCAGCCGCGCTCAACCTCAAGCTCATCGATCCGGCTACCGTTTGCCGTGCCGCCGAAGCGGCTTACCATCAGGGGCAAGTGCCACTGGCCGCGGCGGAAGGATTCATCCGGCAGATACTGGGCTGGCGGGAATATGTCCGCGGGCTTTATGCCCATTATGGCGATCAATGGCTCGACATGAATGCATTGGACGCCCGGCATGATTTACCGGATTTTTTCTGGACGGGCGACACACCGGCCTACTGTCTGAGCCAGACAATCGGCCAGACTTTACGTACGGGTTACGCCCACCATATTCAACGGTTGATGGTCACCGGTCTGTATTGCCTGCTGGCAGGCGTTCGACCTCGGGCTGTGCATGAATGGTATCTGGCTGTCTACGTCGATGCCGTGGAATGGGTTGAAATACCGAATGTGATGGGCATGAGCCAGTTCGCCGATGGCGGGATCATGGCATCCAAGCCCTATATCGCCAGTGGCAGCTATATCGATCGGATGAGCAATTATTGCAAGCACTGCCCGTTCAATCCCAAGGAGGCGGTGGGTGCGAAGGCCTGCCCGTTCACGACCCTGTACTGGGACTTTCTGGACCGACACGAAAAGCGCTTTGCCCAGCACCCCCGTCTTGCCCTGCAGGTCAAGAACCTGCAACGCAAATCGGCGGAAGAACGCGCCCTCATCCGCGCCCAGGCCGCGCGTCATTTAGCCGATGTGACGCAAAAACCTCAGACATGACATCCCTCGACGTCGATTCAGCGCGCTGAAATACTCAGGCCACGACCAATGCCGTAGTAAAGCCAATTATCTTCGGCCAAGCGCTTGGGATCATAGACATTGCGTCCATCGAAGATCAGCTTTTCCTTGAGCGCACTGGCCATTAGAGCGAAATCCGGCGCACGGAACGCCTTCCATTCTGTGCAGACAATCAGGGCATCTGCTCCTTTCAAGGCTGAGTCACGTGTTCCACACAAAAGCAGATCATCTCGTTGGCCGTAGATACGCTGGGTTTCTTCCATGGCCTCCGGATCATAAGCCTGGACTTTGGCACCGGCTGCCCACAAGGCGGCCATCACCTCGCGAGCCGGTGCGGCGCGCATGTCATCGGTATTCGGCTTGAATGCCAGCCCCCACAAAGCGAAGGTTTTGCCAGCCAATGCCTCCTGCCCGCCGTAATGGCGCACGATCAGATCGAACAATTTGACTTTCTGCCGGTCATTGACCGACTCGACCGCAGCGAGGAGTTCGGCGTTGTAGCCAACGTCACGGGCGGTGCGGTGCAGCGCTTGAACATCCTTGGGAAAGCATGAGCCACCATAACCGCAGCCGGGGTAGATGAAGTGGTAGCCGATGCGTGGATCAGAACCGATGCCGATCCGCACCTGCTCGATGTCGGCACCCAGGCGTTCCGCGAGATTAGCCAACTCATTCATGAAGCTGATCTTGGTTGCCAGCATGGCGTTCGCCGCATATTTCGTCAGTTCGGCCGAACGCAAATCCATCACGATCATTCGATCATGGTTGCGGTTGAACGGGGCGTACAGTTCGCGCATCCGCTTTTCACTCGCGGGGTTTGTGGTGCCGATGATGATCCGGTCCGGCTTCATGAAGTCATTGACCGCTGCACCTTCCTTGAGAAACTCAGGATTCGATACGACATCGAAATCGATGGACAGTCCCCGTTCGGCCAGCGCCGTACTGATTTCCGCTCGGACTTTATCGCCTGTTCCGACCGGGACAGTGGATTTGTTGACGACGATCTTCGTCGAGGTCATCGCCTCGCCGATCGAGCGCGCCACAGCGCGAACATATTGCAGATCGGCGGAACCATCCTCATCTGGCGGTGTGCCAACGGCGATAAACTGCACGTCACCAAATTCGACCGCCTCACGCGCACTGGTCGTGAAATGCAGACGCCCCTGATTGAAATTATCCCGCACGATGGTTTCAAGCCCCGGCTCAAAAATCGGGATAATCCCCTGCTTCAAGCGCTCGATCTTGCTTTCGTCGACATCAACACACAGAACGTTATGCCCAACTTCAGCCAGACACGCGCCCGTGACCAGCCCCACATACCCTGTGCCAAAAATCGTAATCTTCATCGATCAGCGTCTCTTCGTAATCTTTTGTCAGGCATCGTGTCCACTGGCCTGTTCTTCCGTCTGACTTAAGGTATCCCGCACCAGACGAAACAGTTCGCGGAAATACCGGGGTGGTTTCTGCTCTGCCCGCTCCTTGGCGACCTGGCGCAGCAGATGCCGCAAAGCCTGAATATCCACCTGGGGATAACTTGAAATGAAATCCGTTACCGCAGCGGCATCATCCGACAATAAACGTTCGCGCCAACGCTCGCTCTCATGCTGCAAACGAATATTTTGGGGCGCATCCGGATCGATCCGGTTCAACTCGGCCTCAATGGCGACCACATCGTGCTGGCGCATGAGCTTGCCGATATATTGAAGATGGCGTTTGCGGGCGCCGTGTGCATGGATATTCCGCGATTCGCCAATGGCCGCCAGCAACGAATCGGACAGCGGGAAAGCCGCCAGTTGCGCATCGCTCAATGCACAAAGCTCAGCGCCGAGATCGCGGGCGGCATGCGCTTCGCGCTTGCGCTCAGTCTTGCTGGGCTCGAAGTCGGCATCTTCCGGCACATCCTGTTGATGCGCTTTCTGCTCATGCGCTTTTTTGGCCGCGTAAAAACGACGATCACTCATAAATGTAGGCGAGTAATAAAGTTTCATACTGAACACCTCTGAAAGTCATATTCTACTGTTAGAAAAATTACTCAAAAATGAATAAAGTTTCATACTAGATTTTTAACCTGACTCAATTTCAGTAAAATTATAGTAATAAAGCATCATACCTGAAATGATGTAATCGAAATTAGTTGACCGATCTGAGACATTCGATTTCCGATAGTCATTCAATATCAGGAGTCAATCTATCAGTACCTATTGGCGGGTAAGATGTATCTATCGAATTGCAGAAATTATATACGGATTCAAACGTTTAAAGTTCATCGCACGCCAGACTTTCACACTGTTCTTGGCCCGAACAAGATGACGGATGCACCCAAGAGGCATATCGAGGCACCGAGCAAGTCCCACCGATCTGGGCGTACCCCTTCTGCCAGCCATAGCCAGACCAGCGATGCTGCAATATACACACCGCCATAGGTGGCATATGCCCTGCCGGCGGAAGCGGAGTCGATCCGGGTGAGCAGCCATGCAAAGATCATCAAACTCACCACTCCGGGCAACAACCAGCCAGCCGATTTACCCAGGCGCAGCCACGCCCAGAAAGCAAAGCAGCCGACTATTTCCGCCAACGCCGCCATGACATAGATGCCGGCAGATATCATGATACCCCCGCAATCGGGACTGCCCGGATGATATCGCTCACATAAATCCACCCCGCCTCGGCTTGGCCGGTACGGGCGGTGCGTTTGATGATGTCCACCAATTCGTCCACTTGGTGATCTTCACAAATCAGCTCCAGCTTGGACTCGTTGATAACGGCCTCAGCCAGTTCGATGGAATAGTGTTGTTCCTTGGCATCCACTGCCTTGAGCAAGCTTTGCACCGAGATGACACTGAGGTTGCGACAGCCCTTCGCCGGATCGACATTGCATTGACCTGATTCTTTAAGGGCGTGAATCACATCGGCGATGCGGTGGTTATGGATATAAGCCTTGATTTCTTTCATGCGGATTCTCCTGTTCGGTGATTGCGTGCGGCCCAGTCAGGCCGCACGCTGTTGGTTTACTTCGCCCGTTTGCGTTCGCGGCGGTTTTCCACCCACTCGTACATCAGCGGCAACAGTAGCAACGTTAATGCAGTGGAAGTAAACAGCCCCCCCACCACCACCGTCGCCAGCGGACGTTGTGTTTCCGCACCGACGCCGCTGGAAAGCAGCATGGGCACCAAGCCGAAGATGGCAATGGAGGCCGTCATCAGCACCGGCCGCAGGCGCAGCGCTGCGCCTTGCTTGACCGCTTCTCTAACCGACAGCCCTTGCCGTCGCTGATCATTGAGGAACGACACCAGCACGATGCCGTTCAGCATCGCCACCCCGAATACGGCGATGAAGCCGATGGCCGAAGGCACCGACAGGTACTGGCCGGTGACGGCGAGCCCAATCACCCCCCCGATGGTGGCAAACGGCACGTTGGCGATGATGAGCGTCGCGTAGGTGAGCGAGTTGAACGCGGTATAGAGCAGGATGAAGATCAGCCCGATGGTGAGCGGCACGATCAATGCCAGCTTGGCCATGGCACGCTGCTGGTTCTCGAACGCGCCACCCCACTCGATCCAGTAGCCGGCCGGCAGCTTCACCTGCTGCTTGATTCTCGCGCCGGCCTCCTTCACGAAGCTGTCCACATCGCGCCCTTTCACGTCCATCTGGATCACAGCGTAGCGTTGCAGCTGTTCACGTCGGATGAAGGAATAACCTTCATCCAGTTCCACCGTGGCGACTCTGGAAAGGGGAATCAGCGCGCCGCTTTGGGTGCGGATCGGGATGTTGTTGATGGCTTCCACGCTGTTGCGGAATTCCGGCGCGAGCCACACCTGGATGTCGAAGCGCTTGACGCCGTCGATCAGCGTACTTACAGCCTTGCCACCGATGCCGGCCTGCACCACCTCGAGGATTTCGTCGGCATTGATCCCGTAGCGCGCTGCCTCATCCCGGTTCACCTTGACCACCATCTGCGGCTTGCCTTTGTTGGCTTCCAGCGACAGGTCCGCAACACCCGGCACTTTCTCCAGAACGGATTTAAGTTCGCCGGACAGGCGGTCAAGGGTGGTCAGGTCTTCGCCGTAGAGTTTTAGCGCGAGCGTGGCACGCACCCCGGAAATCAGCTCCTCGACGCGCATCTGGATCGGCTGGGTAGCCGAAATCACCGAGGTCGGCACGACCTGTTCCAGCTTGTCCTGCATTTCCTTGGAGAGATCAGGGAAGGAAATGGCTTTGGGCCACTGGTCACGCGGTTTGAGATTCACCAGAATTTCCATGTAGTTCACGTCCGAAGTTTCACCCTTTTCCGCGCGTCCGATCATGGCGATGGCCGAAGTCGTTTGCGGGAAGGTTTTCAGTGCTGTTTCGAGACGCTCGGAGATGCGGATGGATTCGTCGAGCGAGGTGGAAGGGATGCTGGTCACTCGGAACATGATGCCGCCTTCCTGCAAAGTAGGCATGAATTCCTTACCAAGGAAGGGAATCATCGCGACGGACGCCACCAGCAGCACCAACGCACCGGAAAACACTTTTTTCTTATTCTCCAGCGCCCAGTCGAGCAAGGGCAGATAGAGTTTTTTCGCCCACTTGACGATGAAAGTGTCTTTTTCCTCCTTTGGCTTCAGGATCAGCGCCGACATGACCGGCACCAGCGTCATGGTCAGCAACAGGGAGCCCACCATCGCGAAGGTGATGGTGAGCGCCATGGGTTTGAACAGCTTGCCTTCCAGCCCGGTGAGGGAAAACAGCGGCAGGAATACCACAATGATGATCAGAATCGCAAACGCGGTAGGATTGATCACTTCCCGCGCCGCTTCCAGGATAACGTGCGACTTGTTCACCGCCTTGCCGGTCTGGTGCGAGAGCAGGCGAAAGCCGTTCTCCACCATCACCACGGCGCCGTCCACCATCATCCCGATCCCTACCGCCAGACCCGCCAGCGACATCAGGTTGGCCGACAGACCCCACTGCTGCATCAGGATGAAGCTGATCAGCATGGCCAGCGGCAGGGCGATGATGACCACCACTGCGGAACGGATCTCTCCCAGAAACAGGAACAGGATGATAACCACCAGTATGGAGCCTTCGATCAGTGCGTCTTCTGCGGTTTTGACAGCTTTATCTACCAGTTCCGTACGATCATAGACCGTATTGATAGCAACGCCCGCTGGCAGCGACTGCTGCACCGTCTTGAGCTTTTCCTTGACGGCGTCCACCACGTTCTTGGCGTTCTCGCCGATACGCTGCAACGCTATCCCCAGCACGACTTCCTTGCCGTCCTTGGTCACTGCGCCTGAGCGTAACGACGGCGCTTCTTTGACTTCAGCCACATCGCGCACATAGACCGGCGTCCCCTCGCGGGTGGCCAGTACCACGTTGCCGATGTCACGCACGTTGCCAACCAGGCCAAGACCACGCACCAGATATTGTTCCTGTCCGATATCGAGATATTGTCCGCCGACTTGACGGTTGTTGGCGGTAAGTGTCTCCATTACGGTCTTGAAGCTCAGACCATATTTGATCAGTTTTTGCGGATTGATCAGCACCTGATATTGCTTTTCCTGTCCTCCCCACGACATCACGTCATCGACACCTGGTGCGGTTCTCAGCACCAGGCGAATGTTCCAGTCCTGCAGGGTGCGCAGGTCCATTTCAGATAACTTCTTGTCGGCGGTTTCGATGGTGTACCAGAACACCTGTCCCAGACCTGAACTATTGGCGCCGAGCACAGGCTCCCCATAGCCTTGCGGAATGCGGCTTTTGACCTCTTGTAGCTTCTCACCCACCAGCCGGCGGGCGAAGTAGATGTCCACATTGTCCTTGAAATACACGCTGACATAAGACAGCCCGAACAAGGAAACCGAGCGTATTTCCTCCACTCCAGGCAGACCAGCCATAACGCCTTCCACTGGAAAGGTCAGCAGCTTCTCCACATCCTCGGCGGCCAGCCCGGACGCCTCGGTATAGATGTTCACCTGTACCGGTGTCACGTCGGGAAATGCATCCACCGGTACTTCGCGCCAGGCTTTCACGCCCAGCATCACCACCAGCACGAACGCCACCAGCACCAGCACTTTGTAGCGCAATGAGAGATCAACAATATAATTAAGCATGGTCGTCTCCTAGTCCGCATCGCCGATTTGGGATTTAAGCAGTCGTGCTTTCAGCGCGTAGGCGCCGCTCACCACCACGCTCTCGCCCGCCGCCGCGCCGGATTTAAGCACGATGTATCCCTGGGCACGTTCACCCACTTCCACGGCGCGCGGCTCAAACCCGCCTCTTTCGGCGATAAATACCGTCGGTTGCCCCTGCAACAGCAACACGGCGTCTTCGGGCACAAGCAGCGCCTTGGCGCTCCCCCCGGTACCGATCGCTACAGTCGCGAACATTTCCGGTTTCAACCGGCCGTCGGGATTCGGCACTTCCACCCGTGCCTTGGCCGTACGGGTTTCCCTGTCCATCGTGCTGCTAATGTAGGTGAGCCGCCCCTTGAACACTTCGCCCGGATAGGCGGACACGGTGACGGCGGCCTGGGCGCCGGTCTTGACCTTGCCTAGGTCTTTCTCGAACAGATCGCTTTCGATCCACAGGATGGACAGATCGGCCACGGTAAACAGAGATTGGTCCGGCTGGGCAAGCTCCCCCAGTACCGCCTTTTTCTCGATGACCGTGCCGGCAAACGGCGCGGTCAGCGGAAACACCGAGCCGGACAATTTCTCCGGGGCGACGCCCATCATGCGTAACTTGTCACCGGCGGCGCGCAGAGCGGCCCGGGCTTTTTCGTGCTCGGCACGGGCGCGCAGGTAGTCCTTCTCGGGGATGATGTTGTCGGCATTCAGTCGCTGGGCACGCTCAAAGTTGGCCTGCGCCACCGCTGACTCGCTCGCTGCTTGCAGATAGCTGGAGCGCGCTTCACCCAGTTCGATACTGTCGAGAAAGGCCAGTGCCTGCCCCGGTTTCACCCGGTCGCCAAGGCTGGCATTCACCTTGACGATACGCCCCGGCACGCGCGGGGCTACGTGTGCCAATTTATCCTGGTTGGCCTGAATGGTCGCCGTGACCACGACCTGGTCGAATTTTTCCTGGAGGTCCAGTTTCTGTACCTTGATGTCTGATTGTTGGACCTCTTCAGCAGTCAAGGCGAGCAACTTCTTTGCACCTTGCTTTTCCGGCTTTTCCTGAAGAGGTGTTGCCACCCCTTTGCTTGCGGGTTCCGATTTATCGGATTGCTTTACGTCTTTCTCCGTCGCCTGTTTATCGCCGCACCCTGCGAGAACGATGGCAGACAAGCTGCCGGCCAGGAGCAGCGCGGTCAGTTGTTTCAGGCCGCGTTTTTGTTGGCTGTGTGAGTTTTTCATGTCATGAGTTCCTGAATTCTTAGGTGAATTGTTCATCGTTGGTCGGGCGTGGACTGCCAGCCTGCTGCCGCTTCCAGCTTCACCTGGGTCAAGCGTAAATCGGTACGCGCATCAAGCAGATCGCGGTGCCCGTCCAGTACCTGGCGGTTGACCAACAGCAACTGCAGCAGTCCGATCTCACCTGCGCGAAAGGAAACAGAGGACAGATGCTGGTTTTCCTCCAGGCTCGGCAGCACCGATTCGCTCAGCCGTTTGACGCGTGTTTTCAGATTCTCCCAGCGCTCCCACAATGCCAATACCTGAGCGCGCGCATCGCGTTGCACGGCCTGTTGCTGCACCTGCACCTGGGTCAGCTCGGTCGTCGCGCGCCCGATTCCGGTGGCGTTACGGCGAAACAGCGGCAGCGGCAGGGAGATGCTCAAAGTCGTGATTCTGTCCCGGGAATCAGCCGGGCCTTCGCGCGCCGAACTCAGGCCCAGCGTCACATCGGGGTAGACTGCCGCGCGCTCCAGATCGAGCCGGCTCCGGGCGGCTTTTTCCCGATGGTCGAAAGCGCGTAGCAGCGGGCGGTTGGCGGCCGAAGCAAGCAGGCTATCCAGCGTGTACGAAACTGACAGGGGATCGAGATATCCGCCGACTTCGGGCAGGTTATCGGCCGGCAGTTGCAACAAGGCGGCCAACTCGGCTCGTGCCTGTACCAGTTGTTCCCGCAACAGGGACACCTGGTTTTGTGCGCGCTCCGCTTCCACCTTGGCGAGATTGCCATCGAGGCGGCTGTCTTCGCCAGCCGCGACGCGCTTTCTGACCGCTGTCGCCGCTTCCTGGATGAGCTTGAGCGTCCGTTCTTCCATTTGAATACGCAGTTGCAGGCTAAGCACCCGCACGAAGCGCTGCTCCACCTCTGCGCGCAGTTGGCGCCGGGTTTCCGCGATCACCTCTTGCGTCGCGGCAAGAGACTGCTGCGCTGCGCTGCGGCGTATCCTCTGTTGTCCGGCTATTTCGAAAGTCTGCGCCAGCCCGACCGCCCACTCGCGGTTGCTCCGGGCGGGGTCGGCCGTTTGAGGAATAGTGCGTTTGCGCCATTCCGTAGAGAGCTGTGGGTTGTTCCACAGCAGTGCACGGGCGTCGGTGAACTCGCCCTGCGCCGCAGCAAGATTTGCCTGGATAGTGCGCAGTGCCGGGTTGGCCTGTTCAGCCTGTTGCCAGGCTTGCTCCAGAGTGAGCGGAGCCGACAGGGCTGAAAGTGGATAAAGCGATGCGAGCAACAATGGCACGCCGATAAGACGGCACATTAGCCGCATCCGGCAGCGCAAGCTGCGGTAAATAGGGACGAATTGCACGATAACTCCTTCTGATGCGTTGCACAGCAGCTCGCTTGAGGCGAGCGTGCACTCAAAACAAAATCACAACATGATTTGGATCAGATTAGGAGAACAGACGCGGTGGCCGGTAGTGGTCTTCGGGAAGAGATTGAGGAACGATGCTACGCAAAAAAACGAAGTAATCGCCGGTGGCTTCCGTCTGGAGGATCGGATGCAGCGGAAATACTCCAACAAAATGATCTACAGCGTGGCACCAGTGGTTACACACAACACCGTTAGGGCTGGTTTTTCCATCGCTGGGCTGTTCAGTTGACGATTCATCATCGGCGAGTGCCGTTGGTGACGCCTCCATGAGGAACACGTCGGCCACGGCTGCCCGATTGAACGTCCAACCGCCCCCATTGATCACTAATGTGATCAACAGGAACTGAACAATTCGTCGGAACGTAACAGACATATTGGATATTTAACTTGATCTTTAAGTAAGGTACAAGCATTATAAACCCTATAGTGACTTCAAAGTCAAGCGGTTAAAACGATCAAATTATATGCGGAGGAACTCATGCGAATTGGGGAATTGGCTAAGCTTACTGGCATCGAAGTTGAAACACTGCGTTACTACGAGCGCGTCGGACTGGTACAGCTACCTGCCCGCCAGGCCAACGGTTACCGGGCCTATGGCCAGGATGCGGTAGAGCGGGCGAATTTTATCCGGCATTGCCGCACGCTGGACATGGGGCTGGGAGATATCAAGCGCCTGCTCGATTTTACGTCGAAGCCCGACGCCGACTGCTTAGACGTGAATCACTTGCTTGATGAGCATCTTGCTCGCGTGCGCGCCAAACTCAAATCGCTCAGAGCGCTGGAAAAACAGCTCGCTCGGCTTCGCACTCAATGTGATGCCGGCCACCGGGCGGCAGACTGCGGAATTTTGCAAGACTTGGTTGCGGCTGCCCATGGCGAGGCGTGCGCGTGCCACCCGTCCGACGGCAACCCCAGCTTGTCTAAACGAAAGGTGCACGAGTGATTGCAGAGTTGGCCAAAACGACGGCGTTGTTCATTGCCACCGCCGTCGCCGAAATTGTAGGCTGCTACTTGCCCTGGCTTTGGCTCAAGCAGGGCAGGGCAAGCCCGTGTGGCTGATATTACCGGCAGCGGTGAGCCTGGCACTGTTCGCCTGGCTGCTCACGCTGCACCCCAGCGCCGCTGGCCGCACTTATGCGGCTTACGGCGGGGTCTATATTGCCGTTGCATTAATTTGGCTGTGGCAGGTAGAAGGCGTAACGCCTACGCGCTGGGATTTACTTGGCGCGGGGATCGCCCTGGCGGGGATGTCGATCATTGTGCTGCAGCCCCCATTGCACCGCTAGCGGCAGGGATTTTCCAGTTCATTTTCATGACGGGCACTAGAGCGCCTAACCTCGTTTCAGATCGTCGCGTTTCTGCAAATACTCTTCGCGATCAATTTCTCCCCGAGCATATCGCTCCTCCAGGACTGCGAGCGCGTCTGGCTTTTTTTCACCGTCCGGGACGTTCGAGCGTCGACCAGCCATCAGGTACTTCACCGCTGCCAGCACCAGCAATATCGGAATCAGCCAGAAAAATGCCATGCCTAGCCACCCCAACCAATGCCAGCCCATGCCGTAGCCTTCATAATCCATCCACATTCCGTTCTCCCCAGTCTAGATGTTGAGCAAATACGCGCCTACCTCAACGAAACCGCCGTCGCGTAGCGCCTCTCTATTTGGCGGCGTGCGCCTGCATATAACCCATAATCGTTTGCAGCTCCACCTGGGTTGGCGCGCTAATCCCCATGTTGCTGTTGCGGCTCATCCATTGCATGCGCGCATTCATGCGACCTACCACCGGCGACCACCCGGGAGCACTGTGCAGAGCAGGAGTGGGAAGGCCATGGCACTGCGTGCAATACTGATTGACCAGTCGCGCCCCTGCTGACTGGGGTTCCGGCAATTGCGCCGGATCTACGCCGCGCGGCATCGCTCCTCCCATCATCATGCCTTCCGTCATGCCACCGCATCGCCCTTCCATCATGCCACCCCATCGGCCACCGCACATGCCTTGCGCGAGTTTCTGTCCAGTAACTGCTCCCTTCGACAAAATCTGCATGTCGAAGGGATTGCCGTCAGCCTGGGCCAACTGAACAGTGGACAGACAGATTGCAACCGCTGCGCCGGCAGCCACGTTTGAAACAGTTTTGCTTTTTCCCATGATTCACCTCCGTGCCATACAGATCAGAAGAAAGACTTGCCTTGCAAAAATGCCTATAGAGCCTGCATCACCCGCACTAGCCGCTACCCTTTTGATATTTCTAAACCAGCAATTAATTTAACCGGATTTTTCAAAGTAAAAACAACCGGACATCTCTGTAGCGCAAGTTCTTCCGCTTCTTTAATTTTTTCTTCCGGCGCATCGCTTACAATATGAAGGGTTACACGCACTTCTTCCATAACAGAATTATCGCCCAACCCAAAAACACGTGTAAAATCAACATCAGCTTCAACACGTGTTGTAAGTTTTTTTATTTGAATCCCAAGCATAGAAGCCATGGTTGCAAATGTTCCGGTATAGCAGGATGCGAGTCCATAAAGACAATAATGCATCGGACCAGGAAGCGTGCCTCCGCCGCCCATAAACGTGGGATTGTCTACTTTAAAAACAGTTTCTCCCCCTTCATATTTGATAATGGATTGGAACTGAACATCACCTTCTTCGATAATCCATTCACCTTCAATTACTTGTGTTTTTTTGGCGGCGGAAGGATCATTTTTAATTTTAGATTCAAACGATTGAACCTTTTGTACATCAACATTATTTAGACGTGCCATTTTTAACTCCTCAATTTCAATTGCGACAAAGAAGGCGATGCCGCGTCGTAGACGCCGGCACCGCGTAGCGGCGTTCCGCCACCTGGACCAGTGCCCTGCGGATTTACTTGATAACAGCCATGGTGGCCTCCGATTCTGCCGCCCATCAAATTGCCCAGCATCCGTTCAAAAAATCCCATGATTTACTCCTTTGCAATTGATTTAACGATGACAAAGGCTGCTTATGCTAAACGACGACACTTTAGTTTCTTTGATTCACGGTCTATCCTTGCCCATACGGCGGAACTTCTGGCAGCCACAAGGACTGGAACCGCATGATGATGACGTCCTTGATCTCCTGATCGTTCATCGTCAGACGAGCCGAGGTAAAGGCAGGAACCTCAACAAACTTCGAAATAGCGTCAGTCATGTCAGGTTCTTCAGCAACTCCGCCATATCCTTATAGTGCCCACCCACCCGATCTATGGAGAACTGATACATCAATGCGTTCTCGGTGAATTTGGCCCTCTCCACATCCATTTCAACGGTATTGCCATCGATACTGGCCTGTTGGGGAACAGGGTATTTCAGAGGGATATTGGAATATTTCGTTGGCGCTTGAGCGGATATGTGCCCTTCGGCGGTCGTCGACAATTTTACGGATCCGCCTTGCATCGTCGTCCGTGCAATACGCAATGCTTCCTGAAAATCAATATCGACCGCCTTGTAGCCGGGCGTATCCGCATTGGCGATATTCGATGCCAGGAGCTGCTGGCGATAGGCTCGCAGCCCTAGCGTAACCTCATGAATGTCTTCGCCACCCTCTTTCTGCTGTTGGCCCGCCAAGGGGATGTGCCTAGATCCATTGGCCGGCGACGAGGAATTGGCTGCTGTGGCCGCCTCTTGGGAAAGCGATGCGTTGGCTAACGCAAGCTTATAAGAAGCGGAGAACGTCTGCGCTGTTCCCTGGCCGGCAGATTCTTTTCCGTCCGTCCCGGTAAGGCCGCCAGGGGTTACGCCACTAATTCCATTTATCTGACTCATAAGTCCTCTTTGATCGTTAAAGTCCAAGAACACGGCGATTGTCGTTTCCTGAGCGCCTTCTAACTTCGCTTCAAGTCATCGCGTTTCTGCAAGTACTCCTCGCGCCTGATTTCTCCCCGATCCACCTTTTCTCCAGGACGGCCAGTGCGTCGGGCTTTCTTACACCTTCCGGGGCATTTGAGCCGCAACCACCCATCAGGTACTTCACCATCGCCACCACCAGCAGTATTTGAAGTCCGTTTCACTGACCGTGAGATTGTCGACAGTTTACAATTCCCGGACTTCCACCTCGGTCAGCTCCGTGCCGAGTCGCGTCGTTTTCACGAACTTAAGTGCGAAGCGACGGTTTCCCTTGGCGTAGACATGGGTTTCTGCGGCGGGGGAGGCGGTGGTCACTTCTTTGGTGAATCCCAGCGTCGCCATCTCGCGGGCGTAAAACGCGATGACTTTGGCGAAACCGGTCTCGCCCTTATAGGTCACGCTCTTTTTCTGCTCATGGACACTGAAGGCGACTCGCACCATGCCTGGAAAACGCGGGATGCCCGCGATGTCCTCACCGCCCACGTCCTGCTTGGGCAGGGCCGCGCCCGGCACCCACTCTTCGACCTTTTGCCCCAACTCGGGCGGCACGAGCGCCTTAACTCGCTCCTTGAGTCCGGGCAACATCTCCTCGGCCTTTTGCACGGGCTGCGCGACGATTTGCTTGCCGCCGGCGAGCCA
>JAJYPA010000112.1 GCA_021795795.1 Pseudomonadota bacterium | reverse complement strand
TCAACCAGCCGCACCGCCTCTTGTTTGAATTCGAGCGTGTAACGCGCCCGTGTTGTCTTTGTCATGTCGTTCTCCTTGCGTAAATTAAATCACACTGCAAGGGATACGTTTTTCAGGGGCAAGGTCAGGTGGCCGAAGACCCTACTACGCTCATTCTGAACGCAAACTATTAACGCAATGCGACCTTCTCATAATCGCCCAGCGCCTTGTCCAGACGATTCTTGCCGCGAATCTGCTCGGCGAGCTCCTGTCCCTTCTTGATCTGATCCGGGTTCATCTTCGGCAGCAGCTCCTTCATGGCAGCGACGGCGGCGCTATTGCCCTTTTCCACCAGTGGACGCAGCAACCCATAGGCAGCCACCACATCCGGCTTGCTCATGCCCGTGCCGTCCGAATACATCCTGCCCAACGAATATTGGGCAGTGGCATAACCCTGATTGGCCGCAGCACGGAACCATTTGACGGCTTGCGTGTAGTCTTGCGGCACCCCGGTGCCATTCATGTACATCGCCGCCAGATTGCTTTGTGCCCGGTCATAGCCACGCTCGGCGGCGAGTCGGAACCACTTGGCCGCTAGGGTATAATCCTGCTTTACACCCTCGCCGTTGTAATACATGGTGCCTAATGCCAATTGCCCTGGGGCGAATCCCTGATCAGCCGCGCGCTGATACCAGGACAAACCCTTCGCCATATCTTTCGGTACGCCCTGGCCCACACAATACATATGGCCCAGAACATATTGAGCGAAAATATCTCCGTGCTCGGCTTTAGGCATCCAGCGCTTGAGGCTGTTACCTGCGTACAAATCCTCTGTCTTCGCTTCTGGCACAGGCACCGCCGAATGCTTGGCTGTATGTTTCTCGGAAGCCTGTACCGATAAAGAGCCGGCGAGCATCGTGCCCGCTATACCCCACATAACCCATTTTGACCATCGCATTGGAATACCCCTTTCAATCCTGCCGTTTGCGACCAATCAAAAACGATTGATCAATTATTTTTTGTTGATAGTTTGACCGCAAATTCAACAACACTCAAGTAACAAATACAAAAAGATCATCATCTTTAAGTAAAGCCAATAACAAAATGATAATTATGATATTTGTCACTGGATAAACACAAGAATAATCTGGAAAATAGGCAAGCAATGGCGCAAGCCGCAACACAAAATCAAACATCATTCGATTTACCACCGCCAATCACAGCGCCTGATTGACAAACCGGACGACAAGACTTTTCGACCGACCTCAGCCGAGCTCACCAGCCCGGTGGCGAGATTTGACGGTTACTCTACAATGTGCGTCATGAGTTTCATCCCCGAATCCTTTATTGACGATGTACTGGCCCGCACAGATCTGGTCGAGTTGATCCACGCCCAGGTGCCGCTCAAGAAAAAAGGCAAGGAATATGCGGCCTGCTGCCCGTTCCATCAGGAAAAAACGCCTTCTTTTTACGTAAACCCGGATAAGCAGTTCTATCACTGCTTCGGTTGCGGGGCACATGGCAATGCCGTCAGTTTTCTGATCGATTATGAGCATCGAGATTTTCGCGGCGCGATCGAGGAACTGGCGACACGTGCAGGCATGACGCTGCCTGTCAGCGAAGTGGATCATAAGGCACTGGAAGAACAGGCCGCCATGCTCGACAGCATGAGCTTCGCCAACAGCCACTTCAAGCGCCAACTTCGCGCGCATCAGGAAGCGATCGACTACCTCAAGCAACGCGGCGTTAATGGCATGACGGCGGCCTTGTTCCAATTAGGCTTCGCCCCTAATGGCAACCTTTTGCTGGCCCACTGCGAATCAAAGCCGAAAATGCGTGATGAGCTACTTGAACTCGGTCTGATCGTGCAGAAAGACGATGGGGAACAGTACGATCGCTTCCGACGGCGCATCATGTTTCCGATCCGGGAAAAACGCGGTCAGATCATCGGCTTCGGTGGTCGTATTTTAGGTGCGGGCGAACCCAAGTACCTCAACTCACCCGAATCGAGACTGTTCCACAAAGGCCAAAACCTTTACGGTCTGTATGAAGCGAGGCTCGATGACGCCCGACCCGCTCGCGTCATCATCGTGGAAGGCTACATGGACGTGGTGATGCTGGCGCAACACGGCGTGCGCAACGTAGTCGCGACCATGGGCACGGCGACGACCGACGAACAGATACAAAGCCTGTATCGTTTCAGCCCCAGCCTGGTGTTTTGTTTCGATGGCGATGCTGCCGGGCGCCGGGCTGCGACAAAGGCACTGCACGTGGCTCTGCCCCATCTCACTGATGGACGAGACCTGCGCTTTTTATTTCTGCCCGATGGCGAGGACCCGGATAGTTTCATTCAAGCCAAGGGAAAATCATCTTTTATCGAGCTGATCGAGCACCACAGTCTGTCGTTCGACAATTTCATCCTGCAACTGCTCGATCAAATGGAACCGGGGCAGGACACGGCGGCCATGGCGAAAAAATCCAAACAGGGCAACGACTGGATTCGCACCCTGCCAGACGGTGCGCTCAAGCGCATCACACAACGTCGCATCAACGAACACACCGGGGTTTGGCGTGCGGCTTACAAAAAAAACTCAGCGCCTAACGAGCCCACCTTACCGCGCAGCAAACCGCAAAGTTACGCCAAACAGACACTGATTCTCTCGATCGTGCTCAAACACCCCGATCTATTGCCGCGGGTTCTGGCACCGGAAGTCTGGTTCAACGCCAGGATTCCCGAAGGGTTCCGGCTGCTGGCATCACAACCGCGTGCGCAGTGGGTTCAATCGGCCACCGAGTTCTGGGGAGCGGAAGAAACGAAGACCGCGCTCGCCATCGAATTTCAGGGCATAGAAACTTCCGATACCGCACAGGACATTCTCCACGACACCCTGATCCAACTGCATCGTAGCGAGTCGGATTCCGCAAGCAAACAGGCGTCACGGCAGGCGTTGGCGCACTTCATGGCAGAGCGAGAAAAAAATCAGAAGTACTAAAGGATTGAATTACCGAACAATGGCCATACGAACCCGTCTACTTACTGAATTAATAGAAATTGCGGCAATTTTTTTTTGAGCCGCTATAATCCTCGGTTCGAAAATTTACGCCAACTAGGTGAATGCCGCACATGTACGAAGACCAGCAGGCCAGCATCAAATCACTCATCGCTCGCGGCCGGGAACAGGGTTACCTGACCTACGCGGAAATAAGTGACCATTTACCCGAAGCCCTAGTCGATGCCGACCAGATCGAGGACATCATCGGCATGATTCAGGAAATGGGCATTTCCGTTTCCGATGTCGCCCCCGATGGCGATGACCTTGGGCTGACCGACGAATCCCGCGCTGCCAGCGACGAAGATGCCACTGAAGAAGCCGTCGCCGTGCTCGCATCTCAAGTCGATGCTGAATTCGGTCGCACCACTGACCCCGTGCGTATGTACATGCGCGAAATGGGTACGGTCGATCTGCTCAATCGTCAAGGCGAAATTGAAATCGCCAAACGCATCGAAGAAGGCCTGATCGACGTCACCCGTGCGTTGGCCTTCTACCCACCGACCATAGAAACCCTGCTCGAACACTACGCCCGGATCGAAGCGGGGGAATTGCGTATGCAGGATGTCATCGTCGGTATTATTGAACCGGAAGTCGAAATTCCCGAAGATGCTGAAGAAAAACCTCTGGACGTCGCAGAAGGAAAATCGGACAAAACAAACGACAAGGATGAAGACGAGGACGAAGACGACGATACCGAAGAAGAAGCGGTAGTCGACAACACGCTCGACCCTGAACTCGTGCGGATCCACCTGATGGAAATCAAGCGCCTGGCCGAGAACCTTGACGAGCGCTCACCGGAATACCTCGCCAGTCTTGCCGACCAGTTGGTCCAGCTCAAGCTCAACCCGGCGTTCAATGAAAAACTGCTCAATCAAATTCGTCAGGCCATTGCCCGGATTCGCCTGCTTGAAAAGCAAATCATGCATCAAGCCGTAGAAAAAGGCGGTCTCAAGCGCGAAACGTTCATTGAGGCTTTCCGCAGCAACGAGTCGGACATCGGCTGGATCGATATCGCCACCAAAGGCAAGCCGACAGCAAAGTTCATTCAAGTACGGTCGGAGATCGAACGCCTGCAAAAAAGGCTCAATACCGTCGCGCGCGACAGCAAGCTGACCGTGGCACAAACCCGTGAAGTGCATCGCCTCATCACCTTGGGTGAAGCCAAGGCGCGGCGCGCGAAAAAGGAAATGATCGAAGCCAACCTGCGGCTCGTGATCTCCATCGCCAAAAAATACACCAACCGTGGCCTGCAATTCCTGGATTTGATTCAGGAAGGCAACATCGGCCTCATGAAAGCGGTCGACAAATTCGAATACCGCCGTGGCTACAAATTTTCGACCTACGCCACGTGGTGGATTCGCCAAGCCATTACCCGTTCGATCGCCGACCAGGCGCGCACCATCCGTATTCCGGTGCACATGATCGAAACCATTAACAAGCTGAACCGTATCAGCCGTCAGATGTTGCAGGAAATGGGACGGGAAGCCACGCCGGAAGAACTGGCCGAGCGTATGGATCTGCCGGAAGACAAGATTCGCAAGGTGCTCAAAATCGCCAAGGAACCGATTTCCATGGAAACCCCGATCGGCGAGGATGACGACTCCAATCTGGGGGATTTCATCGAAGATCAGAGCGCTATTTCGCCAATGGACTCGGCTACAAACGCCAGCCTGTCTGAGATCGTGCGCGAGATTCTCGCCTCACTCACCCCGCGTGAGGCCAAGGTATTAATGATGCGCTTTGGTATTGGTATGAATACCGACCACACGCTGGAAGAGGTCGGCAAGCAGTTCGATGTCACGCGCGAGCGCATACGGCAAATCGAGGCTAAGGCATTGCGTAAATTGCGCCACCCGTCTCGTTCCGAGCGGCTGCGCAGCTTCATCGAAATGAACATCGACTGACCTCTAAGGTATCTCTGCACGAATCCATCCATGGATGCGTGCAGAAACGCACAAGCCGGTACACGCCCGTCTTGTGCTACGCATTTCAATGACTTACGTCATTGAGCGGCAGGGCTTCCATACCCTGCACGGGAAGGTCTGCATTTGTGCAGACTTCCCTAAGTAAATGCTGATTTATTCCATCCTTGGAATAAATCAGCTCGCTCATCGCGGTACACGCCCGCGATGGCTCAAACGAATCAAAGACTTACGCCTTTGTTCGTGTTGGGGCATCCTGCCCCAAGCGGGAAGCACTGAATAAATCAGCGCTTCCCTAACGGAAAGTCAGGCGGCACTCTGCCGCGCCCCTATCAGGGCCTATAGCTCAGTTGGTTAGAGCAGTCGACTCATAATCGATTGGTCGCAGGTTCAAGTCCTGCTGGGCCCACCATATAAATCAAAGGCTTAGGCGTAACAGTCCAAGCCTTTTCTTTTGGAACTTACTAGAGGAGCCTGTCGGACATTTTCAAAATGTGGTGTAAATAGCACCCACTCCTCTCGCCGCGATGTCCATTATGAACCGCGTCCGCCCCGTTGATCGCCACACCCCTTATCTTTTTCCGCCTTCGGTCGGTTCCACAATCCACGGAAGCGACGTAGACTCGGCAGGCAGGAGCAGAAGTTTTTTGCCTTTTTAACAACTGTTCGTCAAAACGGGATAGAACCCATTACTTTATCGAGCACTGCAATCATGAATGGATACCAGGACGTCGCCGACTATATTGCGGAGCAGATTGCTAACGGAAATCTCCAATCCGGGACTCGACTACCTCCTGAGCGCCAGTTCAGCAAACAGTTGAAGATTTCTCGCCTGACACTGCGAGCAGCTCTGATCAAGCTTGAAGCAGACGGCTTGGTATATGGAAAGAGCCGTCGTGGCTGGTTTGTGAGCCCCTCTCGTTTCATCTATAACTTGGGGCAGAAGGCGAATTACAACAGCATGGCTAGCGCTCAGGGCCGGGCTGCTCGGATCGAGCTGCTTGGAAGTGGTACGTTTACGAGCACAAATTTACCAGAGCCGCTTCGATCCAAAAGTGGTGGCGAAGCCTCGTGTCTGCAGCGTGTTCGTTATCTTGATGACCGCCCGGTGATGTTTGAATCCATTTTTCTGGTATCTGATGCGGTGCCGGACGTGCTCGGACACAATCTTTGCGATTCGATCACTAATCTGCTTGTCAGAGATTACGGGATTGAGATCGATCGGGAAGAAACGAATGTCCGCTCCGCTCTGCTTGATGCGGTTCAGGCGGCTGCCATGGGGGTCGCGCCGGGAACGCACAGTCTCATGATTGAGCGCTTGCGTTTCGCCAAAGGCAAACTGATCGAGTTTGATGCCGAGCACTGGTTACCCGGCGCAATTGAGCTTCACATTGCGACACCTGTCTGATTCACGTTCTTCCCATTCCATTGCAACATATTTGCGCATGAGGAGGCTTGGCTGCACGTACCAAGTGCAATATTGTCACGCCCGCTTAGTCAAAAAATATTATAACAAATTGATAAATAACATAATATTATAATTGGCATAGATCTTCCTAAGACTGGTATATACCAGACTCGCCATTTAACGAGATACAAGGAGATATGCCAATGAATCGTCGTGACTTCCTGAAGATTCCCGCTGGCTTGGCACTAGCTGGCCTCGCCGGTCCGATATTGCCCAACCGTGCGCTGGCGGCACGTTCGGACTCCCTCAACATTCTCTGCTGGGAGGGATACAACACCGGTGATGTGCTCGATCCATTCCGTCGACTGCACCCCGATGCCAAGATCCGTGCAGAGTCCAGCACGGACGATCCGGACATGATCAACAAGTTGCGTGCCGGTGAGCGCAATATCTGGGATCTGATCAACGTTAACCAGCCCTGGGCACGAGAACAGCTTTATCCCGCCAATCTGATCAAGCCGCTGGATCGCAACCGCTTTGAGCCATATTTTGAAAAAATGATGCCGTACTTCCGCGAGAAGGACGGTACGCCGATCAAGTGGGCCCTCGACCCGAGCGGCAAGGACCTGATCGGCATGACCCAGCGTTTCGGGCCGTTCAGCTTCGTGGTGAATACCAAGAAAATTTCCAAGAAGATGGCCGAGGATCAAGGCTATAAGCTGTTCCTCGATCCGAAGATGAAGGGGCGTTACGGCGTTCTGACCTACGACAACTGGAATGTCATCCACTTGTGCTTGACAGCTGACTTCGATCCGTTCCGCAAACATACCCCCGAAGAGCTCGCCAAGTTCAAAACCGTTGCCGAACAGATCTTCTCTGGTGCGAAGCTCCTGAGCGGTGATCTAGTTGCCATGAACACTGCGCTGATCAACGGCGAAATTGACGCCTACTTCACCGGCGGCACCTACACAGCGTCACCGGCCCGTTATGACGGCCGGAGCGAAGTCCGCGGTATTACCCCAAACTCTGGCCCGGTCAATGGTAAGGGTGGTGTGGTATGGATAGAAGTGACCTCACTGGTCAACAACCCGAACCCTTCCACGCTGGCGCCGCAGTTCCTCGAGTATGTACAGCAGCCGAAGGTTGCCAAACGCGTCGCGTTTGCCGAGGGGACTTACAACCCGGTCGCACAGATGGGTAGCAAGGATACGATGGCCCTGTTCGACAAGGACGAGCTAGATGCCATCCAGTGGGACACCCTCGAAGAAGAAATGGATGGGTCCATCGATTTCGACGTCAACCCTGATTACGACGAGATGTACAAAATATATCTCGACGCTAGGCGCAAGGTTTGATCGGTTTTGATGTAACGAGGTTGAAAAGAAAGTGTTCTTATCTGAAAACAACGCGATTCTGGAACTGAAGCACATCGGCAAGCGTTTCGGTGACTTTCAAGCTGTTAAGGATGTCAGCCTGGAGGTGCAAAGGGGGGAATTTTTTACACTGGTTGGTCCCTCTGGCAGCGGCAAGACGACCCTGCTGCGCATGCTGGTCGGGATGGAGCGCCCGACGTCGGGTGAAATTTTGCTGAATGGGGAGGTCATCAATGACGTGCCCGCAAACATGCGCCCTACGTGCATGGTGTTCCAGTCTCTGGCCTTGTTTCCCCACATGACGGTGGCGCAGAACATTCAGTTTCCGATGCGTACCCGGGGGATTTCACCTACCGAGTGGCGTACCCAGACCTGCATGCTCATGGACATGTTGCATTTGCCCGAAAGCTATTACAGCAAGAAAGTGACCGCATTGTCCGGCGGTGAGCGTCAGCGGGTGGCGCTGGCTCGAGCGTTAGCCTATGAACCGGAAATACTTTTCTTCGACGAACCGCTTTCAGCGATTGATGCCCGTCTGCGCAAGATCCTGCAGAAGGAGCTGAAGGATATTCAACGCAAGACGCGCAAGACGTTTGTTTATGTCACGCACTCCCTCGAAGAGGCGATGATCATGAGCGATCGGCTGGCGATCCTGCGTGATGGCAACATTGAACAGATTGGCACACCGACTCACATTTATGAAAAGCCACGAAATGCCTTCGTTGCCGAATTTATCGGCGAGGTGAACCTGCTCAACGTAGCAGGAGACAATAGTCCAACCGGAAAGTGGACCACCCCGCGTTGGCGCCACTACCCATTGACGTTGCCCAAGAAACTGGCCAGTGGTGAAACCAGAACGCTGCTGGTACGCCCTGAAACCCTGCACCTGACCGAAGAGCCCGGTCCTTACGACAACCAGGTATCCGGGAAGCTCGTGAACGAATACATGCTGGGTTCGCGGTACCAGTATCACGTCGACGTCGATGGGCACCTGCTGACCGTCGAGCGCAAGACCAAGTTCGATAGCGATAATGCCGAGGTCTTTGTCGGCTGGTTAATCAAAGACAGCATGCTCCTGGAGTCCTGAGATGTTGTCGAACAATCAAAAGCCCAAGCGCGTCGCGCCCAGTCCCGGCGTTCTGTTCTCCATACCTGGGATTGCCCTGCTGTTATTCGGCTTTATTGTCCCGTTGCTGCTGATTGTGGTTTTCAGCTTCATGCCGGCGAAAACCTTTGGCCTGGGGCATATGCCGACGCTACAGAACTACAATGAAATCCTTGGCAGTGACACCTACATCACATCGCTGCTCTGGTCGCTGTTTCTGGCGGGACTAACCACGGCGATCCTGCTTGTGGTCTGCTACCCCTTGGCTTTTGCCATGGCCAAGATCTTCAACCGTGGGGCGACGCTGATCACGCTAGCCGTTGTGCTGCTCCTGTTCGTGTCCGAGAACATCCGTCTGTTCGGTTGGTCGCTGACCCTGATGAAGGGAGGGGTCTTTGACGGCACGCTCAAGCAGTTCGGGTTGGGACTAGATAACGCACTGTACAACGTTCCGGTGATCGTCTTCGGCATGAGCTACGTCTACCTGCCATTCATGCTATTTCCGCTGGTGTTGGGGATTTCGATGATCCCGGATCAGGTCCGCGAAGCTGCAAATGATCTCGGAGCTAACTGGTGGTTGATTTTCCGCAGTATCGATCTGCCATTGTCTTCTCCGGGCATTCTGATCGGCTCGCTACTGACTTTTGTCCTGTCTGTCGGTGCCGTTTCCGAAGCGAAGATCCTTGGTGGTGGCAAGGTCATTCCGATCACACAGAACATTGAGAGCATCTTTTCCTACGCACAGAACTGGCCATTGGGCTCCGCGCTCTCGACAGCCCTGCTGCTGATCATCGGTGGGATGCTGACCTACGTACTTTCCAAGGTCGAACTCGACCGGCTGTTTCGAAAGTAAGAGGAGAGACGCATGCAACGTTCAAAAATCACGCGGAATCTCCTGGCCATCTACGCCATCGGCGTGTTGCTGGTGCTGTACATGCCGCTGTTCGCTACTACGCTGGCTTCGATATCCGAACATCGCTACTTCAGCTTCCCATTCAGTGCATTCAGTACCCGTTGGTACGAGAAGATGGTGGATTCGCTAACGGTGGCGGAGCTCATCAAGACGTCACTGACCGTGGCAGCGATGGTAACGATCATTACCGTGGTTGTGGGGTTCTTCGCGGCACTGGCTTTCGCGCGCTACGACTGGAAGGGCCGCAAGCTGTTCCAGAAAATCATCATCCTGCCTATCTTCTTCCCGCAGACGGTTTTAGGGCTGGCACTATTGATCTGGTTCACCTTCCTGGGCATAACTCCGAGTTGGAAGACGGCTGTGGTCGCGCATGCGATCTGGATCACGCCGATCACTACGTTAATCATGGCGATTCAGGCCTACAGTCTCGATCCCTCCCTTGAAGAGGCGGCGTCCGACTTGGGCGCTTCCCGACGAATGATCCTGTGGCGTATTTCACTGCCGTTGATGCTGCCGTCAATGATTTCGGCTGCCCTGTTCGCCTTCCTGATGTCGTGGGGTAACTTTGCCCTTTCGATGTACACCGATGGTGCCGACGTGACCATGCCCGAATGGCTCTACGCCAAGATGGTTGGCGGCTACTCTCCACTGATTCCGGCGATGGGCACCTTCTCGGTGATCGCAGCCGGCATTACCACCCTGCTGTTTTTCTTTGCAGTCAAATTCATGAAGCCCAAGGAGAAGATCTATGAGTGATACACGCACCGTATTGGTTACCGGCGGAACGCTGGGCATAGGCAAAGGCATCGCGCGCGTGTTCGCCAAAAATGGTTACAACGTCGTAATCACAGCCCGTAATGCCGAGAAGGGCGCGGTCGTCGAGCAGGAACTGAAGGCCTTTGGTCGCGGCGATGTCATGTTTGTTCCAGGTGACGTCACAAGCCTTGATTCCATGAAGGCAGCAGTAGCAGCTACCGTCGAGAAATTCGGTGGTCTGGACGTGCTCTGCGCCAATGCCGGCATGTTTCCGTCCGCCAAGCTCGACGATATGACCGAGCAGGATTGGGATGACATATTCGACGTTAATGTCAAGGGCATGCTGTTCAGCATTCAGGCAGCAAGTGAGCAACTCAAGAAGAGTAAAGCCGGTCGCATCGTGATCACGTCTTCGATCACAGGACCGATCACCGGTTTACCGGGTTGGGCGCATTATGGCGCAACCAAGTCCGCACAGCTTGGATTCATGCGTACTGCCGCAATCGAATATGCGCCGTTCGGCATCACGGTCAACGCCGTTCTGCCGGGGAACATCTACACCGAAGGTCTTGCCGATCTGGGTGAGGCCTACCTTAAGACCATGACGTCCTCGATTCCAATGAAGCGACTCGGCGATGTTGAGGACATCGGCGTTGCTGCCTTATTCTTCGCGCAGGAAAACGCCGGATATATTACCTCGCAGTCGCTGGTGGTCGATGGTGGTCAGGTGCTGCCGGAAACCCTCGAAGCAGTGGATGCCTGAGCCGTGACGACCAAGATGCACTGGAAGGATCGCTACCGTTCGTTCTATTACCAACATGCGCAGATCCCGGATCTCGAACTGGAGCCGGAAGCAACCGCGCTGCTGGTGATCGATATCCAGAACACCTACATGGATCGATCGGAACCGAAGGGGCTGTCAGATGCCGAGTTGGCCGAGTACGAGTCCTGGACACCGTTTCACGAGCGAATGAACGAGACTGTCGTGCCGACGGTACAGCGTCTGCTTGAGTATTTCCGCAAGGCGAGCATGCCGGTGTTCCACGCCCGGATCGCCTGCCTGACACCGGATGGGGTAGATCGCTCGCTCAGTCAGCGTCGCCCAGGATTCAACAACCTCTTGTTGCCGCACGACGAACAGCCATCGAAAATTTATGCACCAGTCGGGCCGCTCGAGCACGAGATCGTGGTCACCAAGACAACCGATTCGGCGCTGACCGGAACGAATCTACGGCTGATCCTGTGCAATATGGGCATTCGGCATGTCGTGGTTTGTGGGATCTTCACCGATCAGTGCATCTCCTCGACAGTCCGCAGTCTGGCTGACGAAAGTTTCAATACTGTGGTGATCGAGGATGGTTGCGCCGCAGGCTCCAAAGAACTGCACGACAAGGAGCTCGAAATCATCAACAACATCTACTGCCAGGTCATATCAGCAGACGATCTTCTTCAAAATCTGAAAGGCGTTTCGTGATGTTAGAAGCGGGCATTATCAGGGTGTTGAAAGCTGCTCCAGCCTACTGATAAAACAAGCAGTTTAAGAATATTCTAACAGGGATTAAACCTGCTGAAGAGTAAGTTAAATTCGTTGTCTTTGGAGATGTTTAATGGTACTCGTCGATTATAACAGTGTAATTGAAAGCAAAGCTGATCCATTAATAAACATGGCGGGGCAAGTCAGTGCGCTATATCCCCAATTGGGGTCCATAAACGAAATCCAATTTGTAACCAGCTCTGAGAATCACACCTATCGGATTATTTCCGAGCGGGGAGACTTTGCAATGCGGGTCCAGCGGCCAGGATATCATTGCCTAGAAGAAATAAATGCAGAGCTCCAGTTCGTTGAGGTCCTCTCTAATAATGGCATCGCAACTGCCAAACCGGTCAGGCGAAGCGATGGTCATTTTGTATCACAACTGCACACCGTTGAAGGTGATCGGCTTGTCACTTTGTTTCACTGGGTAAAAGGCCATCATCCTGAAGAAGTTGAATTTTATGACACGTACGGGAAAATGGGTAGCATTATGGGGCGTATGCACCAAGTTTCTACCAATATCACTCAGGACTATACAAAAAGTCGGCCACGCTGGACACTGGATGAAATTATTGGATCACACGCTGTTTGGGGAAGTTGGGATCATCCTGATTACATAGATCAACCGCAACGGAATTTAATTTTAGGCTTTATAGCGGAATTGCGTTCTCGGCTTGCTCGGTACGATTCTACGGGACGATATGGATTGATCCATGCCGATATGCGACCAACCAATGTCCTCTTGCACGATGGAGGGGTTGTTACCATCGATTTTGATGACTGTTGTCACTCCTGGTATTTGTTCGACGTTGCTGCAACAGTCAGTTTTCTTGAGCATCGGCCTGATATGCCAGAGTGGTTGGGTCATTTTATTTCTCAATATCAAAACCAAACTAAATTAAGCAAACAAGAAGTCGATCTTCTACCTTTCTTTATCGGATTACGCCGAGTGCAACTTATGGCTTGGTATTTTTCACATCGTGAGAGCGTATATTGTCAGTCAATTGGTGATACCTGGTTATATCAGTCGTTCGATGTGGTCTCTGATATCATCAGCCATAAAATTAGTTTCAATTAAAAGGAAAAATTCTCTATGCTTAAGCTTAATAGCTATGCTATCAGCAGCAGTAATGATATCCCCGATTACATCAAGCGTCGACGTAATACTTTAAGCGAGAAATACGAATTGTTCTATCAGGAGCCATTAATACCAATAAAAGGAACTGGTGCTTGGATAATTGATAAGAACGGGCGGAGATACCTTGATGCCTACAACAACGTAGTGTCAGTAGGACATTCCAATCAGAGGGTGAATCAAGCGATCACTGAGCAATTATCCACTCTGTGTACACATACACGCTATGTTAATGATGAGCTTTGTCGTCTTTCTGAACGAATTCAGGACAAACATCCCCAGGGTACCTGGCGGAGCATTCTGACCTGCACAGGTAGTGAAGCCAACGACCTAGGCATGCGCATTGCCATGGAAGTTACCGGAGGCAATGGTTTTATTGTGTCTGAACATGCTTATCATGGTCTGACTGGATTAACCCAAACATTGACTACATCCATGGACGGATATGCAGCTCTGGCTGATCGCTTGCAGATTAAAATATATCCAGTCCCTGCCCCTTGCCTCAGTGGAGACGGTACTAATAATTTTTTAACGGGTATTGAACGGGCATTAGACGCCATGGCTATCCAAGGGGTGCGTTTTGCCGGGGGTATTTTTGATTCGTTTTTCACCAGTGATGGTCTGGCTATTAAGCCGGAAGGATTTCTTAGGCAAGCCGTAGAGATTATTCATCGGCACGGCGGTATATATATTGCTGATGAAGTTCAGCCAGGATTTGGACGATCTGGAACAAATTTCTGGGGATTTCAAGTGCATGGTGCCGAACCGGATATCATCACGATGGGCAAACCCATGGGCAATGGATATCCCATTGCAGCCATTCTGATGCGGTCGCATCTGGATGATTTCATTCCGGACAGTTACTTTAATACGTTCGGAGGTAACAATGTAGCAGTGGCCGCAGCGCATGCCGTTTTGGATGAAATTGAAGAACGGGACCTAATGGGCAATGTTCGCACTCAAAGTCATATCATTGAGGAGGGATTAAGGAATTTGCCTGAACTATGTCCGGCGGTAGGTGATATTCGTATCCAAGGATTGTCCGTGGCCGTGGATATAGTTACTGAAAAAGGGCTACCAGACCCTGTCAGCAGTCTACGTATTGTTGAAGCGATAAAAAAGCGAGGAGTGCTAATCAGTACCAGCGGAAAGTCTGGAAATACTTTAAAAATTCGTCCATTAATCATCTACACATTGGAAGAAAGTGAATTTCTTGCAAGCCAATTAACTGATGTGATTCTAAGGAACCACTGAAAAAATCGTACGCTGGAGCAGATTTCGGATTGAAGTGTAAATTGTCTATCGAACACGCGATAGGTTTTGGTCGGATCAATTCGATTACATCGAGCGGTTCTGTAATTCATGGACGCGACGTAATCTCGCTAGGCATGATCAGAAGTTTTTTGGCCTTTTTGCAACCATCCGTGAAAACAGGGTAGGGCGCTTGTTGTGGGCTGAGGTCTTGATCAAAAAAAGAAATGTTTAGTGCGGCGGAATACAGATGGGGATTGCCACTACAGGATGACTTGATGGGGGACCGCAGAAAGCAATAAGCCCCCACGTAACAACGAGGGGGTGTTGCTGACGCCTAGTTCAGGGGCTTGAGTCTGAGGTCTGCGTCACTGGCTTTCGAGAAACCGTACTTGGCGTAGATGGCCTGGGCATCCGGGGTGCCTAGGTAGGCCAGATAACGCATGGCATTATAGGGGTTGCGTCCGGTCGACAGAACGCCAGCTGAATAGCCGACTTTGTCCTCCATGTTGTAGGGTGCAGGAATGGCTACGCCCTCGATTGGCCGACCTTCGGCCTGAGCATGCAGCACCTCGGATGTCCATACGATACCGACGTCCGCTTCGCCGTGTTCGATGCGGTAGGGAGTTTCGCGATGATGGCGCGCCGTAAACCAGGTCTTATCAGGCACCGCCCAGCAACTCTTGCACATTTTCCCGCCAGTTACCTGATCGTATATGCCCAGATCTTTCAGCATCTGCGCGCCGTAAAACTTGAAGATGCCTTCAGTCAGCGGGTTGGGGAGCGACTTGACCAAGTCATCCCGCGCCAAGTCTTCAGGTCCTTGTACGCCCTTGGGGTTGCCCTTGGCTACCATCAGCTCCAGCTTGTTGTGGGTGTAGATCATGTAGTCATTCATCACCCCATTCTTGGCCAGGCTTTTGAGGTGACCTAAGTTCACGCTGGCGAATATGTCAGGGTTCTGTGCGGTCTTCTGGCCGTTGATCTCGCCCTGCTTGAGGATCTGACCTTTAAGGATCTGACCCGGCGGTATGGTCTCCACGTAGATGGTCTTGATGTCAGGGTTCTTTTTCTGGAAATCCTGGATCAGCTCCTCCATCACCATGAACTGGTTGCCGGCCAGATATACGACAAGGTTGGCGGTGTAAGAATCGCCGATCTTGCCGTATTCGATGGTGCCGCCGGTGTGGAAACTGCGATAGTCGTGGCCTAAGCCTGCGTCGGCCTGTTGACCGGCTGCCAACAGGGATGTTGAGCCCAACGCCAGGACGGCACCGGCCATAATTGAGATGGCTGTTTTACGGATATGCATTAGTCTGCCCTCCTCAGGGGTTGTGTGGAGGTTTGATCTTGGTTTACGGGCAGCCCACAGACAATACGATCAATTACGGACAGGAGCCTAGAGAAAACCCTAGGTTCTCTTCTATCTGTTTGTTTTTGCTTTTAAAACTTCCCATTCCATATCGACCAGGCCAGCCTGCACGGCGAGCCGGGTGAGTTCGGCGGCACTGCTGATTCCTAGCTTCCTCATCAAGTTGGAACGGTGTAATTCCACGGTCTTGATGCTGATTGCGAGGCTCCTTGCAATCAGTTTATTAGGCGCGCCCCTTGCCACCTCAATCAACACTTCGCGCTCGCGCGGGGTCAGGCCGGCGAGATGCTGTGCTGCCCCTGCCTTTTGCGCCTCGCGGGCCAGCGCATCGTTCTCATGAGCCAGCCAGTGGGCCACCAACTGAAGGATGCGCATCTCCAGTTCGTTATTGCCGTTGAGGCGGGATTCTTCCGCCCAATCGGGCTTGCCCAGAAACTCGATCAGGCAGACCACTTTGCCCTGGCGCACCACCGGCCAGGCAAGGTAGTGGCGTGACGGATTGTCTGATCCTGCCAGTTCTTTCTCGACCTGACGCCGGCTGTCGATGGCTATGCGAGCCAAATGCGGTTGCAACGCAGGTACGGAATGTGACAACGGCGGACTCGCAGTGCAGTGCTCGAGCTCCTGGGTGTGGTTGTCGACCCGGCTCAAGAGTATCTGATCGGCGCCGAAATACTGCTGCAACTGGTCGAGAATGGACTGCAGGCGCTGTTCGCGTGACAGATCGTTGCGAATGATCAGGGTATGGATCCCCTGCATGCATTCGCAGCCGCCGTGCAGGGTCTCCTCGTAGCGGATCCGCGATTCAATATCCTGCTGCAGCGCCTCATTGGCTGCGATCAGCGCCCGGGTTCTGTGTTCCACCAGCGTCTCCAGTACCTCCTTGTTACGGGTCAGGGCCTGTTGTGAGGCATTCAACCGGTGGTTAATACGCAGGATGTAGACACTGGTCATAATAATTAGGGCCACTGCGATCAGCAGCATGACTATAGTGCTTGCGTGGCTGCGCCACATTTCAGACAGGCTGGGTGGATGAGGCTCATAGGGATCGATCTGCAGCTGGCGCAAGGTGTCGTGTACCCTGCTGTAGCTCAACGGGATAGTCCAGCCGGCCCCCTGTGTGTCACGCGCTATGGCCGAGTCTTTGGGTATCTGCAACAGGCGTAGCGTCACCAAACGCGCCAACTCCCGGTCGGTATGCGGCAGGCGTGCAAAAGGCCACTCGGGATACAGTTGGGTACTCAGACGCAGGGAGAAGTCTTTTTCCTCGCGTGCCCCCAGCACCCGCACCTGATCGGGTTGTAGCCGTCCATCCGCGATCATCGCCTCCAGCACACCGGTACGTACCGTGCCGGCATCAGCTCGTCCCTCCAGCACAGCCTGTACGATCTCATCCTGGGGGAAGCCCAGCCATAGTAGATGCAGGTCGCGCAGGGCATTGATGTCAACATCCAGCAAACGCTTGCGTGCCAGCAAAAAGCCACCAAAAGCCTCCGGGTTGACCGCTGCGAAGCGTTGGCCACGCAGATCCCGCAAGCTGTGTATTTCACTGTCACTGCGGGTGAAGATCACAGAGCCGAAACTCGTCAGAGCCTGATCCCGATAGCGACTTCGGAAGGTCGCGAGACGGGTGGCACCAAAGTTGACCTCCAGACGAACGTAGTGCGCAGGATTGGTCAGAATGAAATCCAACTGCCCCTTGCGTATGCGGTTGCTAAATCCATCGTGGGTCAGCGTTTGGATTTCGAAGCGGTAGCCCGGTATGCCAGAGCCCAGATAATCCGCCAGCTCCTGCCAGCGCGCTTGTGTCCTGGCTTCCCCATTGAAGGCCAGGACCCCGATGTGTACCACCTTGGTGCTTCCTTGAGGCAACTCTGCAGCCGTTGCCAATGGCGACAGCAATAGCCACAACAAGATGAGGATCGGGTATATCTTGAAGATGGGGCAGGTCACAATGGGAAAATGGGTACATGCGGTCAATATCGCATCATATTACCGGAAAGAAACACAATCCGAAAAAGCCTACTAGATTGACCCGTCTTCGTGTGACCTCACGAGACATAAAATCGGTGGTTGCAAGGTCTGTGAGTTCAACAAGGTTATTGGATTGAAGCTAGAACACCATGCCGCATAGCTAAAGGGTGTGCGAATTTTTGTGTAAACGGTCATTTGGCAGGAAACTACCGTAATTCACGAGAGAGACGTCATGACCGTAAGCAACGAACTGATTGATAGCCTGCTGGCTGACTACAAAAAACCTGAAGACCTGATTGGCGAGCACGGGCTACACAAGCAACTTCCCAAGCGATTGGTGGAACGTGCGCTTGAAGCTGAGAAGGCTGAGCATCTTGGCCTCGGCAAGCACGGATCCTATCCGAATTTTTGTGTGTAAGGCATATTTAGTACTTCCAATGAGGAACGCGATATGACCGAACATCAAACCAAACCCGGGAAGCTTTCTATGGCTCAGCAATCCATAGAAGCGGCACGCAATGCCCCTGCGTTTAGCCCCCGCGAGATGCGAGCGGCGCTTGATGCGCTGGTCAACGCCCCGATGACACCGTTCTTCGCCTTCTCGCCTGAGATTCGGCGGGTGATTTAAACTACCCATGCCGTCGAGTCGGTTAACGCGCGCATCCGCAAGGTGATTAAAAACGCGAGCATTTCTCGAACGATGAGGCGGCAACTAAGCTGATCTGTCTGGTGCTAAGAAACATCACCAAGGAATGGGCGATGCCGGTGTTAGCCCAAAGCCGTAATGTCCCCTTTGTCCAATTCTAAAATGTCCCCCTTTGGTTTCGGGAGGGGTGATGGTAGAGGAGCATATTACGATGAGTCACCAAGAGGTCGACCGGCTGGGGGTGATCCAGCAGGTGGTGGGCAAGCGGCTGCGCCAGGGGGATGCGGCCCTGCAGTTGGGGGTGAGTGCGCGTCAGGTCAAACGCCTGGTGGCCCGCTATCGGGCTGAAGGAGCGGC
>JAJYPA010000111.1 GCA_021795795.1 Pseudomonadota bacterium | reverse complement strand
CGGTATCGCCAACATGAACTACTCGATTTCCAACAATGCCGAGTATGGTGAGTACGTGACTGGCCCTAAAGTGATCAACGCCGAATCGCGTCAGGCCATGCGTGAAGCTCTGGCGCGCATTCAGTCGGGTGACTACGCGAAGGCCTTTATCTCGGAAGGTGCGACCAACTACCCATCCATGACAGCGCGTCGTCGCCAGAATGCGGCTCATGCGATCGAACAAACCGGTGCCAAGCTACGTAGCATGATGCCGTGGATTACCGCGAACAAGATCGTCGATAAAGATCGTAATTGATCTGATCGTTTTTTGCTGAGCTAGCCCCGGTCCCTGCGGGACCGGGCCAACCCAAACATAGGCCTACCCTAGGGAGTAGCCTGCCGTTTGGGTTTTTTATTTGAGGGGAATCTGCTTCGCAGCACGATCGTCACATTCTGCGTTTAGAATGTCCGCAATCAACTGAATAAGGTGACCACATGATGGATCAAGAATCGGAAAAGCATTTGGAGCCGGATAGCCTGATGACGGATGACGGGGCGCCAAAACATCGTCGCAAGGCCATTTACCTGTTACCGAATCTCTTTACCACCGGCGCGCTTTTTGCCGGCTTTTTTGCGATTTTGCGCGCCATTCAAGGTGATTTCGAACAGGCGGCCATGGCCGTATTCGTAGCCATGATCCTGGATGGTCTGGATGGTCGCGTGGCGAGGTTGACCAATACACAGTCGGATTTCGGTGTGCAGTACGACTCTCTTTCCGATGTCATTTCCTTTGGCCTGGCTCCGGCAGTGATCGTCTTCCAGTGGAGCTTGAACGGTATTGATGACCGTTGGGGAATGCTGGGCGCTTTTGTGTTCGTAGCCGCAGCAGCGGTTCGCTTGGCGCGTTTCAATGTTCAGGTGGAAACCGTCGACAAGAAGTACTTTGTCGGTCTGGCTTCACCCGCTGCTGCTGCTGTGCTGATGGGGATGGTCTGGTTCTTCGAAGAGCACGGGATTCCATTTCAGGAAAATATCGGTTGGGTCTGGATTATAACCGTCGTCACCGGACTATTGATGGTGTCGAGCATGCCGTACTACAGTTTCAAGAGCGTGAGTCCGCAGATTCGTGTTTCGTTCTTGAGCGTGCCTTTGTTGATTCTGGTGTTTGTGCTCGCGCTGAAGGACTTTCCGCTTACCTTATGGCTGATTGCCTCTGCCTATGCGCTGTCGGCGCCACTGTGGTTCATTGCTCGTCGGGTGCAAAAGCTGAGAAGAAAATCGTCGTGAACGCTTGATTTACATTTACATGATCACAAAAAAGCCCGGGCGATCCGGGCTTTTGATTATCAAGCTGATCAGTGGATGGACTGATTGTATTGCTGAATGCCGACAATCAACCAATCACCCTGAGCCGAGTCCGCCGCGTGGCGAACATGCCAGATTTCAGCGATTGGCTCAGGCTGGCCGTAATTCTCGCGCACCATACCTTGGAAGAGGACAGACGCCACAACCGATTCGCCTTCACGACTCAAGTCCAGTAGTTGTGCGTTCAGGCTCTGTACTTCGGTCACGTTGTTTTCGTCACCGATACGGGCACGCTCGCGCGCCAGTTCCAGAAACAAGTCAGGGGTGAAGTATTCCTGCATGGTTTTAAGATCGTTGGCATCCCAGGCACGTTGCAGATTGGTGAAATGCTCCTTGGCGCCCTGCAGGAAGGAATCTTCGTTGAACCAGACTGGCGCATTCGGGAGCGTGGCTTGTGATGATCCGGCGTTTGAAAACGAACCGATGCTCGACGGTTGCGGTGCTTGACCGGGCATTGCGCCTGCCGTTGAACGCGCGTAGGGCGAAGCCGTAGACTGGCTGGATTTGCGCAGTGCCCGGATCAGCATGAACGCGCCGAGAACAAACAGGGCAATGATGATGAAATCCATCGGCTTGAGGCCATCAAACGCGCCACCAAAAAACAAGGCCGCCAGCAGACCGCCCGCTGCCAGACCCGCCAAGGGTCCGAGCCAACGGCTGGCGCCACCAGCAGCCGGTGCGGCGGAGCGAGTCGGCGCACTCGCCGGGTTTGTTGGTGTCGTCGCTTGACGGCTGAAGCTTTGCTTTTGTGAGCCAAAGTTAGCTCCGCCGCCGATCCGCTTCGCATCGGCTGTTTGAACCCCAAGCGACAGCATCAGACCGGTAAAAATCAATGCGGTTACCAGCATCAGAGAGATTTTTTTTGCGAACATCGAATAAAACCTTTGAGTTAACCTTGAGTATGTGGTGATTTAACAGATATCCACGGAGTCGTGAAGAAACGAATGGTTAGAGAGCAGCCACCATTAATTACTCACAAGTTAGCATTCTAGTGTGACAGTATGGAGGATGCACGTTAATGATGTTTTATTCGAATAGTATTTGTAATAAATAAGCTGGAAATGTAAGTCGGATGGTTTGAGCGGATGTTTAATTCATTATTAGATTACCTTGCTAGGAGCCTATAGGACTTTAGGAATCGTGGCGGAAATCGAGCTGAGAGGGGCAGATTTTGCCACTTTTGCAGGGAAATAGTGGGCTCTATTGCCAAAAAAACGGCGAACTATGAATCGTCCAGATGGATTAGCAGCTGATTTCCCTTAAGTCTGACAGGGTCCTAGGAAAGAAGAAATGTAATTCCGCGGCTGATCGTTTTTAATCATGGATCGCGCTTCGCGAACGGTGATGGGCGGAGTATTCCAGCCTCAATTCGAACTGCCACTTGACTCAGATATTCACCCCGGGTTTTAAGCATTCACCAAAATTTCACTTGACTGTTATATTGTGTAGGGTGTGTACTCCGAATGAAAAGCATTTATCCTTCATAAGAATTGATAACGGAAGGTTTTTCAAAAGGCAAACCCGCGCGAAAGCCGGTGACGCAAAGCCACGGGTCGTCCTTGGCGCAAGCGAGGTGTGCTTGCTTCGAGACGGCAGCCGGGCTACCACCAGAATTCCATTCCGGTGAACTCAGTCATTGGTCATCGTGCATTTTCTAGAGGTAGGTTACTCCGCCATGAAACATGTACAGCGCACACTTTCTATATTTTCATCACGATCTCTGATCTGTACCGTCGGTCTGCTATTCATGCTATTGGAGATACCGCGCGCAGAGGCTTTTTATGTCGATGCAGGCCAGATTCATGATGATCAAGGGCAGGTCATCGAACTTCATGGGGTGAACTGGTTCGGCTTTGAGACCGCAAACCATGTTCCACATGGGTTGTGGGCCCGAAATGTCAAAGACATGATCGTGCAGATAAAATCTTTGGGTATCAACGCCGTGCGTCTGCCGCTGGCGCCCAACGCAATCCACGGTGTGCCGGTCAACAGTGTCGATTATGGACTGAACCCTGAACTGAATAATAAAAACAGCCTTCAAGTGCTCGATTACATCGTGGATGCATTGGACAAGGCCGGTATGTACATTCTGCTTGACCACCATCGACCGGATGACAACGCTATCTCGGAACTCTGGTATACGGATGGGTATACAGAGCAACAATGGTTGAATGATCTTGAGTTTTTGGCTAGCCGTTACAAAAACGTGGTTCATTTTTTGGGTATCGATCTGAAGAACGAACCGCATGGTGCGGCCACGTGGGGAACGGGCAACACGGCGACCGATTGGAATCTCGCTGCAGAGCGTGCCTCGAACGTCGTGCTGGCTTCTGATCCCAAAGCACTTGTTTTCGTCGAGGGCATTGGTAGCCAGTCGGGATGTTCCAGCCCGGAAAATGCGTGGTGGGGCGGCAATATAGCCCCAATTCAATGTACGCCATTGAGCATCCCGCAAGACAAGTTGGTTCTGGCACCCCATGTCTATGGGCCTGACGTTTACTTGCAGCCTTATTTCAACGATCCGAGTTTTCCTACAAACATGCCCGCCATCTGGAATGCGCAGTTCGGCTTTGCTGTGGGTCTTGGTTACACAGTCGCACCGACCGAATTTGGCAGTCATTACGGGCATGGCGGCTCGGCGATTGAAAAGATCTGGTTTGATGCCCTGATCAACTGGATGGAGCAAAAGAACATCCGCAATTCGTTTTACTGGTCCTGGAATCCGAACAGTGGGGATACCGGCGGGCTGCTCGAAGACGACTGGCAGACCATATGGCCGGATAAACTTGCTAAACTCCAGGATCTTTGGGGTGATTCCACCACACCCACACCCACACCCACACCCACACCTACTGGGGTGTTGAAGGAGGGCGAGTATACGCTCAAGAACGTGGTTTATACTGACTGGGAGGCCGGTTACTGCGACACGGTGACAATCACCAATGTAAGTCAACGGACGGCAGACTGGGCAGTTTCATTTGCATTTAACGATGCTTTGACCAATTCTTGGAATGTAGTACTCACAACAGACGACACCACGCTCTCTGCTGTGGGGGACATGTCAAACAAACTGCTGCAACCGAGCCAGCAGGCAACGTTCGGTTATTGTGCTATCCGGAAAACACAACCTGCGCCGACTCCCAACCCGACATCGACGCCTGATCCCACGCCTGCCCCGACACCCGATCCTGCGCCGTCCCCAGAACCTGCGGCAATCATATTGAGTCCCGTGCTGACAAAAACAAGTGACTGGGGTGCCGGTTACTGCATGCAGGTTGATGTGAGGAATAACACCATTCAGCCAGTCTTATGGCGCACGGTAGTGCCTCGAGACGGCATGATCTACACCGTGTGGAACGCAGAGATTTCAGTGCTGGATGGTACCCAATTGTCCGTTCAGGGGATCGACTGGAATGCCACTTTATCTCCCGGGAGTACGGCTGATTTTGGTTATTGTGCCAATCGCTGACGCTGGGGAATAGTATCTGCTCATTGAAGGGCTGAGAAGAATATCCCTAACGTGGGTCGCTGGTTAATTGGTGTGCTCAATGCGATAGCCAGATGCTTCACCCGAAGAGATCATGATTGTCGATCGATTCAGAGACTGTTCTCGAGATAGAAATCAAGCAAAATAAATGCTCCCAACGTTTGCCTGGGAAGATATCTTGTTTGTCAAGGCGACCCGGCAGGTATTTTCCAGGCCGGCTGATGTCAATATCGTGCACAGGAGATTGCCCCGGTGGCGGAACTTCTACCGCTCATCAATGCACATGTTTTGGCGCTGAGATGTCGTCAGCCTGTCACAATTTTTCAAATATCGTTGTCGTTTTGTGACAAATTTGTCGTACGGTCGTTCGTCGATTCCTCACTGGTCACATGCCATGGCATCCCATTGAGTTTGTTTTTCATCGTATGGGCTAAGAAAAAAGGCGTTGTTTGGCCGCGTCGGAGGGGGCGGGAAACCGGGCTCAGTCGGCTGCAGAGGGTGTGATCGCTGGCAACGCATTTCAGCAATTTCTTTTGTTACCGTCATGCCAAAAAATCCTGAACTTGCCGCACGAAAAGTTGACGTTTCTTTTTTTCTATTAGCTTAACAAGGCGATAAGTTGCTAAGGGAAGGTCTGCACAAATGCAGACCTTCCCATGCAGGGTATTGATGCCCAGCCGTTCAGTGAAGTAAGTAATTGAAAAATATGGGCATGAACGCGGAGCTGGCGCAAACCCGTTCCTGCACGAAGCCGTGGATGAATTAGTGCAGAGATTCCTTAGGGGGTTGGTCTGATTGGCTCATTTGAGTATTTGTTTAGTATGAAGTTGCCCGAGACTTGTGTTGAACTCTCCGTTGAACCATGGGAGGTAAAATCAGGCGTGATGAATTCACCTTGAACGGAGATTAACACTCGTTGAGTGGTATCGAACATAAGTTGGCATTCAATTTGCTCCTTCAATATAAGTCGCTACGTTGTCGCTACGTTTTTTGCTGGAAGCTGTATAGATGTTCAAATTTTTTTCGAGAAGAGGGCGGCAAGCACCAACTAAACCAGATATCGCCGTTACGGAGTCTCTGCAGGATGTCCAGCACCTTTTCGATACCCTTGCTCTCGATTCGAAAAAATACCAGAAATTCGAGTTACGAAACATACCTGAGCCAGAAAAGGAGCACCAAGCAACGAAAGAGTTGACCCCGCCATTGACGGAGGAGGAAAACGCGCACCCTTCTATTGGCGGGTTGGGTAATGCATTCGTTTCCCCGAAAGCATATCTTTTTTCCGCTCCGGGTGACATCAAGTCCGCGCGTACGGAAGTTGTCGAGAAGGCAAATCAAGATAGTCGCTTTAAATGGGTGGCAAAGCTTCAGAGTAATTGGTCACCGATTGAAAGCAAAGATGCTCTGGTGGTTGGTTTTGCTTCCTATTCTGGTGGCGTTGGTAAAAGTACGCTCTGTGCGGCACTCTCTAGTTCATTACGTGTGCAACATTATCATTGCCTAGTTTTGGGGCAAACCCAGTTCTCACCATTGCCCTTTTATCTGGGGGTGCAAGATCCCTTCGATGTGGACACTGATGACACCATCACGCATCACTCCTTAACCTTGCCAAATACTCAGGGTTCATTGAACTTGATAATTGCCAACCGAACGGACATCGATCTGGTTTCGCAAGCCCGTTCGATTCATTCACATGCCGATCTCATTTTATATGACTTTGAGGCGTCTTCCGAGATTTCTTCTGCTTTTGAGTTTCTTGATTTGCTACTGGTGCCATTACGTCCCGATATTAATGGCCTGATCATAATCAATCGAATTGAACAAGCCGTATCTAAACTGACTTCCCCCCCTGAGCGGGGTGTTTATTATGTTTTGAATCAATATGATGAAACAAAACCAATCCACCGTGAGATCAGGTCTGCCTTGAAGAATCGGATCAGGGAGCGTCTGCTTGACATTGTGGTGCCCCTCGATGATAGCGTACAAGAAGCGCTGGCCAGCGGCGCGTTGCCCGAAACCTATCGTTCAGATGCCCCCTTTGTGGCAGCGATCCAGAAACTAAGCATCTGGTTGAGAGACATCACCCGGTTACCCATGCGTTTATAATGCCAATTATTCGAAACCAGACAGAATGAAAAAAAATACAAGCTTCATAGCGTTCGAAGAATTATTGCTGATGCTGGTCTTCGCTTTTGGCCTGATTGTGCTTTTCCCTCTGATTATGGTTCCATTGGACTGGAGGTCCCAGGCATGGCTCGGGCTGGCGTTTGTTCTGCTCGCTGTCCTGGCTAACCGGCTGTTAAAGGCGTATTGGGTAACTTATTTTCTGATGGCTTTGTCGCTTTTTTCGACAGCACGTTACGCCTGGTGGCGAACCTCGGAAACGCTCGGTTTCAATTCGCCTGATTTTCACTGGTATGACTTGACCTTGACACTGATTCTCTATGCTGCAGAACTCTATGCATGGATTGTTCTGGTGCTTGGTTTTTTGCAAACCGCTAACCCGCTGAAACGCAAACCATTGGCCCTGCCATCGTCTCCGTCCGACTGGCCGGCCGTGGATGTCTATATTCCGACCTACAATGAACCCATCGAAGTAGTGCGTCCTACGGTACTTGCTGCGATGCAAATGGATTGGCCGGCGGACAAGCTCAATGTCTGCCTGCTGGATGACGGTGTAAGAGCAGAGTTTCGCGAGTTTGCCCGAGATGTCGGCATTCAATACATCATTCGTGAAAAGCACACCCATGCTAAAGCCGGCAACCTAAACCACGCGATGACGAAGACAAACGGCAAATATATTGCCATTTTCGACTGCGACCATGTGCCAACACGCTCGTTTCTGCAAATGTCGATGGGTTGGTTTCTAAAGGATGATGCGCTGGCACTGGTTCAGACGCCCCATCACTTTTACTCACCTGACCCCTTTGAACGAAACCTCAAGGTGTTCAAGGAAGTGCCCAATGAGGGCGAGTTGTTTTATGGTATTGTTCAGGACGGCAATGACCTGTGGGATGCTACATTTTTCTGCGGGTCTTGTGCAGTGCTCCGGCGAGAGGCTCTGGATGAGATCGGAGGTATCGCTATCGAGACGGTGACGGAGGATGCGCACACTTCTCTCAAGTTCCAGCGGCTTGGCTGGAAATCAGCCTATATCAATGTGCCGCAAGCAGCTGGGCTGGCCACGGAGAGTTTTTCAGGTCATGTGGGCCAGCGCGTCCGCTGGGCGCGTGGCATGGCGCAGATCATGCGCATTGACAATCCGCTGTTTGGCCGCGGTCTGCAATTCATGCAGCGATTATGCTACCTCAATGCCATGCTGCATTTTTTCTTTGCCCTGCCCCGACTGATTTTTCTGACGGCACCGCTGCTATACCTTTACTTCGGTCTATTCATAATTGATGCCTATGCACCGACGATTGCCGCGTTCGTTTTGCCACATCTCATCTTGGCTATTATTGCCAACTCACGCGTTCAGGGTAAACACAGAAATTCATTCTGGAACGAGGTATATGAGACTGCTCTGGCTCCATTTATTCTCTTGCCCACCCTGCTGGCAGTCATTAACCCGAAACTCGGTAAATTTAATGTCACGGCCAAAGGTGGTCTTGTAATGAAGGATTATTTCGACAAAAAATTTGCCCGCCCATTCATTATTTTGTTCCTGCTGAATATCGGTGGGTTGATTGCCGGTGTCTTGCGCTGGTGGGGAGATCCGTCGGCAGACGTGCCGACGATTGTGATGACGGTGACCTGGACGGTGTACAACCTGTTCATGATTCTGGTCGTATTGGGTGTAAATTGGGAAACCAGGCAATTGAGAAAAAATGTGCGGATTCCCATCGCACTTCCCGCCCGCGTAGCCCATGCGGACGGTGCCTACGCCATGGCCAAAACCGTTGATATTTCCGAGGGGGGAGGGCTTTTGATCTGTGATAGCGCTCTCCAAGAAGGAGAAAGTCTGGATCTTTCCATCTTGTTTGACGGTAATGAATATGTATTACCCATTCAAATTATCAAATCAGAGGATCATTTGATGAGATTCCGGTTCAGAGACATGAATCATGCTCAGTTTTCGGATCTGGTTCGGTTAATTTATGGACGGGCGGACGCTTGGGTGGGTTGGGGGGAAGGTCGTCGACCGGATCAACCGTTGCGTAGCCTCTTTCAGATCTCTTACCTTGCAATGATCGGATTTTTTCGCTTGATCAGGGGTTTACTCAGTAAGGCGGGTACCTATGAAGAAGCGCCTACTGCGGGCAAAGAAGAGACGAAACCGGAGCCGGATCTTCTGTCACCCAAACTTGAACCGGCGCCTCTCGCCGGACAGGTCTCTTCCATTATTCTTGCCCTGCTCTGTGCTGTGGGGTTTCTGGTTGGCTCATCGCATTCTGCCGATGCTGCGGACAGCAACGGTTCAGATGACCCTGTCACCTCCTTAGTGCTTAGTCCAACCGGCCTCTTTCAAAAACACTGGTCGGTTAGAAAGGATGGAGCAAAGGATGGACTGAATCTGTATGGAATCAATGGTATACAGGACGTTAGTTTATCGCTTCCGCCAAACTTGGTGGTATCTTCCGCCGAAATGAACCTGATCTATCAGGTATCTCCCGGCTTGTTGCCGCGCATAAGCCAAATCAATGTATTGTTTAACGATCAGGTAGTCGGTTCTTTCCCGGTTAAGGCTGATGATAATCAAGGCAAAGAAAACCAATTCAGTTTTTCGATTAACCCCAATTTATTTGTTGAGTACAACCATGTCGGTTTCCAGCTGATCGGGCACTACACCATGGAGTGTGAGGATCCTACGAACACGACCTTGTGGGCGAAGATATCGCCGCAGACTTCCCTGGTTATATCGGGGTCTCGGCTGGCGCTTAGCAATGATCTGAGTTTTCTGCCCGCTCCTTTTTTCTATCCATCTGATACGCAGAAATTGCGTCTGCCTTTCGTATTTATGTCGGCTCCGGATGCGGAGACAGCACAAGCAGCCGGTATTGTGGCATCCTGGTTTGGCATGATGGCTGATTATCGCGGCAGCGATTTTCCCGTTGAGGTCAACCAGATCCCCGCGAAAGGCAATGCGGTGGTTTTTGGCGTGATTGGTCAAGGAATCCTACCTGGAGCGCCCAAGATTAATGGTTCGACGCTCGCCGTTACGGCCAATCCTAACGACCCTTATGGCAAAATTCTCTGGGTGCTGGGCGAGAATAGTCAGCAGTTAAATCTGGCGGCGCAAAGCTTGGTTTTGGGGTCAAGCTTGCTCAAGGGTGCAACTGCGCACACGGATAGTGTTAGTTTACCTGCAATTCCAGGGCCTGACAGCGCTCCTCGGTGGGTGCCCAGTACAGGACCAGTTAGGCTGGATGCACTCACCAACTACACGCCGATGACCGTCAGAGGCACTGGAACTCTCCCGTTCACGTTTGATTTACCACCTTCGTTGTTCTTCTGGGAGAGCAAAGGGATTACGCTGTCATTGCATTACAGCTATAACTCGATACCACTGGCGAAGAATTCAAGCTTAAATTTGGAGGTGAATGATCAGTTTATTCGCTCCTATCAATTGCTTGAGGGAGATAAGGCCATCCAAGAACAACGAGTTGAAATAAATTTTCCAGAGAGTGTGCTATCGCCATTTGCGAATCAAATGAAGAGCAATTTCTTTTTTGTACCCATCAAAGGCAATTGCACTGATACGCCCATCACTAATGCGGCGGGTACCATTTATCCCAGCTCAACCATCGATATAAGTGGCATACCTCACTACGCCCGGATGCCTGAGCTATCGACCTGGGTGAACGGGGGATATCCGTTTACACGCTTCGCTGATCTGTCGAGAACGGCGGTTGTTTTGCCCGCTAAGCCTGATGTTGAACTTATCCACACTTATTTGAATTTGTTGGGACTGTTGGGACAGTTCACTGGTATGCCGGGCATTCGGCTTAGGGTGGCAAACTCGGCTAATGAAGCGAGCATTGCTGAACGCGATTTGATGGTGTTCAACACTCCAGCGCAGCTTGCAATGCAAGACTGGCATAATCAACTGCCGGTTACCTTCAAAAATCAGCAACTGAGCATCAATGATGCCCTTGGCTGGTTCGACCAAGTACGCTGGCGCCTGCCGTGGTGGCAAAAGCAGGACGGGCAATTTGGAGAAGTGGCCTTGGGTAAACTTATTCAGTCTGGCGTGTCGACACCGGTACTGATGCAGGAGACGATTTCTCCTTTCCATTCGAAACGGGTACTACTCAGCTTCACCTCTGATAATGCCCAAGGCTGGAAAGCGCTACAGTCCATGCTCCTCAAGCCCTCCGCTCGCGCAAACATCTTCGGTGAACTCTCAGTGATTCATGGCGATGCCATCAGTTCTTATGTGCTCGATCGACCGTATTACTATGTTGGCGCCTTGAGTTGGTTGGATTGGATGCGGTTTCATTTGAGTCAACATATCTGGGCGATTTGGTTGGGCGTTGTGATCCTGACACTGGTTCTAGCCAAGCTGGTTGATATTCTGTTGAAACATTTAGCCCGCAAACGTTTGGCTGCTTCTTGACTGATGCGTATCTTGCCCATGCACATGAGGTTCTTGCCGCTACTGATTGTTCTGTTCACCGGTTTTCTGGTGGGTTGTGGGGATGCGCAGCAAAACAGAATCAAAGCGCAGTTCCCTCTCATGTGGCAGGGGTATCAGCACGCATTCATCAGCCCGCAAGGGCGGGTGGTGGATGCCTCGTTTGCCGATCAGCGCACCACATCGGAAGCCCAGGCTTATGCGCTGTTCTTTGCTCTGGTGGCCGATGATCGCAAATTGTTTGCCCAATTGCTCGATTGGACGCAACAGAATCTGTCACAAGGCGACCTAGGAACGCACCTGCCCGCTTGGTTGTGGGGTAAGCGAACCGATGGTCAATGGGGTGTGATTGATGACAACACCGCTTCGGATGCCGATCTCTGGATGGCTTACACCCTGATTCAGGCTGGGCGCTTGTGGCGGCAGCCCGAATACACGCAAAAGGGCGAGGGGTTGGCAGGGCTGATCACGCAGCGGGAAGTGGTGTTCATCAGTGGCCATGGCCCGCTGCTGCTGCCGGGATTGAAGGGGTTTGGTCCCGATGCTCAGGGTTGTGTCACGTTCAACCCGAGCTATCTGCCGTTGCCGGTTGTGCAATTTATGGCATTCACGTTCGGATCACCCTGGCGGGCCATGACTACACAGTTGCCAAACCTCATTGAGCAATCCGCTCCTCGGGGATTCCCGGCAGATTGGGTATCTATCTGTCCGGACAAGCCGGTCACTCTGCCGGCACCCAATCGCGAACTGACCAGCAGTTATGATGCGATTCGCACCTACCTGTGGGTCGGGATGACATCGCCTGAATCTCCTGAATTCAAGCCAATCATGGACGCACTGTGGGGCATGACCAATTTTCTCGGGACACATGCTCTGCCCCCCGAGATTGTCGATGTCTTGGACGGTACGACCAAAAATACCGGTCCGGTGGGTTTCTCTGCCGCCGTGTTACCTTTTCTTCTGGCCCAAAACAAGCAACATGCCTACGAACAGCAGTTGAAAAGAGTCTTGGACACACCGCAAGCGTCCGGTCTCATCGGCACTCATCCCGCGTATTATGACCAGAACCTCGGGCTTTTTGCGTTGGGTTTTCTGGGTAAATATTACCGATTCAAGAAAAATGGAACATTAGAGGTACGCTGGCAATGAAAAGGCAAATTTGGACACCGTTGTTATTGGCAGGTGCCCTGGGCCTGGTAACCCCCGTTGCGGGTTACGCCGTCGAGCAGGACTCGGCTATGACACTCTTGCTTCAGCGCGCAGATTACTGGAAAGAGCATGGTCGGATGGATCTGGCGATTCAAAGCTGGCGACAAGTGCTCAATTCAAATCCGAATCAGCCTCAGGCATTGGCGGGATTGGCTCGTGACGCTGCTACTCAGGGTAATCGCCAGGACGCATTGCAGTTGCTGGCTCGTCTGAAACAGGTGGCACCCGACAATTCGGCTATTAGGGATGTGGAGGATCTGCTGGCCATGGGGCCGAATTCTGGACCCAGACTCGCCGAAGCCGCAAAATTGGCGGCGGACAAGAACTATGAGCAGGCGCTCGCGACTTACGATACGCTTTTTAATGGTAATCCGCCGCCTAAGTGGGCTGAAACCTATTTTCAGATCATGACTCAAGTGCCCGGCGGACAGAAAAGAGCGGTCAATGAGTTGACCGCACTTGCGCAAGCACATCCTGATGAGCCCGCCTATCAAAGGGTACTGGGCCAAACTCTGACCTACGAACCATCCACCCGTACCCGCGGGATCGAATTGCTGTCCCGTTTGGCCAAAGGTACCGGTTCAACCGCGCAGGCAGCTCGGAGCGACTGGCATCAGGCTCTGGTCTGGATGGGTGATGATCCTGCTGCCATCCCTTATCTGCAGGGTTATCTGAATACTTACCGGGATCCGAAACTCAGTGCGGTTTTGCGCCGCCTGCAGAACCAATCGGCGGTACAAGCAGCTCAGCGCGCACGTGGACAGGCGCTGGGTACAGCCTATCGCACCATGAACCAAGGTCAGCTGGATGCCGCTCGGGATCGTTTCGCCGCGATCCTCGAAAAGGAGCCAGATAATGTTAAAGCCCTTGAAGGACTGGGCGATGTGGCATTCAAAGAGAAGCAATTCGACGATGCGGCACGTTACTACACTCAAGCACGAGGTTTTTCGAAATCGGCAGACGAGCGACGCCGACTCGATCAATCCCTTAAACAAGCCTATTTTTGGTCCTGGATGGAATCAGGCAACCAAAAAATGCAGGAAAATCAACTTAATGCCGCCATCGGAGCCTACCGTCAGGCCTTGAGTATCCTGCCCGACGATGCCCTGGTGACTCAGGCTTTGGCCAATGCGTATCTCAAATCGGGCAAAACCAGCAAAGCGACCGATCTCTATGCCGAACTCACCAGGAAGAATCCGAACAGTGAAGCCGCCTGGCTCGGGTATATTCAAACTTTGAATGAAGCCAATCGTCCACAGGCGGTTCTTGATGCCGCGGCCAAGATACCTGCCAGTGTTTCGATCAAGCTTGAGCGTTCTGCGGCCTACGCAAGTGTCATGGCTGGTGTCCTGATGGATAAGGGACAATCCGAAAAAGCCATGACGCTTCTGCAGCGGGCAGAAGCCAGGGCGACGCCTGCCGAGCGGGTTGATCTTCAGATTCAAAAAGGCTGGTTGCTATACAAAGCAAACGACGATCATGCGCTGTATGCGTTGCTTGCCGATCTTCTGGATCGTCAGGCCTCTCTGAATGAAAAGCAAAGAAACGAAGTGCATAACCTCTATCTTGCCGGGGCACAACGCGAGGCTCAGTCCGCGCTCAAGCAGGGAGATGGTGAGGCAGCCGACTCTATCCTGTATGCGTTGGATGTACAGTTCCCCGGTGATCCGGCCGTCGCGCGAATTCAGGCCAATCTGCTGGTTCAACAGAAAAAATTTGATGAGGCTGAGTCCATCTACAAGCAGATAGGACCGGGTGAAACCGCCGGCGATATGCTTGCAGCTATTGGTTCGGCCATGGCCAATCAAGATAATGACCAGGCCAGATCCTGGCTGGATGCTGGTTTGTCCCAATACCCGGACAATGTGCCGCTCAAGGAGATGCAGGCAAAGCTCGATCTGCAAAAGGGTGATGCCCGTTCGGCCAAAAGGGCGTTACGCAGCGCGCTGGCCAGCTTACCCCAAGCGCCGAAGCGTTACTTCAGGCAGTCGAAAGAGGGCGGCACATCAGAACGATCCCGCTATCCATTTGCCTCTTTAGTGGCCAGAAGTGAGCAAGGCGAATCCAAACCCGATACCGGGGATGATGGCCGCATGGCTTATCCTTTCGCCGCCCACGCCGCCCAGAAAGACAACAGTACAGATGAAACAGCGCGCTCGCCAGAACAGACGGGCGTGGTGCTGGCCGAAGTCGAACCCACACGCGCCCGTCTTCAGGAGCAGATCGACCAGATCGATGCACACACCAGTACTGAAGTCAGCGGGGCCCTTTTTGGTCGTTCCCGAAGTGGTGCTCCCGGATTGGATCAGATGTCTCTGGTCGGCGGACAAATCGAGGGGAGTGTTGCCTTGGGGTACAACACGCGTCTGACCGCCCGTTTGACCCCCATCAGAGTCGACTCCGGCTCAAGTGATGCCAAGTCCGCCAAACTCTTTGGTACCGGACCGGTTTATGGTGGTGCCGTTGGCGCATCCAGCGCGGAATCCGGGTTGGGTTTGACCGTGGGTGTGGATAGTGTCGACTATGGCTTCATGCTGGGTACTTCACCTCAGGGCTTCACCTTGAGTAGCCTGATCGGTCAAATCAATCTGCATCCCGAGGGCAGTCCTGTCGGATTCAGCCTGTATCGTCAGAGTGTGACCGACAGTGTGCTCTCGTTTGCCGGCGCGAAAGATCCACAAACGGGCATCACATGGGGCGGAGCCTTCCGCAATGGGCTCGGTATGAACTTTGGTGTGGATGACGATAACACCGCGTTGTTCGGCGGGCTCAAACTGGCCTATATCAATGGCACCAACCTCAAGAGCAATACCGAGGTCGAGGCCAATGTGGGCGCTGCCTGGCCTGTGCTCGAACGAAAGGACAACCATATCCGTTTGGGAATCGATATGCTGTCCATGTTCTACGCGCATGATTCCAGCCACTTTACCGTGGGCCAGGGTGGGTATTTCAGCCCCGGCTATTATTTCCGACCTGCGGCGACCGCGCAGTGGTCCGGCATGGCCGGCAAACGCTTCGGATACAACGTCGAAGGATTCCTTGGTTGGCAAACCTTCCGCCGGTCGAGTAGCCCCTATTTCCCGACCGACAGCACCCTGCAGGCGTTGTCGGGGGATGCGTACTATCCATCCGAAACCGTCAATGGTGTCGGTTATGGACTTAAGCTCAATCTTGGCTATGCCATTACCCGCAATCTGACCCTGAGCGGTTTCATGGGTACGGATAACAGTCAGGACTACAGCAACCTGACTACCGGACTGCAACTGCGGTATTGGTTCTCGCCGCAGGTCATTCAACAGGAAAAAGATCTGTACCGTCACGACTGGCTGATGGGCGTCGACTACGATGGTGCTAGCCCGGGTGATGTCGGGCGTTGATTCAAAGGCTCAGCCGCCTGTAAACCATCTATAATTTACCCTCTCGAGGCAGAGGTGTCGGTCTTCCGACGTGTCCCCTCGATCTCGTCTGGCCGAACATGAACCGGGAGAGGGTATGGAATTTCTGAGTGACTACGGGCTATTTCTGGCAAAAACGCTGACCTTCGTTTTCGCTGCACTGTTTCTGCTGGCAGGTTTTGCGGCGCTTCGGCAGCGCCAGAAACAAGGAGGTCAGGGCGTGCTGAAAGTCACGGATCTCCGGGAGCGCTTCGAGTCGAATCGCCAGCAACTGGAGCAGCACATCCTGTCTGCCAAGCAATTCAAGTCTGAACAAAAGAAAAGAGAAAAAGAAAGGAAGCAGCTAAAGAAAGAGGGATCAGAGCACGAGTTGCGCACGTTCGTATTGAGATTCTCCGGTGACTTGCGCGCGAGCCAGGTCGGCGCTTTGCGTGAGGAGGTGTCTTCGATTCTCTCCGTCGCACGGCCTGAAATGGATGAAGTTCTGGTCTGTCTTGAAAGCGGCGGTGGTCTGGTTACGGCGTACGGTCTAGCTGCTGCGCAGCTTGCGCGTCTTCGCGCCGCGGGGCTGCATTTAACCGTGGCTGTTGATAAAGTCGCAGCCAGTGGTGGCTACATGATGGCGGCGGTGGCGCATAGAATCGTCGCCGCGCCATTTGCGATTGTCGGATCCATCGGCGTGGTGGCGCAGATACCCAATATTCACCGTTTGCTCAAAAACCACGATGTCGATATCGAATTGCTCACAGCGGGGCAGTACAAGCGAACCTTGACGGTTTTGGGCGAAAACACTCAGGAAGGTCGAGAGAAATTCCAGTCGCAGATCAACGAAACCCATGAATTGTTCAAATCTTTTCTGCTCGAGCACCGCCCTTCGCTTGATTTATCCAACGTGGCAACCGGTGAATATTGGTTTGGCACCCAGGCCATGGCGCTTGGTTTGGTTGATGAATTGACCACCAGCGATGAGTGGATTGAACGCCAGTTTGCCGAACGCGCGGTCATCGAGGTGCGTAAAATGCCTGCCAACAATTTGCTCAAGAAACTGCAAGGCTCAGCGGAGCAGAGCGCGCATCGGGTGTTGCATCGGTTCTGGGATCAATTGCGCCAAAAATCGACCGATCCGCACGAACAGTTATAGAATCAAACCGCAACTTCCCTCAAAGCAGGTGTGATTATGGATACGGTATTTCATCCCCTCTCCGATTTATTCGCCCAATTGGGGTTGCCCAGTTCAGCGGACGAAATTGATGCGTTCATTACGCAACATGCGCCATTGTCCTCGGACATTGCGCTCGCGGACGCGCCTTTCTGGTCAGATGCGCAGGCCAGTTTTATTCGTGAGTCATTGGAAATGGACGCAGACTGGGCAGAAGCGGTCGATCATCTGGATGCCCGCTTGCGCAACGCCGGATAATCAACCACCCAATAGCGAACGTTTGAGGGATTGGGATAGCGGCGGCTTGCCGAGCCAAATCCCGAAATAGGTCGCAGCTAGGCGTGCGTTATCGCTTTTAAATACGATCTTGTCATTGAGCTTGAGTGTCAGTTCAGGCTTTTTTCGTGCATTTCCCGGTTGCCACGTCAATGTGTATTGATCACCGGGCGATACGTTTTTCATGCTGGATTGCAATGCATCGATTTGGAGTTTTATCGACTGCCGTTCGCTGGGGGTGAGTTGCTTATCCAGGGTTTGCCAACTCGCTTTTTCGATATCTTTCACGGTAACAGCATGGTGATACCGGAGTACCAGCGCTCTCGGCGTTTCCTGTGAAAGGATTTGCGCGGGCTTTATGTTTTCAGGGGCATAGAGCGCGGCATCGTAGACATCAAACCAGAGGTACGTTGCCGTGCCTTTCCCCAGCAACGTCAGATCCATTTGCCCCAGTTGCATTTGCATGGGCATGGCTTCATTGCTCGCCTGCGCTTGTGTGCCCGCTCCCAGCGAAAACAGGAGCAGTGCGGATACGAGCAGGCGCGTGCGCCGTTGTATAGCTATTGAGTGACTGCTCATGTCATTTATCCGGGTCTGTTTTGGTGAAAAACAGGGTTACTTCACCGACGCGAATACCAAATTTGCTCACGTAGGCGCGATTGATCATCACGTTTTTGGAAACGCGAATCATCCAGTCGTTGAATTTCACATCAATCGTGCTGCCGTTGTAGGGCAGTTTGAGTGTGTAGTGCCAGTTGAGCGCTTGGCCCACCTCGTGCCCCTGCGCCACACCGACAATATCCCCCGCCTTGCCAATATAGCGATCATGTCCATCGCGCGTGATATGCCATACCCGCTCGCCCGTTTCACCATCGCTGTATTTAAAGTGTTCACTCAACACAAATTCATCGCCGACTTTTTTACCTTCGATATGCACTTTGAACTGGCGTTTGATTTCACCGCCGCGTGATTGAAAGATCCCCCAGGCGTAGGTATCTCCCGCAAAATATTGTTCGAGATCGAATTTGGGTTCGGTGTTTGTGTATTGGTCAAGATTCAAGCTGGCACACCCCGTCATGGAAAACGCAAGAAGAACGAGCAAAACAAATCGTTTCATGGTGAAACCTCTTTGATTTTAATGGAAGAAATAACCAATGATTCCGTGTCGTGAAGATAGCGAAACACAATCAGTGCTGCGGCCAGTTTGAACAACACCGGCAAGCCGCCATAAACCCAGGCAAGTGCATCGGTATGGCTATCGCCCGATTGATAACCTGCCAAACTCAGCAAGCCGTAACCCAAGCCGACCGCGATGGCCAATGCCAGTTTGGTCACCAAGCCGAACAGACCAAAAAACAGACCC
>JAJYPA010000110.1 GCA_021795795.1 Pseudomonadota bacterium | reverse complement strand
AGCGCCCACCAGTAGGGTGCAAAACTTTGCTCCACGCAATCGGCTATTAGGGCGATAAAGTCGGTGTAATCGCCGCTGCAATGGGCTTTATCGAGGGCTTGGTAATAGGGCAATCGTTGCGCCACTTCAATCACGGTGGCGGGGAAACCGGCTTGCATGAGCTCTAGGTTCATCAGTAGGCGCGCGGTGCGGCCATTGCCATCCACAAAGGGGTGGATTTTGACAAATTCGCCATGCACCCGCGCAGCGCGTTCTACGGGATGCAATGCTTGTGCTTGGGTATTGAGCCACTGTGTAAACGCTTGCATGTGCTCGGGTACTTGGAGCGCATCGGGCGGTGTGTGGTCGGCACCAGAAATTAATACATTAACCTTTCGGTAGCGCCCGGCGTTGTCGGCATCAATATTTTTTAATACGAGCTGATGCAGGGATTTAATGGTCCATTCATCCAGCGATTGCTGTTTGTTGACGAGCTCTTCAACAAACAAGATGGCATCGCGGTGGTTGATGGCTTCAAAGTGCTCCCGCAGGGTTTTGCCGCCAATGGTGATGCCTTCGAGGGCGACTTTGGTTTCTTTCAGGGTGAGGGTATTCCCTTCAATCGCATTGCTGTGATAAGTCCATTGCAGCACGAGGTTTTCATGCAGGTTGTTGACCACTTGCGGATCCAGCGGGCGGTGTTCATCCAGCTTGGCTTTAAGGGCATCGATTTTGGCAAAGTCATGCATAGCCCAATTCCTTTAAATACTTCGCCATTTCGGTTTCCAGCGCGTTGAGTTGGGCTTTGAGCTGTTCACGCTCGGCGCGCACGGCCATGAGGTCGATTTCTTCCTCTTCTTCAAAGGTATCAACATAGCGGGGGATATTGAGGTTGAAGTCGTTTTCTGTAATTTCTGCCAAGCTGGCGAGGTAGGCGTATTTCTCAACCGTTTGGCGGGCGCGATAGGTGTCGATGATCTGAGTGATATTTTCTTCGGTGAGCAGGTTTTGGTTTTTACCTGCTTTGAAGTTGCGGCTGGCATCGATGAACAGCACGGATTGATCTGATTTGTGCTTTTTAAATATCAGAATCGCCGCCGGAATGCCGGTGCCGTAAAACAGTTTTTCCGGCAGGCCGATTACGGCATCGAGCAGGTTTTCTTCGATGAGTTTTTGGCGAATTTTGCCTTCGGATGAGCCCCGAAACAGCACGCCATGCGGGACGACCACGCCCATTCGGCCTGTTTTGGGTTTGAGGGTTTCGATCATGTGCAGGATAAAGGCGTAATCGCCCTTCGTTTTGGGCGGTATGCCCCGGCGAAAACGGCCAAACTGATCGTGTTCGGCTTCTTCAAAGCCCCATTTATCGAGGCTGAACGGGGGGTTGGCGGTCACGATGTCAAATAACATCAAGCCGCCGTTTTTATCCAGCAGCTTGGGGTTGCGGATGGTATCGCCCCATTCAATCCGATGGTTGTCTTCACCGTGCAGGAACATGTTCATCTTGGCGAGCGACCAAGTGGAGCCAATCGCTTCTTGCCCATACAGTGCGTAGTGTTTGCTGTGGTGGTTTTGGCGCACTTTGCTGCCGCACTTCATGAGTAATGAGGCGGAGCCGCAGGCCGGATCGCAGATGCTCATTCCGGGCTGGGGGTCGAGTAGTTCGGCTATGAGGTCGCTGACTTCGGGCGGAGTGTAAAACTCGCCCGCTTTTTGTCCGCCGCTGGCTGCGAAATTTTTAATCAGAAATTCATAGCCATTACCGATGACATCAAGCGTGCCCACACGGCTGGGTTTGAGGTTGAGTTCAGGCTTGGCGAAGTCTTCCAGTAAATGACGCAGAATCCCGTTCTTTTGCTTTTCTTCCCCGAGTTTATCGGTGTTGAAACTGATGTCTTGGAACACGCTTTTACCGGCATCTTTGAGCTTGGTGCCGTTGGCTTCTTCAATGGCGTGCAGGGCTTGATCAATGCGCTCGCCATTGCCCGCTTCGTGCCGACGATCATAAAGCGCATAAAAGCTAGCTTCTCGCGGAAGAACAAAACGCTCGTTCTTCATCATCTCTTCGATTAGCTCGCGCTCGTCACCGTATTCGGCCTTGTAGGTGTCGTAGTGATCTTGCCAGACATCCGAGATGTATTTCAAAAACAGCATGGTGAGGATGAAGTCTTTGTAGGTATCGGCGCTAATGGTGCCGCGAAAAGTGTCACAGGCCGACCATAGGGCTTTGTTGATGCTGTCTTGATTGATTTTGTGGTTCATCTTGTTGCTTGTCTCGGTGTTTATTCTGGAATTAACACGGGTTAACCGTTCAGATTGTTTGTATGTTGCCGCATTCAGCGGGGGATTGGTTGAGCCAGTAATTCACTAGCAATTGTATTCATGAGTTGTGCGCCATTATTCACCAATTGCGTTGCGATTCGGCGTTCTCGTGCCAGTGTGGTGTTCATGCGGATGATGATCTGTTGTTTATCCCGTGGCGGCACGGCGACCGGAGTTTGTTCCAGCACACTACGGCGAATGCTTTTGGTGACGCTGCCCTCGGCGGTTTGCTCAAAATAACGCTGGCAGGGGGCTTGATTCAAAAGCCAGGTCAAAAACTCCGGCAGAACCTCTTCACGCGTTACGCGAATAATAAAAAAATGAGGGGAGGCTACGGCCTGCAAATCAGTCGAGGTTAAACGCTCATCAACAAGCACCGCATAGTTATGACTGCCCCGAGCCGCAATGAGAATATCACCGGGCTGCAACCAATCGGGTGCGCGCTTGCCGGTCAGCGTCGTGCGCGTGCAGCCAGACCAGTCAATACCATCTTGCAACGACACGTCTTTCATTTGCACAGCGGCAATATGGGAACCCAAGGTTTCGGGAATCGTCCCGCGAAAGGGGTAACCTGCATCAACCACCGCAATATCGTTTAACACCATTTTTTTGCTCCGTAAGCGATGAAGCAAATTATGGTGGCGGGAGACTGTAAGTCAAGTTTATTTGCGTCATGGGTGTTGATGCGTTTTAGCGTGCCTTGCTGCCGCGCTGGTATGACCAAAAAAATAACCCGACACCCAAACAAACAAACCGAAGCCCTTCACAGGCTCCGGTTTATTTCTTCCTCTGGCGATTATTGCACCACCGGTTCCGTCAGGGTTTTGGCCTTGCTTAGCCGCCTAATCCAAACATTATTGGTACACCAAATGGTGCGCTGACAGTGATCCAGAAACAAAAAAGCCCATGAAGTCATGGGCTTAAATGATATTGGTGGCGGAGCGAGAGTTAGCCTAACTACAGTTTTCCTTCATCCGCAGTAATTTATTTAATTATTTAATATCAATAGTTTGTCAAGTTTTCCGTCTCATGCCGTCTTACAGAATCCCACTCAAGCGTGCTATAAAGTGTGGGCATAAGTGTGGGCACAGGTTTAGGCGGAGGGCGGAATTATGGCAGCGATCAACAAGCTTTCGGTACTCGAAATCAAGGGGGCCAGAGGCCCTGTGAAACTTTCCGATGGGGGTGGTCTGTATTTGCAGATCAACGCCTCGGATGCCCGGCGCTGGATCTTCCGCTACAAGATTCAAGGCAAGAGCACCGAGATGGGATTAGGTGGTTACCCCACGGTCAGTCTGGCCGATGCCCGTCAGAAAGCTGCGGGCTATCGCCAGATGCTTGCGGAGAACATTGATCCCAAACGAGCGCGTGATGTCGAGCGAGAACGTCAGGTAGAAGAAGCCCGTACACAGGAATATGCAGCCGAGCAGGTCATGACCTTCAAAGCCTGTGCAGAAACCTATATTGATGATCATAAATACGCATGGAAGAACGCCAAACACGCCAGTCAATGGCGTAATACCCTGCGAGATTATGTCTATCCCGTGTTTGGCACCAAAGCCGTTGATGCCATCGACACCCCCATGGTGGTTGCAGCCCTCAGACCCATCTGGCACACCAAGACAGAAACAGCCACTCGCGTACGCCAGCGAATAGAAAACATCCTCGACTGGGCCAAGGTCAGTGGATATCGCAGTCAGGAAAACCCGGCTCGCTGGCGCGGGCATCTGGATCACCTGTTACCGAAGCCAGAAAAGATCAAAGCAGCCAAACATCATGCCGCCTTGCCTTATGACGAGATCAGTTCATTCATAGCTGAACTGGTGAAACGAAAAAGCATTTCTTCCCAAGCCATGCTATTCACCATTCTCACCGCCTGTCGCACCGGAGAAGTAATCGGTGCCACATGGAATGAAATCGATCTGGATAACCGGATATGGATCATTCCGGCAGAACGGATGAAAGCCAAGAAAGAACATCGGGTTCCCTTATCCGATGCCGCCATGGACATAGTGAACAAACTCCCCCGCATCGCAAACAACGACCATCTATTCCCCGGTCAGAGTCGGGGCAAAAGCATCTCCAACATGACCATGTTGATGTTGCTCAAGAAGCCCACCGAAGACAGTGGACTCAATCGTCCCGATCTGACAATCCACGGCTTTCGCTCGACTTTCCGAGATTGGTCAGGTGAAACCACGCCTTTTCCAAGGGAAGTTATCGAGCACGCGCTTGCACATCAACTACGAGATAAAGCAGAAGCGGCTTATGCACGCGGGGATCTGCTGATAAAGCGTAGGAAGCTAATGCAGGCCTGGGCGGATTACTGCATGGCGGCACAAAGACAGGGTGTTGAAGACAAGGATGACACCTGAGCGGGCCAGAGGGCGAAGGCCTACCCCGATAATATGGTTATCTGTGACGTATAAATACAGGTAGCCTCTACCGATTATCCACCATGCCAAAATCGGTAAATTGCCTTGCGCCACACTGTCATGGTAGTGTGTGGTAATTGTTTTCTTGAACCCTATCGTAAATATCATGACAGCACCTACACCCGATCCTTCCTTGGAAGATACCCGCCGCGAAACCATCAAAACTTTGCTTGATCTGAAAGGTCAGTCGGTGATGGATTTATTATTTCGTTATGGCGCTTGGGCTAATCAGCAAACCAAATCGATCAAGCTTGACTATGGCAATCTGAGTGCCTGGCTGCGGGGAACGCCGCGACGATTGTCCGAGCAAAAGCAATTGGCCTTCGCCTCGTTTCTGGGCCTCCGTGAAGGTCAATTACAGAAAGGAGTTGTGCATAACTGGCAGCCGACACTCAGTGCATTTGCTTTGCAGAAACACGTGGAGACAATCAAATGTTGGTTCGGACACGAGCCCGTAATGCTTTGGGAGATTGGTCAGCGTCCAGAACAGCAGCAGACTGTGCGCATCGTGCATATGAAAGAACATCTGGTTCGGATATCGGCAGTGGATTCTGTCTGGGCTCTATTATTGCCCGCCATGGGCGTGCAGGAATCCGACATCAGAGTTCTGCCCAAAGACTGGTACGGTGATGATCACTGGTTAAACCAACCGCTGGATTTTGACGAAGTGAATGCCACTTTGTTGAGCATCGGACGTCAGGAGCAAATAAGGGGCGAAACAGGCCAATCCAAGGATGCGGCCTGGCAGCAACTGATCAGAGATTGCGATCTGGCAGGCGTGACGCCAGAGGAAGCCCGTCAGCGTATTTTTAAGTCTTCACGTGACCGCCACAGTGGTTTAGCCAGTATTTAATCCCAGTCACTCTCCACGCATCAGCCTCTGTTTAATACAGAGGCTGATGTCATTCTGCACCTGTTATTTACCACGATCTGTTGGCTGACATTCAAAAACCAACCACTGAGATACATTGACAATACCATTACAAAACGTTACTATACACTGACTGTGTAGTAAGCGCGAGGGTTGAGCAATGTCAATTGGAACATTTCACGAGTTGAACTATTTTGACCTTGAATCCATGGAGGTTGAGGCCCACCTGCAGGAAGCCCGTCGCATTATTGAGCGACAGCAAACTGAAGAGTTGCGCATCCAAAAGCAGTCGAAGGCACTCAATGCGCTCAATCAAGATATCGACGAAGCATGGGCGGAGGTTCAGCGCCAACAGTTCGCATTACTGAGCATGCTGGCTGAATTTCGCCTGACTGACTCTCTCAATGCATCCATTCGGACGGTGGCTCCGATTCGTTTTAATGCGCTCGTCCAACATCTGAGTGTTTTCTCCAAACCGCCGCATCTTGAGTGGGTGGATTTGGCTGTGGGCGAACCCAAGGTGCTGGAGATGGGGAATTGGATCAAATTAGTGCTGCTCCTGACGCTTGATTCCATCTTCAAAATTGAAGTTGATGAGGCCAAGCACTATCTCACCCGTATCCAGAAGCGCTTGGTAGAGTGGGATGTCAAGGAACGATCTGGCTTCCTGAAACTGTTTGCACAGTGGCTGCATATGTCCAATACCGACGAGGTGAACGATAAACCTGCTCTGCCTTCCTCCCTCAGCGAGCTGATGAAACCATCGGTTCGTAAAGAAATCCAGGCCACGCCTGATGGCCTGCAGCGTGAGAAGAAGTCATCCAGTGCCGACAACCGCACGTTTGTTGGGAATACTGACAGCAGCAAGACAGCCGTCATTCTGGTTGACAAGATCGATGCCCTGGATTCAGAGAAAGACGACTTTCTGGTAAAGAAATACAAACCACTGACCGAGCCGATGGAGCCGGTGCGGGTGGTGCAACCGGCAGCCGTGATTCAGACCGTGCTTGACGAAGAGTTTCCCTGGATGAGGCGGATTACGTCAGTGATTTGTGCCGACCTGGTCGATAATCAGCGTTACCAACTCGCCCCGGCATTGGTGAAACCCATTGTGCTGGTCGGCCCCTCCGGATTAGGGAAAACGCATTATCTGCAACGTCTGGCCGATTTGATGGCTGTACCCAGTCTGATCCTGTCCGTCGGAGGGATGGCCGATAACATGACGCTGAAAGGATCATCACGATCATGGAGTTCAGCACGCCCGAGTGTGATCTCAGATTTCATTAATCAGAAACAGTGTCCCAATCCCGTGGTGATTCTCGATGAAATTGAAAAAGCCGGTACCGGCCGAAACAACGGCAATGTCTATGACACTCTGTTGCAATTACTGGAAATCCGGAACGCTGGTGTTTTTTATGACGAGTGCCTATTGGAAAATATCGACCTGAGCCGGGTAACCTATTTAGCCACGGCCAACAGCACGAAAGAGTTACCCCTGCCCATCCGGGATCGAGTGAGGGTTCTGCGTGTACCCGAGCCCACGGCTGATCATATGTTGATGGTGGCGTACCAACTGTGGTGGGCTTACTGGGGTGCGAGACAAATTCCTGTCAGCGAAATGCCACCGATCAATGATCGATTACTCAAAAAGTTCTTGAAAGGCAAAACCAGTGTTCGTCAGGTCAAACGAGTGATGGATAGCGTCATCAGCAATGCGAAGGAAAAGTATCCTCTGATGCGGCTGCACTGAGCTGCCCGTGCCTGCCTGCATTTCGGTCTGAATGTCAGGGCAGGTAATCAACTACACAGATTCAAGTCAGCGAAATTCAAAGGATCCACCATGCGTATCATGATTTGCTCAGACCTGCATTGGGATGATGATTTTGAGGTGGGCACCGAGTCTGATTTCAGGGCAAGCCCGGGGTCGGCTGCGGCAACAGGCCGGGGCCAATCGCTGCAACAGAATAAGGTGTTCCGGTCGTTGATCAGTTCATCTGCATTCAACACACTCACCGCAGATGATCTGATTTGTATTGCCGGTGATGTAGCTGAGGGAATTGATGGCATACGTCAATGCCTGACTGAAATGCGAACCTACACCGATGCAACAATTGTTGGCGTGATGGGTAACCATGACTATACCGATCAGGCACTGGCTCCAATTACTGTTGACCGTATTCAAGCCGCGCTGCCTGAACGGGTTCACCTGTTGGACAATCAGTTGATTGAACTGAAGGGGATACGGGTATTGGGCTGCACACTATGGACCAACCCTAACCCGGATTTTCATGAAGTTGGTCAGGAATTGATGCCTGAGTATGGGCAGGTTAATAATCAAAACGGCCAACTGCTTTCAGTAGCCGATACTCTGGCGGCTCACCATGAATCGGTCGCGTGGTTAAACACGGAACTCACCAAACCGTTCAAAGGCAAAACCGTTGTCATGACCCACCATGCCCCTTCGTTCATCAGCCAGCATGACAGGCACCAGTTTAGTGAGTTGAAGGAATTCTTCTGTGTTGAGCTGGATGACCTGATTTACAAGCATCAACCCCAACTGTGGATCCACGGCCACCTGCATGACCCCGTAGATTATGAGTTGGAAGAAACCCGGATTGTTTCCTCCCCTTTGGGGTATCCCGACGAGCGCAGGAAGGGCTTCCATCCTGTGGTGCTAGATCTTTAGCAGGGTGTGAAAGGGATTTGGATAATCTCATTCGCTCGTCTTGGGTTGGCGAAGTGGGAATTCAAAGCCTAGTGCCAACCATTTACAAATACAGTCCCGATCTCAGGCCAAGAAATAGTCCCCACTCCGGCAATTGAATTGATGAAACTCGGACAAGTTTGTATCCGGAAAAATCAACCATGTCAAATTTCACATTATTTAACAGCAACTTATTTCGTTGTGAATTTTTTGGATTTGCGTTTTCGCAGTAAAATATGAGTTGAGCATATCGCCCAACATCATTTAGGAAACGCAGCATGAACCAGAAATACACATCCCCGGACTACTTCTTACGGCTTAGAGACATCATCGGTGATCGCACCACCAACCCACCAATTCCCGCTCTGATCCCAATATCCAAATCGACCTGGTGGATTTGGGTGGCACGAGGGTTTGCACCACAGCCAAAACGGATTGGACGCATCACCATGTGGCAAGCATCTGAAGTAGAGGCATTCATCCAGCAGTTAGCAAGCCAGCCTGCCGTGGGTTTGAATGAGTCACTTTCTGAGTCAGCCGTTGCGGTATGACATCGGTGAATATCCAGCAGCACTTAACTCAGGAACAGCCCGCACCGATATCCGATGTATTGCGTGGTTCGGAAAAGAACGCCGACAAACGATGGACCGGAATCACTCGGATTATCAGGAAATCGTTTTGCTTAGTGGGCAGCTTCATTAAAGCCAAAATCTACTGGTCTGCGGGCATCTTGCTTCAGGGAAAAATCTTCCTCTCAGCGGGCATCCTGCCACTCAGAAAGCACCCCAATCACCCCATTTTTGGGCGTTTCGTAACGCGTCCAAAAATGGGGTGTTTGGTAAAAATAGAACGCAATTTTTGCGGTCTTTTTTTGCCAAGCACGAAGTCTTATTTTCAAGCGCCCATCCTATCCAAGCAGAACCCCCAGGTCTCGCTGCCCACTTGGCATCAGGCTGAAGTCTTGTCCCAGCAGCCCACCAACTTATCAGGCAAAAATCACCTTCAGGCTGCCCACTCAAATCAAGAGCAAACCCCAGCCTTGCAGGCAGAACCCATCAGTCAGGTTTGCAGCCTTCCACTGAGATCGCCACCGTATTCTGGGCCAATGCTCATCGCAGGCGTTTAGCATGACGTACTCCGCTGAACACCGATTAGCGCAAGAGCAGATCAGGCCGATCAAGGCATCCACGGCAGCGGAATATGATCGGGCATGGGCTCGTCTCAAGGGGCAGCATTGGCGTAACTATGCCGCTATCCACCAGATCAAGAGCAAGTCGAGTCTTGCTGTATTGAGGGCAGCATGGCGGCGCGGCATTGCTCAGCAAATCCTGAATGGGATTGAATCAACCCACGATGACTGGGATCAATCCATTCGGGCGTTGTACGCCCAATTGGATGACGACATCCGTAGGGTGGGTTATGTACCAGCCGCAGATTCAAGCCACACCAGCAAAGGTCGTCAGCATTCGTCCAGGAAATCCAGCAAACGCCAGTCATTGAATGGATTGCCGGATAACTGGCGTAGTCAATTGATTCGTGCCATGAACACCAAAGAAGACCAACTCGCAATGATGGTCATGGCTTTGACCGGGGCTCGGCCTGAAGAAATGCGATTGGGTATTCAACTTGTGATCGAAACCAATCATTGCCTGACATTTCACATCCAAGGTGCCAAGGTCAGCGCCATTACCGGTGGTGGTCAGACATGGCGGGAATTGACCGTGGATGCGTGGCGCGTGCTGGATGACGATCTGGTCTATGAGTTAATGGCATGCATCCAAGAGCATCAGATCACAACAATCCAGATCGATCCGAAGAATGCTTTTCAAAAACGCCTTCAGCGTATTCGCGATCAGATGACCCAATACGATCCGGTATGGAAAAAGGTTAGTGCTTATAGCTTCAGGCACCAGTTTGCTGCCGACTTGAAGGCCGACACGACTACTCACTTTGACGATATCAGTGCCGCGATGGGGCATGCCTCTGATCGGACCAAGCAGCACTATGGTCATTCATCCCAAAAGCGGGGCAAGGGTGGCATTACTCAAATCACCGCTGCCAGTCCCATCAAAGCACATCGGAAATCAGCGGCATCTCAGGTGTTCCTGAGCAAAGCAGCCAAACGATCAAAGAATCAGAGGACTGACGCTGCATTAAACCAAAAATAGCTGTAGACACTTTATATAATTGAATCATCACAGTGACACTAATGGGCCGTCAGGATGGTCGATTCAAAAGTCTGCTTCTCGGTGTGGATTCAACTGGTGGATGCAACACACTAGCTTCCGAATAGGAAGAAGGAGTGCTGCAGATGAAGCAAAGACCGAGGATCTATTACACGGAGAGCCAGAAGGCCCTGATGTGGGATCACTGGCAAAAAGGCGAGTCGCTCCAGAGCATCGCCCAACTTTTTGATCGAAACCACTCATCGATCCAGGGGATTCTGGCTGAGTCAGGCGGGATCAGGCCAGCCCAACGACACCGCTCCAGATTAGCGCTGACGCTAGCAGAACGCGAAGAGATATCGCGGTCTTTGGTTGCTGGCCACTCGATCCGTTCGATTGCAGTATTACTCGGGCGTGCGCCTTCCACGATCAGTCGTGAGATCGGACGTAACGGTGGGCAGGAATATTACCGGGCCAGTCAAGCCGATCAGGCGGCCTGGGATCGGGCACATCGCCCCAAGACCTGTAAACTGGTGGTGAACCGAGCGTTGGCCGAGATCGTGGCAGACAAGCTGCAACGACAATGGTCACCAGAGCAGATCGCTGGCTGGTTGAAGCGCAGCCACCCAGGCGACGAGAACTTTCAGGTGTCACACGAAACCATCTACCGCAGCCTCTTCATCCAAGCCCGTGGCGCCTTGAAGAAGGAATTGCTGCAGCATTTGAGGCGAACTCGGGCCATGCGCCGTTCGCGTCATCACACACAGAAGACCGATGATCACGGCAGGATTACGAACACGATATCGATCAGCGAACGTCCAGCCACGGTGGAAGATCGGGCGGTACCCGGCCATTGGGAAGGAGATCTGCTGATCGGCAGCAAGAATAGCCAGATTGCCACCCTCGTTGAACGTCAATCACGCTACGTGATGCTGGTTAAAGTCGCTCGCCAAGACAGCGAGACGGTCATTAACGCCCTGATCAAGCACGCCCACAAGTTGCCTCGGGAGCTCTACCAATCGTTGACTTGGGATCGGGGCAAGGAGATGGCCGACCACAATCGCTTTACGTTGGCGACCGACATCCAGGTTTACTTCTGCGACCCTCAGAGTCCTTGGCAGCGCGGATCAAATGAGAACACCAATGGACTACTTCGGCAGTACTTCCCAAAAGGAACCGATCTCTCATCCTATTCGCAAGCCAAGCTCAATACCGTGGCGAGGCAATTGAATACGCGGCCAAGAAAAACACTAAACTACGAAACACCATCTGAACGATTTAACCATGCTGTTGCATTCACCGGTTGAATCCGCAGGCCTAAGCGGACGATGGCCTTCATACCCGCTGAAGTCCGCTCCCTATCTTTATCACACCCTTAGTGAAAACGGAGCAGACCCCAGGCAAGCGATGAGAGTGAATGCACTTCGCCCACTGGGGGATATGTTAAATCGGCTGAAAAACGATACTCATTAATAGCCTATGAATGTCATAGTGATCTAGAAGGTTGATCGGCAGCATCCTTTCCTCTCTAGGTTGCTCCCTTACGGGCTAGGCGTTGATACCGGATGAAGATAAAACTTGCCTATGTGGAGCGGAGCGCACTTCAATCGTGAGGTGCGATAGCGACTGAAATCGTGCGAGCTTTGACCTATAAAAATCCTCCCCGTGAGCTTTGTCGGTCGCCACCGAGACGATAGCCCCAAGGTGCCCGGGCCCGAGTCGCCATAGGTGAAGATCCGCCAATCGATCGCCTCCGCTCTCGATGGCAACGCGAATTGCTTTGGCGATGTCCTTGTCTGCGTTCATGTCGAGCAGTATGGCTCCCGTATCCTTGATGAGACCGTAAGCCCAATTGGCGATCACCAGCGCACCGACGATCCCTACGACTGGGTCGATCCACAGCCATCCGAAGATTTTTGCCAGGATTAAACCGCCGATGACCAGAACAGAAACAGCCGCATCACCGATGACATGGACCAATGCCGCTCGGAAGTTGTTGTCCCGGTGGGTTTTCGAGTTTTCGCTGTGATGGCCATGGTCGTGCTCGACGAATGACATCTCATGCTGCTCTTCACTGCCGACACCCGGCAAGTGCAGTCGAGCCGTGAACTCATGCGGCTCTGGGATCTCATCGACTGACTCAAGATACGAACCCTGTGATGAAAAGAGAAAGGTTTGCCGCACTCCGTCCGGGCGCTCGGTTTCAACGGATACCTTCTGTGCGCTTTGCGTCAGTGTGCCCATCGATAAACCGTCCGCGTGAAGGCGGAATCGCGGCGGAACTCCTTCCTCGAAGATTTCCAGAGACAGCGCACCCAGTGAGGACTCAATCTGGCGAACTTCGTCGTTGTGGTTCTCGGCACCATGTCCGTGTCCGTGCGTATGCCCGTGATGGTGGTTACCACTACTTAACAGCCATGCGCTGAGCACGTTCACGCCAAGGCCAAGCACTGCGATAGGAATGGCTTGATTGAAGTTGATTGGCACAGGCGAGAAAAATCGGCTCACGGCTTCGTACCCGATTAGCAGTGCAATCATCACGAGGATGATTGCACTCGTGAATCCGGCAAGATCCCCGAGCTTTCCCGTACCGAATGTGAATCGCTCGTCTGCTGCGTGTTTTCTTGCGTAGGTATAAGCAAACGCGGCAATCAGCAGCGCTCCCGCATGGGTGGACATGTGCAAACCATCGGCCACCAGCGCGACCGACCCGAAGATCGTGCCCCCTACGATCTCGACCAGCATCATCAGCCCGCAAAGCCAAATCACTGCCCAAGTCCGTCGTTCCGCGTGTTCGTGCCCAGGGGCCAGAAAGACATGGCTGTGCCCTACTGTAAGTTCTGTCATTTCCGACTCCTATTTGAAATAGCTATGAACGACTTCGATCAATTGCTCGGCTGCATCAAGGTCGAGTGCGTCCTTGTGCTTCTCTGGATCGACCAGATGGGTACGGATGTGCTCCTCAACGACCTCGGCAAGCAATCCATTCATCGCGCCACGACTGGACGTGATCAGGCGCATGACCTCGGCGCAGCCCGACTCGCCTTCTAGCGCTCGCTCAATGGCTTCGACCTGGCCGCGAATGCGGCGAACTCTGTTGAGCAGCTTTTGTTTTTCGTGAATGGTGTGACTCATTACATCCCCATATAGTATAGGGGGCTATACTATATAATGCATCGCGCTTGTCAATACGGTGTGGCTTGCGACAGACACGGGGCGGCATCGCTCTCAGCAATCGACCGCTTCCTGAGGAATGACTACCAGTTGCGAGACTGTAAGTGTCCACACACGGCTATCCGAAGTACCTTTCTTGAGGGCTGCAGGTTTTGGGTGTGGCTTCGCTGATGTGGTGATATGTTAAGCGCCCATGCGCAAGTAACTATTGTTCAGTCCTATTGATCGCAAACGAACAACGCAAATCAGGCTGAACTGGTGCGTTTAAATGCGCCATCTTATATCTTGATCAGATTCGAAGGGTTCTCCCCATTTACATGGTCGTTTGTTAAAAAAGATCAGTTTCGTGCGTCAACGGCTAGGAGTCGGTCGTCTGCTTAGGCCGAGAAGCAGACAGGTGGAACCATAAAGCAAACGGCTGAGCTCTGGCCGAGAGGTCGTCAGTGGGGGGCGTTTTAATCCGTTTCCTGTCTGTAGGAATTTCGGCGTTTTTTGGAGTGTCCGTGATATTGAGGCCTCCTTGTTTGCCTGCATTCAGTTCTTTGGCTGTAAGGTACGACTGCTCCTGTATATCCAGCCTTTTAAATCTGCATCGGTTTTTTAATGCTCGGTGGTTTCAAGAACCAAGTGCAGAAAGGGCAGCTCGATAAGGCCTAAAGATACCAACATCATGCGTGAACAACTTGGCCGAGCACTTGAAATCAGCACCAGCTTGCCTCGCCGTACTGTGGGTTGTGCAGCAGTTCGCGCATATTGGCCTCGATGATCCGGTAGCCGACATTGCCGTACAGTTTCTGCCGACCTTCGTTGAGTACCAAGGTTGGGCTGCCTGCAACCTGGTAGCGCTTCTGGGCTTCAATGTCGGCGTGCAGGGCTGCATGAGCCTCGCCGCAGTTGAGTTTTTCCTGAATGGCCGAGACTGGAAGGTTCATTGATTCTGCGAGGGCGCATTGCACTTCTCTACGAGCAATGTTCTGTTGCTCCGCAAAGAAGTGCTTACGCAGGTTCCAGGCCAGTGTGGTCGAGGGTGGTTCTGTCTCGGTGCTGGTCTCAATGGCGCCTTGTTGTTCGAGTAGTTGCACTGCCTTGATGAACAGGTGTGTGCTCGTGGACGAGGCTGGCACGTCACCGGTCCAGATATTTGGGTGAACCCTGACATGGTCCCAATCCCGAGCCACATCAAGAGTATGCTGGCTAAAACCCGCGAATCCCCCCTTATCCGCCCAGCCTTTGTCGATGTGTTCTCCAGTCGAGGCGAACAGCGGGATGTATCGCGGTATGACTGTCACCTGTTCGGGGAAGTCTTGCTGTAATTGCTCGATCCGTATCTGAGCGCCATAGGCCCAGATGCAGAGAATGTCCGTGAAGTATTCAACCTGCACTCTGTTTGTCATTTCGAAAGCCTCGTCGATATTTGAAAATATTCTCTTGTTTGCGGTGGGGCACGGTCCCAGATGCGGGATGTGGTCATCAAGCAGCGGGCAATTATTTTCCATGCATACGAGAACGAGTACATACACGACCTGGGGGGGGAGGCATAAAAAATTGCCCAAGTTTCAATGTGCTCCAACCGATCGTTTTCCGCTTGATGATCAATGTCCCTCTATTCAGGATACGACGACGCGTCTGAAGCTCTTCTTCATCGATGTCGTCATCAGGCGAAGTGTTTTGCAAAAATAAAGGCCATTTACCCTGTAAATGGCCTTTGTTGATCAAAAGCAAATTAATTCACTAATTGTTGACATGCGTTTTGCCCCCTATTGCAGAGGTCCAAGAGTCTGCTCACCGTTGCCAGAAGCTCCGGGATTTTTCCTTTTGCTCTTTCGTAAGAACAGCATCCATTTTGGTGTGTGCTTCTACCGAGTTCTGATACATCTGCTGCTGCAATTTATAGATACCCTTTTCGGCTTCATCAATGGCTGCGCTGTCAGGCTTTGGTGCCTCACTCAGGTCACGGATTTTCGCCTGTTGATCCTGAATTTCACCCATCAAGGCCCAATTAGACTTGCGGGTCTGGTTCTGAATAGTGTTGATTTTTGCTTGCTGGTCTTCAGTGAGTCCTAGCGCATTCCTTGAGTAACCACCCCGTGCTCCGGGGCCGTAACCACCACCGTAACTGTACATCATGCCTGGGCCGTAACCACCACCGTAGCCTCCCATCATGCCTGGGCCGTAACCCCCACCGTAACCGTTCATCATGCCTGGGCCGTAGCCACCACCGTAACCGTTCATCATGCCTGGGCCAAACCCGTAACGAACAGGCCTAGGATGACTATGGTTGATTGAATCGCTCGTCGCATGTCAAACCTCCAGTTTTGATGGTTTTGTGATGAGCTTACACCCAAAAATCAATGTTAATGCTAATTATTCTGCTTGCGCAATCAATGCTTTCCCCAATCGTCTTGTTTCGCCATCTTTGAGCCAGAATCCCGGGAAATGCTGAGCAATCGAGCGTTAATGGCGACAATCACGGTGCTTGCTGCCATTAGGGCCGCACCCAGTGCGGGAGAAAGAATCACGCCCCAGGCGTACAGTGCGCCGCCCGCCAGTGGGATGGCGAATGCGTTGTAGCCGGTCGCCCAGACCAGATTCTGGATCATCTTGCTGTAGGTGGCTTTGGACAACTTGAGGAGCGCCACGACATCCAATGGGTTGCTGCGTACCAGAATGATATCTGCGGTTTCGACCGCTACATCCGACCCTGCACCGATGGCAATGCCCAAATCCGCCTGCGCCAGTGCGGGTGCATCGTTCACGCCATCACCGGTCATGGCAACCAATATGCCCCGAGACTGGACTTCCTTGACCTTGGCGGCCTTGTCCTGAGGCAGGACTTCGGCGAAATACTCATCCAGCCCGACCTGATCAGAAACCCATTGGGCAACCTGTTTGTTGTCCCCGGTGAGCATCATGCACTTGATGCCCATCGCCTTGAGCGCGGCAATCGACTGCTTCGACTCGGGGCGGATGATGTCGGCCAGGGCAATCGCACCCATTAACTGCCCATCGATCAGCACAAAGACAACCGTTTTACCTTGCTCTTTGAGTTCGTCCACGCGCTCGTCGGTCATGTCGATGTTTTGTTCTAGCAAGAATCCAGGACTCACTACCTTGACCTCTTTTCCCTCGACCCGGGCCTCGGCACCTTTACCTGCAATGCCTTTGAAATTTTCAATGGACAGTTTGTTTTCGGTTGAGTCGGCAATGGCCTTGGCTATGGGGTGTTCGGAATTGGCCTCCACCGAGGCCGCATACTGATGCAGCGTGTCTTCGTTGATGTCCTGTGAGAACAGCAGCGTATCGGTCACGCCAAAGCGGCCCTCGGTGAGGGTGCCCGTCTTGTCGAAAATAATTGCCTGTATTTTCCGAGCTCGCTCGAAGGCGGGACGATTGCGAATGAGCAATCCATTGCTTGCGGCCAGTGCCGTGGAGACAGCCACCACTAAGGGCACGGCCAGCCCCAGTGCATGCGGACAGGTGATGACCATGACCGTCACGGCGCGCTCGATGGCAAAGGACAAATCTTTGCCCAAGACGCCCAGCCAGATAAAGAAAGTAATCGCACCGCCGCTCAGGGCAATAATGGTGAGCCACATCGCTGCGGTGTTGGCCAGATCTTGGGTCTTCGATTTGCTTTCCTGGGCCTGTTTGACCAGGTCGATGACCTGCGACAGAAATGAATCCTTGCCGGTTCCTTTGACCGCTATGGTTAGCGAACCTTCGCCGTTGATAGCGCCCCCGATGACCTTGTCACTGGTTTTTTTGGTCACCGGCGTTGATTCCCCGGTGAGCATGGCTTCATTGACTGCACTTTCGCCCTCGGTGATGACCCCGTCGGCGGGAATCTTTTCGCCTGGTTTGATCAGAACCTTGTCATCCACTGCCAGTTCACTGAGTGGCACGTCCTTCACGCTGCCATCAGGCATGAGTTTGTGGGCGTCGGAGGGCATGAGTTTTGCCAATTCTTCCAAGGCTTTGGATGCACCCATCACTGACTTCATCTCGATCCAGTGCCCCAGCAGCATCACGTCGACGAGGGTGGCCAGCTCCCAGAAGAATACTTTCCCGGTCAAGCCGAACACCACGGCGCTGCTGTAGGCATAAGCTGTGGTGATAGCGACCGCGACCAAGGTCATCATTCCTGGCTGTCTTGATTTAATCTCCTTGAACAGTCCTTTTAAAAACGGCCAGCCGCCATAGAAAAACACTGCAGTAGACAGGACGAACAGAACATAGATATCGCCAGGAAAATGGATGACTTCACGTACACCTACCATCTTCTGGAGCAACGGGGAGAGAATCAAAATGGGCAGGGTCAGAATCAGGGAAACCCAGAATCGGTCCCGAAAATCTGCGGCCATGTGCGCGTGATGATTTTTGTGGTCGTGATGGATCGGGTTTTCGTCCACCGTCTTAGATTTATCTGAATGAGGTTCCATTGTGGTGCTCCTTTGTATCCCTGTGTTAGGGATACATGGTGATAGGTGCGATCCCGAAGAAAATATTTCCTTGAAACCCACCTCTAGGCTGTCTCAGCAGCAACGGGTTCTTCTCAAATCACCCCTCTAGCCGTTTTTCTCCAATATGCTGCGCCGTTCGTTATATTCCACTTCGTCGATTTCACCGTGCTCGAACTGTTCTTGCAGAATGTACAGGGTGCGCTTTCTCGCCTAGTTGTGGTTCGGGGCGGATGAACTGCCGCCTAGCAAAAAACGCCGGATGGTGTGCATGATGAATACCATTTACACCATGCTCAACAGCATGAAAATCATGCCAATTCCGCCGTACCCCCCCATCCCCGCGTGATCATACAAAGGCATGTCGATATCTTCGATTTGGAATCACTATCACTTCAGTCTACACGTTTGGGCGGTTGCTTGATGGGATGACTGGGCGCCGGAAAGCGAGTGCGGCAACAAACTGGGGTCAGCCGTGTCCGGTAAGATCACGCTGGGTGGCCAGAGAGGCCATCAAATACTACGCGACCTGGCTGATGGGTACGTCGTCCGCCGCACCCCACCGGAATATCACGCGGCCCGCGCGACAGTATGTTGGGTTAATATGCCGATATCGAGCGCCACCTGGCGGCATTGCACGCCGGGCTGACACGTCAACACCACGGCTTCCTGTTTGAATTCCGGGCTGAATTTTCTTCTCTTGGTCAT
>JAJYPA010000109.1 GCA_021795795.1 Pseudomonadota bacterium | reverse complement strand
ATGTCGCATCCATCGCGATCCCGCGCTACGCCCGAGACATCATGCTGCACCGCAGTGAAGAGACCTACCTCGAAGGCATCCGGCAGTATGCAGCGGAGGTGGCGGAGCCCACACCCGGCAACATCGCGCTGTGGAAGTTCGGCCGGATCTACAGCCACGCGGCGATCATCACCGGCTGGCCCGCCATCATCCACGCCTACGCCCCGGAAAACATGGTCGTCATCGGCAACGCCGCGATGGGGGCGCTGGCGCAACGCCCGGTGCGCTTCTTCGATCCGTGGGGGATGCGATGAGCGGGCTCTTCGGCGGCAACAAGCCCCAGCCCTCGGGGTGGCAGACCCCGGTGCTGGCCGGGCTGCAGATCCAGAAGACCGGTTACAGCCAGCCGGTGCCGATCGTCTACGGCACCGCGCGCGTGTCGCCCACGCTCATGTACTACACCGACTGGCGGGTCCACCCGCACACGAGTTCGCAAAGTACCGGCGGCGGCAAGGGCGGCGGCGGGGGCGGTTCGGTCACGACCACCACCTACACCTATTCGGCCACGGTCTGTTTCCTGCTGGCCGAAGGCCCGGTCGCCGGCGTCTCGCGCATCTGGCGCAATCACGTGTCCTACGCCAACCCGGCGGCGGTCGGCTTCACGATCTTTCCCGGCACCTATCCGCAGACGCCCTGGGGATACATCACCTCGGCGCATCCGACCGAGGCATTGGGATACGCCGGCAGCGCCTATGCGGCGTTCGCCAACTATGACCTGGGCAGCAACGGCTCGCTCGGCAACCACCTCTTCGAGGTCGAGGGTGCCCGGATCAGCCCCGGCACGCAGGACGCCAATCCGGCCGACGTGATCAGTGATTTCCTGGGCAACCCCTACTACGGCGTGCTGTCCGTCTTCCCCAACGCCTGGACTCCGCAGTCGTTCCTGGGCGATCTCGCGGCGCTGCGCAACTGGTGCGCGAACAACGGACTTCTGATCAGCCCGGCGGTGGCGACCCAGCGCGCGGCCCACGACTGGATCGCCGACTGGCTGCTGGTGGCCAATGCCGGCGCCTTCTGGTCCGAGAAAACGCTCAAGATCGTGCCCTACGGTAGCCTGGCATCAGCCAGTCCGGTCTACGACCTCGGCGACGATGATTTTCTTGTCACGGGTCATGAAGATCCCGTCATCGTCACCCGCAAGCGCCGCGCCGACGCCTACAACGACGTGTCGGTGGAATACCTCGATCGCGCCAACGAATACACGCCGGAACCGGCACGGGTGACCGACCAGTCCGCCATCGAGACCTTCGGCGTGCGCACCAAACCCACCGTCACGCTGCACTCGATCTGCCTGCCCACGGTGGCCCAACAGGTGGCGCAAGCCATCCTGCTGCGCGAGCTCTACATCCTCAACACCTTCCGGTTCAAGCTCTCGCCGCGCTATTGCCTGCTGGAACCCATGGACGTGGTGACGATCACCGACTCCCTGCTCGGGCTTGACCACACGCCGGTGTTGATCACCGCGATCGGGGAGGATGCGAGCGGCCTCTTGACCATCACCGCCGAGGAGTACAGCCCGGCGTTCTACACCTCGCTCGCCTACGACACGCAGGCCGCCTCGGGCTACATCCCGAATCTGGGCACGGCCCCCACCCGGCTGTCGGCCGCGACACTCTTTCCGGCGCCGCCTGCCGCCACCGCCGGCGGCAACGAGATCTGGATGGCGGTGACCAATCTCGACCCGCTCTATGCCGGCTCGCAGATCTACATGAGCTACGACGATGTGAGCTACCAGCCGATCGGGGTGATCTACGGGAATTCGACCTGCGGGGTGACGACGACCAACCTTGGCGCAGCACCCTCCGCGTCCCCCGGGGTGCTCGACACCGGCAATACGGTTGGTGTGGATCTGTCGGCAAGCCGTGGCACGCTCGTGAGCGTTAGCCAGGCCACGCTCTTGACCTACGGCACGCTATCCCTGGTGGGTAACGAATTCCTCGCATGGCGCGACGCCACGCTCACGGCAGCATCGACCTACACGCTCGATACCATGCTGCGCGGCCTCTATTACAGCGCCGACCAGGGCACGGTCGCGGCGGGTGCGCGTTTCGTGCTGTGCGACGGGACGCTGTTCCGCTATCCGTACAACCCGACCCTGAATGGCAAGACGCTTTACTTCAAGTTCGTGGCCTTCAATGCGGGAGCTGTCGCCGTGCAGGACATCGCGCAGGTGCCGGCGGTGGCTTTCACCGTCGGTGGGCAACTGAGCGTGCCGCCCGCGCCCTCCGCGCTTACCGTCGCGCAAAGCGGTGCGACGGTGGATTTCACCTGGATCGGATCCATTATCAACAGCGCCCGATATGAGCTGCGCTACGTGCCGCAGGGCCATGCCGCCAACTGGAACGACGGCGTCCTGATCGCCGCCGGCATCACGCAGACCTCCTACGCGTCGTCGCAGATGCCGCCCGGCGCCTGGGTCTTCCTGCTGGCGGCGCAGGATTCGGGGGGGAATTACTCGGCACCAGCCCGGCTCGATTTCACCGTCACGGATACGCTCACCGTGCAGGCAACACTCGACTGTGGACCACAGTGGCCAGGCACTTTGACCGGCATGGTCGAGCACTGGACGAGCAAGCTTATCCCCCAGGGGCAAAGCCCGACGGCGAACGACGGGTGGGATACCTTCGATGCGCTGGTGGCCAATCCCTTCCCGACCTGCTCGTTCACCTCACGAACGGTACTCGATCTGGGTTCGGTCAAGACCGTGCGGGCCTGGGCCGCGTTTGCCGGCACGCTGCCGATTCCGGGCGGGGTGGCGCAGCCGCAACTCCGGATCAGCAGCAGTTCCGACGGTGTCGCCTTCAGCGGCTACAGCCCGTGGGGCAACGGCCTGGTCACCGCCCGTTTCATCGAGGCACAGGTCGTCATCAACACCGCGCAGGGCACGCCGTGCCTCTCCGAATTCCACGTCACGCTCGATAGCTGAGGAGAAGATATGCCGGTTGCAAGCTTTCTACCGACCGATTTCACGACCCAGGACTCGACCACCTACAAGGCCGCCATCGACGGCAACGGCAGCGTGATGGCGCGTCTGGCCGCAGCCTTCGCGCCCAGCCAGCAGGCAACGCCGAACATGACGGTTCTGGTCGGTGCGGGCGCGCGGTTGTCCTGGGGGAACGTCGTGCCGGTTGCCGCGCAAAGCACTGCCGTCATTACCGCCCCTGTGTCCAACCCGCGTATCGACCGGGTGGTGATCGATGCGGGAAATGGAGTGATCGCGACCGTCACCGGAACGGAGAGCGCCACACCCACGGCGCCCGCGATTCCGTCAGGATATCTGCCCATCGCTCAGGTCTTGCTGCAACCCGGGGTGGGCGGCATCACCAATGCCATGATCACGGACGAGCGCATCACCGGCAACCTGCAACCGGCGGGAAGCGTGCGCCTGCTGGCGCAAAACGCGGTGCCGCTCTCGTTCGTCGCGGTGGCCGCCACTTTCACGGGTGCGACCGTTGCGAACAACGCCGGCAATGTGCAGTTGTCGAGCGCCGGCGCGCACGGGCTGACGGCAACGCCGGCGGTGGGCGCCGATGTCTATGTCGCCTGGTCGGGTGGGAGCGGGGTGTCCGGGTTCTGCAAGGTGCTTTCCGTCGACAGCGCGACCGCCTTCACCATCCAACTGCCCTATGCCACGGGACTGGGCACGCCGACTGTGACGCCGGTCGCGACCGACGTGGTGATGGCATCCATCCCGATTCCAGCAGGATCGGTGTCGGCCAACGGATCGCTCGAGTGTCAGGTATTTTTTGATGGCACGTCGTCCTCCAACGGCAAGACGACCTCCTGGTACGTGGGCGCCACCCGCATCGATGCCAATGCCTTCACCACCGGCCCGCAGATCAGCCACTGGTGGATCATCAATCGCGGCGCGATCAGCAGCCAGATGTACGCGCTCAACAGCAGTTCGCTTGCCGGCGGCCTGGCGGTGGATTTCTCACAGAGCCAGACGCTCACCCTCCGCGCCCAGGCAGCCGCCGCCAACGAGCGCATCACCCTGGAGGGCTACGTGATCCGCGCCCATTACTGACGGCCACCCCGCAATCCCACCATCGACCGCCATCGGGCGGTTTTTTTACGTCTGAAAGGAGCATGACATGACCGACATCCAGCAAACCCTGGAGAGCCTGCGCGCCGATATCGACAAGATCGAGTCGCCCGAATTCCGGCTTCTCGCACATTACATCGAAGCCTTCCACCAGAAGCATTCGGAGGAGATGAACGAGATGAAACAGACCTTCCTCGCCGCCAAGTTCGGCGCGCGGGTCGTCATGTGGCTGTCGGTCGTTGGCAGCGGCATCGCCGTGATCTGGGGCGTCATTCACGGACACGGGGTGATCAAATGAACGCCATCCTCTCCTCTCTCGGCATCCTGCACGAGACCGCCGAGCAGACCCGGCTCATCACCCCCTACGCCGACGGGCTCTCGGCCTTCGAGGCGTTTCTGGCGAGCAGCGCCCAGCCAGGGGCGAAGCTGCGCACCATGATCTATGGCTGCACCCTGCAACCCTTCTTCGATGCGCTGATCGCGGCGCATGAAGCCGGGTGTGAGGCGCGAGTGATCTTCGACCACACCCAGGCGGCGGGCAAGGCCGAGGCGCCACAGGTCGAGCGGCTCATGGCTGCGGGGCTGGTGGATGGCGAGCACTTCCTCATCGGCACCTCGCCCGTGCACCACCAGATCGTGCACCTGAAGGCCACGGTGATCCGCACGCCCGACGGCAAGGCAATGGTCGAGGACGGCTCCTGGAACTACTCGGTGAGCGCCAGCCAGCAGTTGAATGACCTGTGCTTCACCGAATCGGACGCGCTCGCCCGGTATTACGAGCAGGCGTTCGATCGCCTGTGGGATTGGGTCAGCGCCCACGAGCCGCAGTATCAGAAATCCATCGCGGAGGATAAGAAATGAACCCGCCCATGACCTACAGCAAAGCCGGGCTCCAACTTACCGAGCGCTTCGAGGGCTGCCGGCTCAATGCCTATCCCGATACCGGTGGCGTGTGGACGATCGGCTACGGCCACACCCACGGTGTTCACGAGGGCATGACCTGCACGCCCGAGCAGGCGCAGATCTGGCTCGAGCAGGACATCCAGGCGGCCGCCGATGCGGTCAACCGGCTGGTGAGCGTCCTCTTGAAGCAGTCCGAGTTTGACGCGCTGGTGGACTTCGTCTTCAACCTGGGCGCGGGCGCCTTCGCCCGATCGACGATGCTCGAGGATCTCAACGCCGGGAATCTCGCGGCGGCCGCCCTGCAGTTTCCGCTGTGGGACCGGGATGCGGGGCGGGTGCTGGCCGGACTCCTGCACCGCCGTCTGGCCGAAGAGGCGGAGTTCAACGAGGAGAGAACAGCATGATGAAGTTGCTGAAAGATTGCTTCACCACGGCGGATGGCGAGAGCTTCGACGTCGGGCGCGTGCTCTGGGCGCAGGGGGTTGTCGTGTTCCTGGGGCTCGCCATCTATTCGGTGGTCGGCCAAGGCCACCCCTTCGACATGCAGGCATTCGGCATCGGCCTGGGGGCAACGCTTGCCGCCGGAGGAGCGGCGCTGGGATTGAAGGCCAAGACCGAACCGGGAGGTTCCTGATGTTGCCCATCCTCGACATTCTGAAGCTTTTGCCCTGGCGGCTGATCAGCGTGACTTTCCTCGCGCTGGTGGTGTTCGCGGGCGGCTACCGCTATGGCGAGCAGCACATCACGGCCCGATGGGATGCCGAGAAGGCCGCGCAAGCCCAGGCAGTTGCCAAGCAAGCCGCGCAGGTCGCTGCCGTCACCACCCATCAATCCACCATCAACCAGGAGATTTCGAATGAATTTAAAACCGAGAAAGCCAGGATTGTGGCGGATCGCCGCCATCTGCTTGCCCGCGTTCCTCGCCGCGTGCGCCACCACGCCGCAACCCATTCCGGCCCAGTGCCCGAAGTTCCCGCTGTTGCCGCCGGAACTGATGCAGCCCCCGCCGACGCTCTACCTGCTGCCGGACAGCAAGCCAGCGCTGCCGCCTGCAACCAATTAGCCGAGGAATCGGCGCAGACGACGCTGATGGTGGTGGAGTTTCAGCGGTGGTATCGGGAGCAGGCCAAGGCTTTCGGTCAGACAGGTAAATGAATGTGGGACACACAAGACTATGGCATCCCTGACCAAGGGTGCCCAGTGTCTGCTGACCACGAGCTGTTTAAGATTTCCAGGTGGCGCGGCCAGCCTTTTACACTGGCCGAGGCCACCGCTGAATCTACTGTTGAAGATTGCTTTTTGAATCGTCGCTTGAAGCCAAGAGATCCTCCACCTGGTCGAGGAACGCGGCGAGTTGGCCCGGTTTGCCGGCACCCTCAGACCGCCATTCGTCCATCGGCCTGGCTCTCGCGAGCTCGCGTGCGTCCTGCGACAACTTATCCAACTCGTTGTCGGTCATACCGCGCTGGCGCAAGTAATATTCGCACCATTTGCTAAAAGCCAGTATCAACAGCGAGACCGTGAGAGCGCTGTCCCACCGGGTCCAGTCTGACGTGCTGGCGAGAGGCTGTTGCACGACCCGCTTCTGCCGATTCAGGATCGCCTGCATCGATTTAAGGCCGACCTGCTGTCGCATGGGGCTGCTATGGGCGAAAAGGAACGCGGTGATGTTGGTCGTCTGCCCCTCGCGCGTCAAGTCAAACTGCTGCGGCTGGTCCTTCAGTTGCGGTTCCAGCATATCGACCAGTTCCTGCACCCAGATCTCGCAGGCATCATCGAACTTGGCCCGGTCGTTTTGCAACAAGGGGTAGATCACATCCTGGAACAGCCACGGTTCAGTCCAAGCCAGTTGCCGCATATGCCCGCGCATGGAGTCGACCAGACACCTCAGCTCGTCGGCTGAGATTGTCGTCGGCAGTACCTCGTGCAGCGCCACAACCAGGTCTTTGTAGATCTCGGCCTTCTTTGAATTCCCGGCCGCGTGATGAACCATCCAGCCCAGGGCTCGCACCCGCTCCGGGTAGGTAAAGACGACCATCCACTGCAGCACGCTGTCGAGCCCTCCCGGCTTTTCCAGCTGCATCTCAATCGCATTCAGTCCCATCCATTGCAGCAGACCATTGCCGCTTCGAACGAGGCGGTCCCGCTGCCTCTCGCTGATGTCGAACAGCACTGATAGCGAAATTTCACTGACGATCTGGCTCAACAGGGACAGCCGCACCGCGTCCGATGCTTGTGGCTCCATTGGCACGCAGGCCATCTGGGCTTCGGCGATTGCCAGCAGAGTATCTGGGGAATACCGCCACAGGAACTTGATGGCGAAGTACTCCGACCAGGTCAAGGCTGCATACTTTGTCGCATGGAACAGGTGTTGAGGGTCATAGGAGCTGTGTAGCAAAGTTTCGATTGGCTCTCGAAAGAACCGGGCCTCTACCACAGCCAGTTCCTTGTCTACCTCGTCATGGGGACGGTTGAACGATGCACCGAGGAACTGCGTCAGGAATTCCAGAAAACCACGCTCGGATTCGATCTCGCGAAAACGGCTGTCCCCGGTGGGTGAATGCGCGAGCACCTCGCCGAGCACCTCCCAGGTCGCTGTGAATTCCGAGAAGTTGCCCGTCTGCTGGTCCAGGCAATTGCGCAGGCCTGCCTCCTCAGGCAGCGCGAGCGAGTCATCCTTGAGCAGGTCCAGCACCGCCATCTGCTTCTTCAACGGATCACCGCTCAAGCCTTGTAGCGACGGCTCGCCGGTCCAGATGCTCAGCACATCTCCTGCCCGGGCCTTCTCGAGGAAGCGTAGTGGCTCGTAGCGTCGCGGTACCGTCGGCGACGCTGTTGAGACGAAGAGAAGCCGCATGGATGGATTCTCTGTCTGGCCTTCGGCCTGTGCTGCCTGCGCCTCCTGTACCAGGTCGGACTTATATTGCTCGACCTGCAGCAAGACATCAGCAGGGATCGGGGTGACCAGCAATGGATAGTTTTCGGTGGCTTGTTGAAACGAGTTGGACAGATTAAAACCTGCGACCGGTAGCCCGTCCGGTCCCATGACGAGGATGTAGCGGTCATGCAGCCTGCCTTCCTTCAGGCCATAGATGCGTAGCTTGATACGATTCAGTAGTTGACGGTTGTGCTCACAGCTCGCGACCAGGTTGTTAATCCGGCTCCGGATGGGCTTGTCGGATTCGCCCGGCGTGGCTTCGCCCTCCTTGGATGGCTTGGGCAGCGACGTGAAGACGATGTAGCCGGCCGTCGGGGCCGCACAAAGCAACACTAGACCTAAGCCAGCGGCATCGAAATATGGATCGAAAATGACCACCTGGTGCTGCTGGTGCTTGGCTAGCAGCGCCCTGAACCACTCCACGAACTGCAACCGCCCCTCGCCGTCGCCCTGACCCCAGCGCAGGAAGAAACGTCCCTCCGACTTCGTCGGATGCAGCCGCGCAAAAAGGGACACGAGATCGCGATTGGCCGGAACCCAAGGATCCGCCTCACGCCCTCCGACTCGGTTGTTGAATCCCAGATTGCCGCGATTGATAGTCAGAGCTGCCTTCACCCGTGCCGACACGGATGGTCGAGTGGCTTTTTCCAGCCAGTCGAATTTGATCGGGCTGACCTTGTGGCCCACCACATGACCCTGAAGATGGATCTCCCGAATGTACCCGACCCGCCACCGGCAACACAGCGAGCCCTGGGTGGAATGGTCGCCATGGAAGCCGAAGATTTCCAGCTCGGTGCTGTCCGTCCTAGCGCGCAGTTGATCGCCCAAGTCGAACATGCACTCAAATTTGCCGTCCACATCGCGCTCAGCTGTGTCGATGCCCGCGTAGACGATTTGACCGTCGTTCGCGATGCTCAGGCGAAACTGGAAACCGCTGAAGTGGGGTACCTGCATCGGATTAAATCGAACGACGAAGGCGCGTGGAGCATCGGCCCAGCTCACGTTCAGCAAGGGACGTTCCAGATCATCCAGGGTAGGAAATACCAACAGCTCGAGGTCGCCGAAGCGGGCGGTGTCGGCACCACCGAAGTCTAGTCCTGTATCCTCGTTGAGGTGCCTGATCACCGACGCGGTCAAGGCGATGTCGTAGTCCTGACCGAGGCGGAACAACGCCCCCTTGTCGGTCTGGGTGATCGAAGCGCTGAAGGCCCCAGCACTACCATGTGGGCTGGATGGCGAGTGATGGTCATGCGCGTCGCGGTTGAGCAGATAGGCGACGGGGCGGTAGACCAGGTCATCTGCGGCGAGCGCAGTCGCTCCGAACCGTGCTCTTAACATGCCCGAGAGTCCGAGTTTCAGGTCTTCGCTGATTTCCGAGACAGTTCGACCAACGCTCAGTTGCCTCAGGAGGTCCGCGCAGTGGATGCTGCTGACGTACAGGTTGAGCCGCATAACCTGGGCTTGGACTTGCCCGAAGGTCTGGAAGTGATCGTCGTCGCTGGAGGACCAGCGGTCGCTGGAATGGCTGTAGGGGAGCAGACGGCCGTAGACGACGCGATTTTCAATCGATTGCTCGGAGGACTTGATTTGCAAGATCCACAGCTGCAGCGCGCAGTGGCGGGCATCCTTCGAGAACAGCCGCGCTAGCCGGCCATCGTTGAGCAGGTCATCAAGTACAGGGGCCATCGATTTCTTATGTGCACCTTTCCGTAATCTCACTGTTCGGGTGGTCATGAGAGCTTGGTCACATCGACGAGCTTGTACATGCTTACCAATTCATCTTGGATGGCACGCATGATTGCTCGAACGTCACTCCACTGAGAAATCATGTCGTTTAGTTTCGGATATGCCTTTTGCCGCTCGAAGGGCGGCAGAGCCTTGTCACTGTTGTTCTCCCACCAAAAGCGATAGTCTGCTTGCCAAGCCTCAAGAAACGGACGCAAAACATCTCGCATCGAGCGATGAACGAGTGCGCCGAGATGGTTCTCAATACCCTTGGCATTTTTCGATCTCACAGGGAACTGACGCATAATCTTTCGTGCTTCACCGAAGAATGTGTGCAAAGATGCGAGGCTCTCGGCATAAACCTCACCCGTAAAGTCTGTGCAATCAAGGTCTTTGGGTTTCCCGGTAACGGCGACGCGAGTAGCTAGTTCCGTGTAAAGCTCCCACGCGCATTGGCGGTCATCTTCGGTGAAGTCGCCACCGAGCTTCACAAATCCGATGTCAATCGAAAATGTGCCCTTCGTCATCACAGCCATAACTCCTCCTTATCCGTTCCGCTGACGTATATCGCGTCCGTTGGAGATGCGCCACCTCTCCCGACCAATTGCGGTCTCGATGGCTTGATTGAGGCTTTGTAGATTCAGCTGATTCCAGTGCATCCACACGGCGTATCCGCTGGAGATGTTGTCGAAAAGTCGATCCGGAACGTGAACTCTGCCTTCAGGGCCAACCGGCAATGTCGGCAATTGCAAAGCTACGATCCCGTGCTGCTTATCCAATGTAGCCTTTATTTCCCAGTCCACATATTTTCGCCATCGCGTCTGAGGGCCACACAACACGACAGTGCAGGATGTGCCGTGAATGTGATTTTCACGGATTCGGCGCATCACGTAATTCACATCGTCACTGTCGTAAGCGCGTTCAAGTGAATTATCGAAGACGGCCTCATATTGATCGTGAAAGAAACGAGAGAATTCGTCGTAATACGCTTGATCGCCACCGTGGTGATAGCTGACGAACACCTTCCGCCGTGTTGGCTTCATCAGGGTAGCCAACAGGCCGTTCAAATTCGGATCGGTGTAAAAGCTGGCCATGTCATTTCCCGAAGACAACCAATCCAGCGAAGATCAGTCCAAGGATGAGCATGCCCTTTTGTTTTTCGACCTTGATGGCTTCCGCGATACGTCCAACAGCGGCAATTGCTTCTTCCTGCCCCCTGCCAGCCAAATTCACAGCTTGGTACTGCTTCATCCATCCTGGCAGCGAATCTGGCGGCTGATCCCAAATGATCGGAACCAATTTTTTGTTGCCAGCAACGGCAGCACCCATTTCCTGCATCACCCAAGGCGAGGCACAAGCAGCGCGGCTCGCAAGGCAAAGCACCCAAGTTGAACCGCGCAGGTTGTCCATGATGTTGGGCATCCAACGCTCGCCTGGCGGCATCGACACTGATGCCAAATACACGCTCAGTCCTTCTTGCGTGAGGTGACGGTACAGAAATTCTGCGAGGGGCGAATCCGCTGCCGCGTGGGAAATGAACACATCAGCCATTGCCACCTCCGCTGCCGGGTCTCGGCATGCTCCACGTCGATGACAACGCCTCGGCCTGCTGTAGCACCGTTTGCACTGCGGTATCTTGGAGGTCGGGCGGGTAGCCGTACTTCCGCAGGATGCGTTTCACCAGCACCCGCATCCGCGCACGGGCTGAGTCGCGGTGAGCCCAGTCAACCGACACGTTCTCTCGCAGACTCATCAGCAATTCGTGCGCGATCAGCTTGAGCTTGTCGTCGCCCATCATCTGCACGGCGCTCTCGTTCTCGGCGAGGGCGTCGTAGAAGGCAATTTCTTCGTCTGACAACCCGGACTCTTCGCCACGCTGGCGCGCCGCACGGATGTCCTTGGCCAGTTGGATCAGCTCCTGCAGTACCTCGGCGGTGGTGATGGCGTTGGCGTGGTAACGCGCCACGGCGTCTTCCAATCGTTCTGAGAAGGCCTTGGTCTGCACCACGTTGGCCTTGCTACGCGAGCGGATGCCGTCGTTGATCAGCTTGCGCAAGGCTTCCAGTGCAAGGTTTTTCCTCTCCATCTGCTGGACTTCGGCGAGGAATTCGTCGGAGAGGATGGAGATGTCCGGACTCTTGATGCCCGCAGCGGCCAGGATGTCCACGATCTCGGTCGAGACCACCGCACGGCTGACGATTTGCTGGATCGCCAACTCGCGCTCTTGCTGAGTCACACCGGAGCCGGTGCTGCTCTTGACTAGCGCGGCACGGATCGCCTGGAAGAAGCCGACTTCCTCCCGAATTTCGCGAGCCTCATCCGAGGCGGATGCCAAGGCGAACGCCTTGGACAGCGCTAGTACGGCATCCTGGTAACGGCGATGAGCGTTCTTCTTGCCTTCTTTGGTTTTCTCTTTCGCAGCCAGCTTCTGTTGCAGGTCGAGAATCCACTCGATGGCCCCAGCCATCATCGCAAGGCGCTCCTGTGGCGTACCGCTCATCGCGGAGACGTAGTCGTAGCCGTGGTACATGTCCCGTACCACTTCGTACTTCTCCATCATCACTGCAATGGCTTGCGCTTCGTCGACGCCGGTGTTTTCCTGATCGTTCTTCGAGTACTGCTGCAGGGCCGACTTAAGGTTTTGCGCGATGCCGATGTAGTCGACGATCAGCCCGGCTGGCTTGTCGCGAAACACACGGTTCACCCGCGCAATCGCCTGCATCAAGCCGTGCCCCTGCATCGGCTTGTCTACATACATCGTGTGCATGCAGGGTGCATCAAAACCGGTGAGCCACATATCGCGGACGATCACGAGCTTCAGAGAGTCTTTCGGATCGCGGGCACGCTTGGCCAGCAGATCGCGCCGGGCCTTGTTGCCGATGTGCTGCTGCCATTCCTGCGGATCGCTCGCCGCCCCCGTCATCACGATCTTGACCGCGCCCGCGTTGTCATCGGAGCTATGCCAGTCGGGGCGCAGTTTGACGATTTCGTCGTAGAGCTTCACGCAGATGCGGCGGCTCATGCACACCACCATCGCCTTACCATCCAGGGCTGACACTCGGTCTTCGAAGTGGGTGACCATCTCCTTGGCCACTAGAGCCAGGCGCTTGTCGCTGCCGACCAAGGCTTCGACCGTTGACCACTTCTTTTTGAAGCGTTCCTGATCGGCCTCGGAGCCCTCCTCGGTCAGTTCGTTGACCTCGGCGTCGATCTTTGGCTTCTCGTCCTCGTCGAGTTCGATGCGTGCCAGCCGCGATTCGTAGTAAATCGGCACGGTCGCGCCGTCTTCGACGGCTCGGCTGATGTCGTAGACGTCGATGTAGTCGCCGAACACCGCCGGTGTGTTGACATCGTCCGCCTCGATGGGTGTGCCGGTAAAGCCGATGAAGGATGCGTTCGGCAGGGCATCCCGCATGTACTTGGCGAAGCCATAGGAAATATCGCCGGTCTTCGCGTCCACCCTAGCCTTGAAGCCATATTGACTGCGGTGCGCTTCATCCGCGATGACGACCACGTTGCGTCGTGTGGTGAGCGGCTCCGCGATTTCGCCAAACTTCTGCAAGGTCGTGAAAATCACGCCGCCCGATGCCCGGCTCAAGACCTTCTGCAAATCTTCGCGGCTCTCGGCCTGCAACGGCGTTTGCCGGATCAGGTCGCGGCACATCGAGAACGTCGAGAAAAGCTGGTCGTCGAGATCGTTCCGGTCGGTCAGCACTACCAGCGTCGGGTTGGCCATCGCCGGGTGTTTGACCAGCTGACCGGCGTAGAACGCCATCAGCAAGCTTTTCCCGGAGCCCTGGGTGTGCCAGATGACCCCAACTCGCTGATTGCCCTCCGGCGAGGAAGCCGTCACCGTGCTGTTGACCGCGTGTCGTACCGCGTGGAACTGGTGATACCCCGCGATAATCTTGGCCAGCCCCAATCCGGTTTCGCCAAAGACCGTGAAGTGGCAGAGCAGATCAATCAGTCGACGATCCTCGAACACGCCTTCGATCAGCGTCGAGAGTTCCGGCGCACCCTTCGGTGCAATGTCCGTCCCATCGGTGGTGCGCCAAGGCATGAAGCGCTCAAGGTCTGCCGACAGCGACCCCACCCGTGCCGCAATACCGTCCGACGTCACCAGCAGTGCGTTGGTGTTGAACAGCGCCGGAATCTGCTTCTTATAGGTCTGCAGTTGGTTGAACGCACCCAATAGATGCGCCCCGGCGCTCCCCGGTGCTTTCAGTTCGATCACGCCAAGCGGTAAGCCGTTCACGAACACCACCACATCTGGCCGTCGGTTGTTCTGGCCGTTGATCACCACGAACTGGCTCACCGCCAACCAATCGTTCTGCTCCGGGTGCTCAAAGTCGATGAGCGCGACCTTGCTAACGGTCAGCGTGCCGTCGTCAGCGTAGTACTCAACGTCCACGCCTTCCGTCATCAGCTTGTGGATACGGCGGTTTTCTTCGAGCAGCGATGGTAGCTCTGACTGCATCACGCGACGCATGGCATCCTGTCGGGCCTCCACTGGCAGGCTAGGATTCAGGCGAGCAATGGCGTCCTCGAATCGTTTCTTGAGCACGACCTCATCGTGATTCTCTCGCTCCGGGCAGTGTCCGTCGGGGCCGATGTCCTCCTCGCGTTCGATGCTGTAATCGAGAGCGCGCAGCTGATCTAGCAGCGCTTGCTCCACGGCGGCCTCCGATAAAAACGCCATTTCAGTGTCCCCTGTATGCTTCCAAGAAATCGGTAAGGGCAGCCTGATCGTCAGCGCACAAGTGATCTTCAACGATTCGAATCCAAACCGCACCGGCTGGCGATCTAATCATCTCGAGGTTTCTAGATATCCAACCAAACGTCGCGATTGCACCCGCTTCATCGACAACGCCAACTTTGGCTCCCTGAGCAATTAACTCCGACAGGGGATAACATTTGCGCTGGCCTAGCTTGGTGTTGCAGATGGCGTGACCCCATGCGACATTTTGGGGAATGTGCTCGATATCAGAGTACGTCAATGGAACCATATGAAAGAGGTTCACCACTGTTGATCTGGTTGCATTTTCAACTTGCTCCGAAGCGTTTAAAAGGGATGCCTCATCTGCGAATGACACTTGGTCATGCAGCTCGGAATACTTGATGTGCTTCATGCAGAGCGGGCAAGTGGTATGGCCGCTCCGGAGCAAACCCATTACCTCCCATTCACGAGGCTGGAAAAGACCCGCATCCTGAAGAATTTCCTCAAGGTGCTGTGCCTGTGCCGCGACATAGGGACTGTCGACGGTATGTGTCGTTAGCCAAGCGAGCATGCACTTCGCAAGGTAGTTCGTATTTTCGGTCGCATACTCTGGAGCAAAGATCCCCTGTGGAGGACCTTCGGTTCGTGCAGAATTATTCCCATGGGCAGCTATTCGTAATACGTACTCTCCTGCATCTGCGGCGCCAGCCACGCGGTCGGTGACCAGTTGTCCATTCAACGTTAACGAGCGGACATTCCATCCGGCCAAAGGCGGGAAGTTTGCGAACTGGTCGTGCGTGCGATACAAAACGAAGGCGTTCGTTCCAACGTGAGGCGCATTGGGCTGGTTGAATTCCGCTTTAACTTGGCCGGGGCCGCCAAAATATTGATCTGGAAAAAGGCGGATAACGTAACCGTCCTCGTAGCTAGCAAGAGGCGCTTGTCCGATTCGTTCATAGGGCACTATTACCTTGTTACTGCGGAGCACATGGTTCTGATATGCGCCCTTTGCCCCCCCACGAGGCGTAGCGAAGCCAGCCTTGGACAGTTTGTCCTTATCCTTTGATGCCATGAACGCCCACGGAGCAGAGGGGTACTGATCGTGCTGACCAAGATGGCCCAATAATTTTCGACAGCCATGTTCTAGGCACAAAGTCATGAACCACCCCCAGCGAAACGTCCTGAAAGGGTTATGGGTAGCAGCGCCGAATAGAAGTGATCGATTCGATCCCGAAGCTTCTGAAGTTTCAGGACGTCTGCAACTTCAATTGCGGAGTGGGATGTAGCATCCAGGCAAAGTGCAAGTTGCTTTGCGGCTGAAATCGTGCGCAGTATTTCCTTCTGTTGCTCAATTGAAGGAACCGCCATTTGAAACTCGAATAGATCACCTTTGTAGAGCTCTGGGTAAGTAGACCCATTGGCGACTGCATCCAGATACTTCTTGTTGGCAACGAGCCAATAAGCAAGATAGGTTGGCAGAAGTTTTTCGCCACAGATGAAATTAAGAAACCCTTGATTTGTGCACATCGGAACAGTCGAAATTGCGACGGCACCGACAGGGGCTCTTTTTGTAAGCATTACTGTCCCGACTGGCATCAGTTTTGCGGCACTTGACTGAACGCCCTGTTCAGTAATGTTTCGCTCAGTGCTAGAAACGTAGAACGCCCCGTTCCTCCTGGTAATTTCCTTTGGGGTAAGCCACGGAATGTCGCCATCCCAATATTCATCAACGGAAGTGCTGGGAGTACCGCCACTTTCAACCCGCTCAATGTATCCAGAGCCACTCTTAGGCTCGAGCGAAATAACTTTCCATCCAGGGGGATGATCCAGGAAAGCTTCAGCCATGAAAAAGCTCCTCAAAAATCCTAATCGACTGTTCAACTTCACTTGGCAAGTTGGTAAGAGCAGCCTTCAACTCGGCAAAATCGCCTTTTAGCCTGCCAATAGCTGCTGTCGAAAGTTCGCTTCGATCAAAGCCGACATAACGCCCAGGGACAAGTGCGCAGCGATGAAGCTCAATGGTTTTGATGTCAACAGATCGATAGAATCCCGGGACGTCCTGGTATGCATCTCCATCGGTGATGCCCTTCCATCGCTTAAATGCACCCGCTATTTGGGATATCTCTTCATCAGAAAACTCACGTCTTGTGCGATCAACCAGAGATCCAAGGGCGCGCGCATCGATGAATAGCACTTGGCCTCGTCGGTCTGTCCCGTTAGAAAAATTCTTGTTCCGGGCCAATATCCAGACACTTGCTGAAATTTGGGTCGAATAAAAAAGTTGGACCGGGAGTGTCAAAACGCAAGCCACCACATCGCCCGCAATCATGGCTTTGCGGATTTCGCCTTCGGTAGTTTGGTTTGACGTTAGAGAGCCGTTGGCAAGCACGACTCCAGCTGTTCCGTTTGGCGCAAGGTGATGAACGATGTGCTGTAGCCATCCGTAATTTGCATTCCCAGTGGGTGGCACCCCGTACTTCCAACGAACGTCCTCCCGTAAGCGGTCACCACCCCAGTCTGAAATGTTGAAAGGGGGATTGGCGAGGATGTAATCAGCTTTCAAGTCACGCAGCTCGTCTTTGTGGAAGCTACCCTCGTTGTTCCAGCGGATGTCGGAGTCAATGCCCCGCACAGCCAGATTCATCTTGGCCAGCCGCCACGTGGTGTAGTTCGACTCCTGTCCGTAAATCGCAATGTCGCCGATGCGGCCGCCATGCTCCTGTACGAACTTTTCCGACTGCACGAACATCCCGCCCGAGCCACAGCAGGGGTCGTAGACGCGCCCTGAGTAAGGTTCGAGCATTTCAACCAGCACGCGCACCACGGAACGCGGGGTGTAGAACTCGCCGCCGCGCTTGCCTTCGGCTCCGGCGAATTGGCCCAGGAAGTACTCGTACACGCGCCCGAGGATGTCCTTGGAGCGGTCGCCTTCCTCGTTGAGCGCAATGCCTGAGATCAGGTCGATCAGTTCGCCCAGCATCACCTTGTTCAAGGCGGGACGGGCGTAGTCCTTGGGTAGAACGCCCTTGAGCGACTCGTTGTCCTTCTCGATAGCGCGCATCGCGTCGTCGATCAAGGTGCCGATGGTGGGCAGCTTGGCATTGGCCTGCAGGTGCGACCAGCGCGCCTCCTTCGGCACCCAGAACACGTTGTCAGCGAGGTATTCGTCCTTGTCCTCGGCGGCCTGCGCGTCTTCGGCCAGCAGCGCCTTGTGCTTGGCCTCGAAGGCATCTGAGATGTACTTCAGAAAGATGAGCCCGAGCGCGACGTGCTTGTAGTCGGAGGGATCCATGTTGCCGCGCAGCTTGTCGGCGGTTTTGAAGAGGTCAGCCTCGAAGCCGAGGTTTCCTCCGTTGCCGTTCTTGCTTGAATCGTTCTGTGCCATCGTGTTCTTTCCTATTTGCGTGATGCCTTCGCTGCCGGGGCTTGATACCCCGGCGCGAGCTTTGCGTTCTCTACTCCGTACAGCGCCAGCGGGTCGCTGAGCCACAGGCGGTACTGTTCGTCTTTAAGGCTGTGATCGGGCGAGCAGTCCACGCTCCAGCGCAGCAGCATGTAGCCCGCGACGGCGGCGCGAACGCGCATCCGGATCCCGCCGTCTTTCATGCCATAGTCCATCCGAATGATCTCGGGCCGGGCCAGACGTGGATGGGGCACAAAATCCAGTTCGACGATGCGGGTCCACTGGATGTCGTTGTCCGGGCGTTCGTGGACATTCAGTTCCTCATCGAGCAGGGCCGGCGCTTCGATCCGCGTGACGACGAAGTCGCGGAATTCGGCAGTCTTGCGGTCAAAAGCGCGGACGTGCCAGCGCAGGCCGGTATCCACCAGGGCGAAGGGCACGATCACCCGCTCGGACTCTCCACTGCTCATCGAGTGGTAGCGGATGGCGACGGGCCGTTTGGCGTGGATGGCCCGGCAGATCGGGGCCAGCACCTCCATCCTGGGGTTGCTCAAGGCAGTTGGCGATTCGCAGGGCAACAGCGGCTGTGATACGCCGTTCACGCCATCGCCAAAACCCAGGGCCAGCGCTGACAGCACGCGCTGCGGGGCGTGCTCGAAGATCGGCACGAACTGCTTTCTGATCCGGTACACCTTGCTGCTTCCATCGAACTCGATGTTCTGGGGCGCGATTTCTCGGTACAACGCAAGGTCGCGTGTCGCACCTGCGGGTGCGACACTAAAACGGCTGGTCAGGTCAGGTCGCCCGATCTCGCCGAAGAAATAGAGTCGGAAGTCGATGTAGGCCAGCCGCTCACGCTGGGCATGGCTCAGACTCTCGACGCGCTGCGCGCGCATGGTCAGGCGCTCCTCATCCACGCCCGGCGACGGCAAGACCGAAAACGGAAGCTCGATTGCACATTGGTAGGCACAATATATCATCAAAACGATGACATTATGCGCCCACGCTTGTGTCTGAGCAAGTGATCGAAGTGCCCAAGTCGTCGAAACGACGGACTTAGGGCCAAGGCGTTACTATCTGGTTTTGATTACGGACGCGGGTTCGGTTCCGTGTTCCACCACCATTACCTCGTTTGTT
>JAJYPA010000108.1 GCA_021795795.1 Pseudomonadota bacterium | reverse complement strand
GTGTCCCCTGTGCTGGGCCGGCCCTTGCTGATTCCGGGTAAAAAAACGAAGAAAAACCCGTTTCCGGACGACCTTCAGATTGACGTGATCGACCTTCTGGTCGATCCGGGTCGCAACCCGACGAGTCAGGTAAAGGTGGCCCTCGCGAAAGCTATTCAGACGGAAACGGGGCGGTCTGTCAGGGTCAGTGACGCCAACAATCCCGTGCTGGATGCGAAGGCGCTGGCGTTTGATTTCCCCGACTCGAAGGTCGTGAAAGCCCTGGCGGCGATCAACGCGCCGACCAAATCTCGCAAGACGATCACGCAGTTCAACCTGGCGGCCCAGGGCGGGCGTTTGCACCCGATTGTCAGCATTAAAGCCAAAACCGGTCGGACAGCGGCACAAGAGCCCTCGCTGCAACAGGTGCCGCGAGACCCCCGTTTCCGGGCGGTATTCACGGCACCCCCCGGCCACAAAATTCTTGCAACCGACTTTTCGAGCATCGAGTTGCGGATTGCGGCCGCCCTTGGTGTGCGGGCCTGGCGGGAGCTAAAGGCGATTGTCGCCTGGGCGACGGGGAAAAACCGCGAGGACAAGGCTGTCGTCCCGCTGTACCTCAGCGGGAAGTGGCTGTTGAAAGACAAGGGATTATTGGCTTGGCTGTCTGACGACACGCTACTGGACATTCCTGACCCGTGGCAGAACGTCCAGCGACCGGATCGTGGTGCACCAATTGAGCACACGCGGGACTACAAGGTGGCCCAGTTGTGTCTCTGGGTATCCCGGATCCGAAAAGTGTCCGGCGGGGATGAAACGCGCCTGCCCTTTCGTGCCGCGTACCGGGAAGGGATTGACCCGCATCTGCTGACTGCGGCGGCAATGGAAGCCCAGGCGGGGCGGCTGGATCTGGGCGGTCTTTTGCCTATCGAGTGGATTCGGGAGCAGGATCAGCACGCGCTCAAAGCGAACATGAAAGCGGCGAGGCATGCGGCGAAGGCCGTCAATTTCGGGACATTGTACGGACAGCAGGCGGCGGGTCTGCATCGCCATGGGGTGACTGGATACGGCCTCACCTGGACTTTGGAAGATGCTGCACAGGCTCGGTCGGCATGGTTCCAGTTGTACCCTGAAATTGGCCTGTGGCATTGGCTCACGGAAGAAGCGCACAAGGAAAAAAGGGACATCCTTGATCCCTATAATTCAAATTCCTTCAAGCTGAGGGGAGATACGGAAACGGGCGCGGGAAAGGTTTTCTGGGGATCCACCCTGGCGGGGCGCAAAACGGTCTCACCGAAGATGACTGCGGCCACCAGTTTTCAGGACCAAGGCACGGGCGCCGAAATCGCCCTGGACGCCTTGGCCAGCTTGCCGGAAGACATACAGAACTATCTGGTGAATTTCGTGCATGACGAGCTGGTTCTCGAAGTGCCCGATGACCGCATCACAGAAGTCCAGGCCATCGTCGAGCGCACCATGATCACCAGCGCTGACAAATATCTTTTGCCGTTTGGCATTCCCACGGAAGTAGAAAGTTCCGTCGGCGACTGCTGGATTCACTAACTATACACGGGGTACTATATGTGGATAACTGATGAGTCGGATATGCTGCTGGAAGTGCTGGAAATTCATGACGACCGCCTGCTCGTCAAGGGCAGGGGCGAGCCTTTCCAGATCCCGCTTCCCAGCCCGGAAGCGGTAACGTTGTCCTTTGATAAGGGTGACCCTCTGAACATGGTATTGGCGGCCCAGGCAGCAGGCTACGACCCGCTTTACATTGGGGAAGCGGGATAGCCCCTTTTGAAACACGCTATACGCTTATTAGAGATCGAAGAGGACGCCAAGAGGACGCTATGAACCACGAATCTGAAAAAACGACAATGGTACCCGCCGCCGCGGGTTTTTACCTCGTGTTCCCCGTGATCGACGACCTGGGCCAGGTGGTTGAAGCTGATCTCGCCCCTGTTATCGCCTGGGAGACAGGCTCGAACGGGCTTGTCGAGCCTGTTGCCTGGGGACCGCTGGCGCCAGCTATGGACCCCCACGTGCTGTGCCCCAATGGCTGCGTGGTTGGCATGGGCGACAGTTGGGAAAGCCTGGCGGTCTGGCTTTCCGACCAAAAAGCAAGGGCGGCAAGGGCGGCGCGTCCCCAAAAATGAGGTAGTCCAACACCCGGTATACACGCCCTGGTAAAAAGATTATCTTGTTTATGGCAACGCTATACCAGTGTATGAGAACAACCCGGTGTGCGGTGGTTATCCCCTTTTCCACTGCACAGGTGCTTGTGAACCGCTGACCATCGGCGGTCGCACACCGAGTTGTTCTGCGTGGTTGCGTTTTTCATGGTGAGCCTCGATTGCCCGTCTTTGAAGAAAAGGCGGGCTTTTTTATTGGCGCAGGCAGTTATCGCTTCCCCGGTTGCGCGGTGGTAGACTTAGTCCAATAGTCTTGGTCCACATGAGTCATTATGCCCGGACGGCATATACCACGGGCCTCCCTTTCCGGGCATCCAGCCGCTCCAGCAGGCCCGCTTCCACGAATGCCTGCATGCAGGTCAGCAGGTACACAAAGCTGTGCCGCCGCCCATCCCCCAGCCCACCTTCCGCCAGATCGCGGATGGCACCATCGAAAATCCAGCGGCCATCTCTGTCAAGAGCGGCCCCGGCTAAGACAGCGGCCAGCAGTTGCCCCCGCACGCTGTTTGCTGGACGGGCCAAGCCTCTCAGCAGAAGCCCCGCGCTAATGGTGTCCGGCAGGCGTTGGGCGCGAGCTAGCCGTTGACTGCGTACCCGCCTGCGGTCCTGCCGCTCGGCGAGAGTGTTGCGCGGCTTCTGTTTCCGGCGCGCCGCCGTTCTTCTTGTCGCTGTGGTCATCAAGCCGTCTTCCTCGTCGTGTGCGTTGATAGGCTGGTATAGCCCACGCGAGAAAGTGATACTGTCTCACCCTGTCAGCTTCTGCTGACGATTACGGACAGCCCAGAAAGAGCCTGCCTTGCAGGATGCTCAGGACCGTTCAAAAGTGATACTGTCCCCCGCTCAAGAGTGGTCCCCGAAACCCGCAGAACGCCCTTACGGGTCAAGGGGGCCACCCTCTTGAGAAAGTGATACTGTCTTACCCCGCCAGCTTCTGCTGACGATTCTCTCTATCTTTTAGGTTTAGCTATGAAAGGGAACGCCAGATAAAGGTTATGACTAATTGGTATAGCTTTTTTTTTGTGCCGACCCACCGACCCCTCAGCGGCACGCCTTTTCACGGGAAGCGTTATCGCCCAGCCCAGCGTTATCGCCCAGCCCAGCGTTATCGCCCAGCCCAGCGTTATCGCCCAGCCCAGCGTTATCGGCTGGCACTCATCGCCAGCGTCATCGGGCGGCATTCATCGTCATCGGGGCTGCCAGCTATCGTCTTTTGATTGACATATGACAATCAAAAGGCGGCCTTCATCGTCATCGGGCCAGGAACTTGCGCATCTGCCCGGCACAGGGTTATAACATTATTGTTGACACAGAGGTGGCGCTGGTGTATGCTGTCCTCATGTAGAGGCGGATAACGCTTCCCGCCATGTGCAGCACATGTTGAATCGTTGTCAGGCTGACCAAAAAGGGGATGTGCTATGGGACTATATGATCTGGATGGTGCGAGGTGCGTGCTCAAGCCCGAGCGGGTGTATTTTTTAGCCGAGTGCAGCATGCACGACAGCGTCGCGCGCCTGGCTTGCAGCGCCGAGGTGCAGCGGCTGCTCGACACCGGCAGCGGCAGGGCCGCTGCGCTGGCGGGCTTCATCCGCCTGTTTGGCCGGGCTCAGGGTCCGCGGAAGCTGGATGAGGCGCTGGATTATCACGATCAGCGCATGCTGGACAACTGGCTGGATAACCAGGACTTCGATCTTCGCGCAGATCGGGCCCTGACCTCCGACCCGGAGCGGCGGGCCCACTACCAGCGCGAGATGGACGAGGTTGCGGCGCGCTCGCGCGCGGTGGCCCGCAAGCTGCTGGCATACCACGCGCCTGTGCCGGTCCGCGCCGCGGTGGTCAGTCCTGTCCCCGCTACGCATGTGCAAGGGTCTGCCACTTCCGGCCAGACCGCCGCGGCGCGGCACACCAGCACCGGCGGATCCGACGATGGCGACCCCGCTCCCGCGGCTCAGGTTATTGATTTCGTCGCCCCAGAATTTGTACCAGACACCCGCCAGTACCTCGCCCGCCGTCACGCCCTCGCCCGCGCCCAGAAGATCGCGGAACTCGCGGCAGAGGGCATCCCGCCCCGCGACATGGACCTCACCCCCGCCCCCTGGGGCAACTGTGATACGGGGATCGGGCATGAGTCCATCCTGCCTACTTTGAGCCGCGCCCAGGTCGACCCCGACCCGCTCGACCAGATCATCCCCGACCCGTATAAAGTCGCCGCCGCCGTGCCAAGCGCCGCGGGCGAGAACCAGCAGAGGCCTTACCACCGCTTTCTGCGCAAGGCCATCCTGGTGATGCGCGACCCCGCCGCCAGTCCCGCGCAGCGAGTATTGAGCGACAAGTACCTGGGTATGGCCCTGCCCGGACTGGCGGCGGCGGTGCGCGCCTACGCGCGCAAGGCGGATCTCCGGGGATTCGATGTCGACGGGTGCGTACAGCATCTGCTGCACAAGCTTATTGTCGCTGCTGATTTTGATCTGCAGCCGAACCCGAACATCCCGCACACCCTGCGGACGAATTTCCAAACCATTGATCAGGCCATCACCTTCTCCAATTTTTCCATTCAGAGCGGCTCTCACCAGGACGCCAGCAGGTACACGGATCGCCCGGAGGTTGAGGAGGATGAAGATGCCCCGGACCCGATGGACAGGGCCGTTTTCCACGCCTGGTGGAACGACCACCAGTCCGGGACGGCTGAGGATAAGATGCGTGCGGGGGTCATCCTCGACCCGCGGGGACCCGTCGGGGCCGGTTCCGAGCCGGCGGACGCCGCTGCGTTTCTGGCCTGGGACGAGCGCCGCAGGGCGGATGACCACCTGGAAGAGACGGACGCCGAGCGCCATGCCCACCAGGTAGAGGAAGAGATCCGGATTAGCAACATCAAGCACAAGTTGCTTGATGCGCTGCTTGACATGCCCGCCGCGGCCCGGGACGCCGCGATCCGGGATCTGGCCGATCATCTGGCCCAGCATCCCGAGCCGCTCCTGCTCGAGATGCTGGGGAACGACTGCACGCCGCGCAAGCGCAAGACGGATCCGGTGACCGCGCAACTGCTGGACGCGGTGCGCAAAAAGGCGCGCCTTGCGGCGGCGGAAGCCCTCTTCAAGCCTGCTCCCGCCCAGTCGGACCTGGACCACGAGCTGGTCCGGCTTGGCCGCATGTCCGACGTCACGATATCTGACTGCCGGGCGCAGTATATCGACAAGCTGTATGAGACGGTTGGCGGGTTCCACCACCGCAACAATTTGCGCAGCGCGCTGAAAACCCGCGCACTCAATAAGCGCGGCAAGTTCCCCCCAGAGGTGGAGCGTGTTGCCCTTCTGCTGCTCGACACCCGTGGTGACCAGTGAGGTCCCCCCTCGTATGGCTGGGCGGAAAGGGCCGCCTGGCCGAGCGCATCCAGCCCCTGCTGCCCAAGCCGGAACGGCACCTGACCTACGTAGAGCCGTTCTGTGGCGGTGCATCCATCCTCTTTTCCCGCCGTCCGGCGGGCATTGAGGTCATCAATGACGCTAATGGCGATGTCGTCCATTTTTTTCAGACCCTGCGCGACCATGGTGATGATCTGCGAGCTTACCTGCAGGGCACCCCGTATGCCCGCCAGGTCTTCGAGGACTGGCGCGAAAAGTCCCCGGATACCCTCACCCCGCTCGAACGGGCGGCCCGCTTCTTCACCCTCTCCCGCGCATCGTTCATGGCGTCAGGCGACCGCAAGCCCTCGTGGGCGTATGCCCGGATCGATGACAACCGGGCACGGTCGGTCATGAAAGTCGTCGATGACGAACTGCTGAAGGTCCGGGATCGGCTGCGGCAGGTGTACATCGAGCATGGTGATGCGCTGGACGTAATCACGCGATTCGATGCCCCGCAGACGGTTTTCTACTGCGATCCGCCATACCATCCAGATACCCGCAGCGACGGCGGTTACGCAGATGAACTGGAGGACCACGATGAACTGCTGGACACCCTCGAAGCGGTGCAAGGCATGGTGGCCCTCAGCGGCTATCCGCATCCCAGTTATGACCGGCTGGAAGCCAACGGCTGGCGGCGCCATGACTTCGATCTGGAATGCCCCTCGGGACGCACCCGGCAGAGCCGGGACAACCGGGTGGCGGGCGGCATAGACACCGGGCGGACCGAATGTATCTGGGTCAACCCGGCGCTGCAGAAGCGCCTGAGCCGGGACTGGTCACCCCAGGCGAGCCTGTTCGACGAGGCGGTCTGATATGGACATGGAAAACCGCCTGCTCGGCGTGGAAGCGCTGGCGCCGATGCTCTGCCTGTCGCCGCGTACCTTGCGGAACAAATTGTGCGCGGATCCCACTTCCCTGCCGCCCAGGGTGCAGGTTCCGGGAACCCGCGGCCCCCGCTGGCGAATGTCGGACGTCCTGGCATGGCTGGCGGCCTTGCCCGTGGACTGTGAGTCCGACCTTGCCGTTCCTGCCCGCCGACCGGGACGCCGCCGTAAAACGTAACGGACTAAAAAGGTATACCTCGTATCCGCCTGCTATACCGAAGACGTAAAACATAACGGACTAACTTTTCAACCCACCCAACTAAAGGAAAACTTGACATGCAAAAAGACGCTTATCATCGGATTGTTTTGACCCATCGCACAGACTTAAAAGATTACGTGGAACATGACCCTGAGGATGACAGCACCACAGTGATTCATCCTCGCCAAGCCGTATCCGGGATATTGAGAGAGATTGATTCAAATCTATTTATCGACACACCCGGCCCCGACGGTGGGAATGTTCTTGTAGATGTTAGTCAGGAAATTGATCGGGATATTAGCTATGACACTTACAAAAACAATGAGGATGGTCTTAACCAGCATTTAAACAAACCGGTGGATATGGCGCTAGATGAAACGGGCAGGCACCTGACCATTCGCGTCCACGATAACCAGAGTGGTACCACTGTTTTCCGTAGCCAGTTCTACGATCCACCTATTCCGCTAGAGCTTATGCCGAGGGTGGATATAAGCGACAAAGAGGCCACCCCCGTCAAGGGTCATCTGGTTTGCGTCCATTCGCCCTACTGCGTCGAGCTGACGGATGAAAAGGACAATCACGTCTTGGTATGGGGCAATAAAATGTACGCCATACAGATTGCCAATGCAGATAAACTGGTCGGTCAATTGGTACAGGTCAGTTCTCGCAATAAAACCTATTGGTCGGAAGGCATGGGCATCACATCGCTGGAAAATGAAAAAACCGTAGATGTGGAACACGTTATTACATTGACCCACAGAAAAGATTTGTCTGACCGCACAAGGTGGTCAGAAGATAAGGCCAAGGCTGAAATTACTCATCCTCGTCAGTCTGTGTCGGGTACCCTGTTAAAGACACCAGGTCACCATGGCCGCGAGTATAGCAGCGTGGATGATTGGGGCGGCCCCCTATTGATGAATACAGACGAGTTTGGTGTGGCTTACGTGGAAACCAACGGGAAACTAAGCAATCTACAGCGCACGACGGGCAACCCAGACACGGACCCCATCCTCGAATTACTCACCGCAGAAGATAGGGGGCGGCGAGTCTGTTTAACGTACAACGATGCAGGGAACACTCTCAGCGTACAGGTGATGGGCAGGGGGGATGAAAGCGCCGTCGCTCAATTTTCCAAAAAGCTAGATATCCACCCAGACCGCCCCCGTAGACTTGTAACATTGGTTGAAAAGGCAAGGATGAATGGCCGTCCGGCTACTGGAACACTGGTGGCGGTTCACGACCTTGGCTACCCCTCTTCTGGTGGGCATCAAGTGGCGGTTGAGATGGCAGATAGTAAGGGCAACCACGTAATGTTTTCGGATGTGTATGACAAGGCTCACAGCAAGAAGCAACTTGCCGAAGCCTTGTCACTGGTCGGAAAAGAGGTGCGGGTAGTACCTGGCGAGACCCTGCAGGTGGTTTCTGTGAGTAAGAGAATGTCCAAGTCCAAAGGGCTTGAACGCTAGCTGCTGGAAGAGGGTAGGCCTATTTCTGCCTGCTATTCCTGTCCGAAGACGTAAAACGACCGGGACGCCACCGAAAGGCAGTGTAGGGCTGCACCCCGCTGAGGGTATACCCCAACCCCCTTGCTATACCAGCTTACATTGGTCAGGCGAGGGTTTCAGACATGGCGGAAGAGAGAGAAAAACGGGATATCCGGCAAGAGGTCACCGAGCGGGTCATTGCGGCGATGGAAAACGGCACAGCCCCGTGGCAGTGCCCACACGAGGGCGGCCCCCGCTCAGGCCCAGTGAATGCCGTCACCGGCAAGCCATATACAGGTGGCAATCACATCTGGCTGGCGATGGTGCAACCCACAGCCGACCCCCGCTGGGCAACCTTCGCCCAGGCCAAGGCAGCCGGCTGGATGGTCAAAAAGGGTGAGCATGGCGTACCCATCGAAGTCTGGAAGACTTACGAGAAGCAAGACACAGTTGATCTCTCTAAGCGCACCGAAAAAGAGCGCACCACACTGCAAAAGGCGGGCATTTCCGATGGTCAGGAAATCACCGAGCAAAAGCGGTTTGCGAAAACCTACACCGTTTTTCACGCTTCGCAAATCGAGGGTATTCCACCCCTGGAAATGGACCCGGAAGCGGTCCATGCGTTCGACCTGCATGCCGTGGGCGAAAAGCTGTTTGATAAAACCGCCCAGTCCGCCCCGGTACATTTCGATAGTCCCGGAAGGGGGTTTTATTCCCCAAAGCGGGATGAAATTCATCTGTCCCCAAAAGATCAGTTCCTGGACGCGGGCCATCTTTATGCGACCGCCGCCCATGAAATTGCGCATTCTACCATGCACCCCAGCCGCCTCAACCGTGAGCGGTATCAGGAATGGGAACAGGGTACGGCGGGGGATAAGACCTTGAGCGCGAAGGAAGAACTGCGCGCGGAAATGGCGTCGTATATGCTCTCGGAAAAGACGGGTATTCCCCACCATCCAGAGAACCACGAGTCTTACGTGGCGGGCTGGGTATCCATTCTGCGGGACAGCAAGAATGAGCTTTATCAAGCTGCGCGGGATGCTGAAAAGATTGCGGATTATGTCATTGAGCAGCAAAAACTGCTCGATATTTCCGCACCGGAAAAGACCACTCAGCAGGAAGTCCTGCCTGCCTTGCAGGCTGCAAAGGATGCAGCCCTGCCGGGTGTAGCCCCCCGAATTACCGTTTCCCCTGAAACGGTCGCTCTGGCGGATCAAATCGCTCGCGTTGTGCGGTCTGCGCAGGCCCCTCAGCAGGAAGTCCCGCCAGCCTTGCAGGCGGTAATGGGTGCAACCCTGCACCTGAATCCCGCCGACCTCATCCAGTTTCATAAGGGCAATGGCGAGTTTCACACCGGCATTGTGCTGCGGGAGGTAGATAACCGGGACGCCGATAAGAGCGTTTTCTTTCAGTACAAAGAAATCACCCCCGGCAAAGATGGCAAGCCTGTTATTCAGCCAGCGGGCAATTCCCTGGGTGTCGTCCAGAAGTCGGATATTTCCGTTCAGATACCGAACGCCGTGCCCGGCATCGAGAAGCTGGACATGCAATCCAAAGGCTTTGAGAAAGACGCTGAAAGAATCCCCGGCATTAAAGCCGCTTTGGAATATCGGGTGGATTCCGTCATGCGCCAAAACAACCTCACTTTTGAAAACATGGAAAAGGAAAGCGAAATGGAAAAGCAGGTATATCACCGCGTCATCCTCACCCATCGCAAGGATCTGACCGCCCGCGTTTTGCGGGAACCTGTCGATCCGGATAAACCGATTCTGGAATGCGTCAACCACCCCCGGCAGGAAATATCCGGCGTATTGAAGGATTTCTCGAAAAGCGAGTTTATTCTGAAAACCGAAGAATTCGGCGATGTAAGGGTCGAAACCCACAAACGGATGTTTGATGGACGCGAGGAAGAATTGCGGGCTGCCGTCGGTAAGCCCGTAGATATTTCCATTGATAACACCGGCAAAAACCTATCCATGGCCGTTCACCAAGGTGATGGCGTCAGCATCATGCAGGACCACTTCCAGACCCCCGTGCGCCCGGTCGGGTTGCTGCCGATGGTCCAAATGAACCGGGCGGACGCCCAGCCCATCACTGGCAAACTCACGCACATCCACGACACCAACATGCTCGAACTGAAGGACGCGAAGGGCCGGTCTGCACTCGTGGTGGCGTCCGACCCCGACAAAGCGCACCAGGCCGAGATCAAAAAGATGGTCGGGCACAACGTCACGGTCACCCCCGGCAGAACGCTACAGGTGGAAGACCTGAGCGTAAAAAAGGCCGTGGGTGTGTCTCGGTGAGGGGTTGCTAAGGGTATACCCACAAATCCCCGCTATACCGTCTTACAGACGTGCTGAATAAGGATACTTTTCATGGCCGCAGTAATGCAGGAACCGCAGGACGATGGAACGCCAACCCCTTTGCGGGACAACGTGCCTTGGCGTTCCAAAGTGGATGATCGGGGGAATACGCACCTGTATAAGCGCGTCACCGCCAAAGAATTAAAGGTCGGCGATCATCTCCTGGAACATATCGCGGGTCACAAACGGCAAGTGGCAACACCAATTCTGGGTATTCAACACGTCGCCGACGGCGTCATTGTCACCATTCCCGACCGACACTCGAATAATGCGCCTGTCGATGAACTGTACGCTTTTAATAAGCCGTTAGTCATCAGTAGAACGCCTCATCTGGAACAGCACGACCCGAACCAAAATATCTTTTTTCAACTGGAAAGGAAGGAACCAAATATGGAACAGAATACGCTGGAAAAGGCGCGGGACGGCATTCAATCTGCGCAAATGCGCATAAACAACGCCGTCGAAAATCTGATCTTGACCGTAAACCCCGGTCTGGCTGCAGAGGCGGCCCAGCACGTACAAGCGGGTGCCACCGATCTGTCGAACAGCATCATTCTGGGTGCCGACGCCGTGGCGGAAGCTTATGTAAAAGACGCCGCCGACTTTGGGCGCTGGAATGTCTTGATCACCAATAGCGCCGAATTTACCCAGGCGCGGTCCGCCCGGCTGGGAAATTACGAGCGGGCCGTAAGCAATGTGGACCTGCAGCGGTCCGCATCCTACGCCCGCGGTGCTCTGGACACGGCGACCCAGGTTGCGCTGGAACAGCGCAAGCGGGGCATTGTGGCGTCCATGAACGGTCCCCTGGCGGAATATGCGATCGAGGACGCCCGTAACCTGGGCATGCTGTCCCAGCCCGAACGGGAAGAGGCAGGCGTCCTGCTGGCGAAGGTGCCCCCGGAAGCGGTACTGGCCCGCGGGGATGGCTCGATGGTGGCCGTGCCCGTGCCGACCCCGGCGCTGCGGCGCATGGACGTGGGCGCCCCGGTCGATTTAATTGCCGACGAGGTCGGCGTTTACGTGAGGAATGAAGCGATGGAAAAGAAAGTGGAAAATCGGTTGGTGCAGCAGCAGGAAAAGCAGCAGTACCCGAAAATGGAAGGCCACATGCAGACAAAGGAAGGCACCTGGCACAGCGTGAGTTTGTATATGGACAAAGAAGGTCAGCCGCGCGGCTCTGTGGCCGTGGAAAACAGGGCGCAGGGACTGGCCGAACGGTTCTTGCCGAAGTTTGAAGAGCGGGTTTCGGAAAAAACGGGCGAGAAGTTCCTGACGGCCAAAATGGATCGCGCGGACGGCAAGACCCTGTATGTGAACCTGATGCCGCACGAAAAGGCAGGTGACCGCTGGCTTTCCTCCAGTTTCGCCGAGCGCGACCCGGCGAAGGAAAAGGGTCAGCAGTTGACGGGCATCGAGGGCAAAGGCGGCGACATGAAGCCGAACCAGGCGCTGCTGGACAAAGCTAACAAGGACCGCACGGCGACATACTTGCGGGAAACCCTGAAGATCGACCCTGTAAAAGTGCATGAGCGGGATCAGGCCCGCAAAGGCTTGCAGCCGGCGAAAGGGGTGCAGATATGAGCGCCGCCGCCGAAATCCGGGGCTGGCTGGCCGATGAGCTGGCGCATGCCGGCCCTGCCGGGTGCAGCCCCCGGCGCAGGGCACAACTGGCGAAGCTGGCAGAGCACCTGAAGCGGGCAGAGCAGCACATTCCTGCGGCGGCTCTGCCCGTGGGGTCGTTCCAGCGCCAGATCGCCCGCATACACGAGCGCAAGATGGTCTCTGAAGCTATGCACCTGGGCTTTCATCCGCAGGAAGAGGAACTGAAGGAACTGGGATTGCATCTCGCCGGGCAGTCCCTGGGGCTGTCGCTGTAAGGCCTTGCAGGCGGCAGGCCTTGCGGTTGGACGCATACGGATTAAACTGTTGGGATGATGAATAATGACTGGATGGTATTAACCACAATCAACGCCCCGCGCCGTTCACCGGCAACGGGCGAGGATCTGGCGGACTGGTTAGGTGCGGTTGACGACCCCGACACCATGGGGCTGCAGGCATTCTTTTATGAGTGTGACCTTGGGGCGCAGCTCGGCTTTCTGCGTGGCCGCCACATCCCCGTGGAACAGGCGCTTGCCGTTCTGGATCAGTACGTCCGTCCCGGATTTCCGACGGGCTTTCATTTTCCGCTGGACGCCTGGGCTGCCTGATGGATTCCGGCCGGCTGCAAGCCTGGGAACCACTTTTCGACAAGGCCATGCTGGCGATAGACTCTCTACCCCCACATCTGCCCAGGCTCGAATGGACCGTTGGCGGGGGTACGGTGCTGATGTTCAAGTATCATCACCGGTTAAGCCGCGACATCGATATTTTTATCACGGATGCACAATATCTGACCGCTTTATCGCCACGCCTGAATGACAAGGTGGAAGACCTCACCACCCATTACCGCGAAGACTCCCAACACGTCAAGCTGATTTTTGATGCCTTGGGTGAAGTGGACTTCGTGTCCGCGCCGCGCCTGGTCGCAAACTCTACTCAGGCGGCGACCATTCATGGCCGTGAAGTCTTGCTGGACAAGCCTGAAGAGATCATCGCCAAGAAGTGCTTCTACCGTGCGGATGGCTTTACGGCGCGCGACGTGTTTGACATGGCGGTATTCCTGGCGAAGGAACCCACCGTGGTAAAAAAGAATCTTGGCATCCTCACTGCGCGATCTGAGGACATACAAAGACGCCTGGCGTTTTATGCCACTAATAAGTCTCATTGGGACAGGGAAATTAGCCGCGTTAGCCCTTTACCCGGTTTCAGCCATTATCCGCAACAGGCGTTGAGCAAAGTACAGAAATTCTACGCCAGCCCGGAAAAGTGGCTAAAGTCTCAGGTGCTGACCAGATAAGCCCCAGGCAACCCCCTTGCCGGGCGCAACCCTTCCCGGGCGCCCTTCCCGCTATACCCCGTCATCTTTCAGTGAACGGGTTTTTTTATGGTCTTGCAGACGGCACCTCGCGTGCGCCACATACTACTGAACATCGCCGGCTTCGGCCTCGCGGCCATGGTGACCGGGACGGCAGCGCTGATCGGTATGGCCGAGCACTATCACTGGTCGTTCAACAGGACCACCTGCATGCCCGTAGGCTTTTATCAGCGCGGCCCTGCACCAAAGCACCTTAAGGTCGGCGACCGGGTGTTCTTCTGCCCGCCGGTGAACAGCCCAGCCATGCACCAGGCCATGAGCGGCCTGTGGCTCGAATATGCCCCGCACGGGCATTGGCATTGTGCGGACCACCTGATGCCGTTCATGAAGTTCGTGGCGGCCCTGCCGGGACAAAAAGTGACGGTAACGAAAACGGGTGTGATTGCCGACGGTAAGCGCCTGCCCAACAGCGCGGTGGTCACCCGCATCGCAGGCGGACGATTGAACGTTCTGCACCTGCCTTATGGCACGTACACAGTGCCCGAAGGCACGTTCTGGGATTATGCGCCGGGGAACTTCGCGTACACCAGCGCGTACTATGGCCCGGTGCCGATCAAAAACATCCTGGGAGCCATGCGCCCGGTGCCCTATCTCACCATTCCCGGATCGCAGTTCTGGCTGAAAGTGGGACGATAACGGATAACGCTTCCTGCCGGGTGCAGTGGGTATAACCAACAAACGAGGTGAGGTGATTTATGCTGGAATTCATTGAAGACACCCTGGTGGACCTGAAAGGCTGGATAGAAGATTCCGGCGGGATCTTCATTGCCGTCCTGCTGTTCTGCGGCGTCGGCGGGTATTTCATGTTCGTGCTGGACCCCGGCACGACGCTGATGCTGTTGGCGCTTGTGGGGTCGGTCTTTGGGGCCGTCCTCTGCTATCTCATCGTCCGCTTTTTCATTGGCGACTGAGGGGGAAAGCCATGAAAGAAGTTAAAAAAGCGCGGTATGATGTCCCGGATACCAGCACCCTCTCAAAGGTGCCTGGACCAAACTGGCTGCTGGGGGCTATCCTGATCATTGGGGCGCCGTCTGTCATCTTGACCTGGGTGGTGCTGGTCAACATGGCCACCATCACGCACGCCGGCGGCGGGCTTTTGGGGTGATCCCCTTGCAGCCCCATGCCGGGGTGCGAGGTGCCACCCCCGTGGCGCAACTGGCGCGGCAATGCGCCCCCTTTGTCGCCCCGTCCACCTTGTCGGCTATTGTAAAAGTGGAATCGGGTGGGCGGGCGCTGGTGATTCTGGATAACGCTACGGGCAGGGACTACAACCCGCAAACCGTGCAGGAAGGCGTCGCCACCATCGACCGCCTGCTGGCGGAAGGCCACCGGCAACTGGACGTGGGCATCGCGCAGGTGGATACGGAAAACTTCGCCACGTATGGTCTGACCCCGGCCAGCGCCTTGAATGCCTGCACGAATATCCGGGTAGGCGCAAAGATACTGGAATCGGCATACAGGCACGCCGCCGCCGCATATGGCCCCGGCCAGGTGGCCCTCTTCCACGCATTTGAGGCATACAACTCGGGCCGACTCATCGGCGATCCAGGGTATGCGGATAAAATCCTCGCCGCGGCCGGTATCCCGGTCATGGTGCAAGGCAGTGGCGGCCTCGCGTACCACCACGTCCGCCACTTTCACAATCCGTTCACCGTATACTGGACAACACCGAAAAATGCCGCCCCGATCAAGGTGGACACGCACTACAAGCCGCCCGGACTGGCGGGGACGATCACCTGGAAGTAATTACGCCAGCAGCCCCTTAAAGTCGTCCTTGTTGTCAGCCCGATCCTGCTGCAGCGCCGTGCGTTCGCGCTCGGCCAGCACCGCCTGCATTTCCTGCGGCAAGGCCTGCAGCGCCTGCATCACCAAGGCCATTTCCCCGGCATTCACTTCGTCGTCCGAGCCTTGTTCTGCCCCTGTCCCGGTAACGACTGGCGCCGTGACAGCACTTACCGGAAGGTCCTCGTCGGTCATAAAATCGTCCAGATCCGGTGGAACATCCTCGTCCTGCGGCGCCACCCGCACCCCGCCGCTTTCGCCAAAGATGGCGAAGTAGTCCTTGGGGTTGCTGGTGATGTCGGACCGCATCGGCGCCGGAACCTGCGCCCGTTTCAGAAACACCGCGTCCTTGAAGTAGAGTATCTGCTGGCCGTAGACCGGCGCGAAGCCCGCTACCAGGATCAGCATGTCACCGGCTTTGACAATGTCCGACCCGCGCTTTTCAGGACCGCGCAACCGCAACACCTCGTCCGCCGTGAGCAGGTCGCGCCCTTGAAAGGACACGGAACGGCTCTGGCCCTTGGGCGACGGGATGAAACTGCCCTCGAAGCTCTGGTTGGTGTTTTCCATCGCCACAGTCTTTTTACCCAGCATCTTGCTGACCCACTCGGCGGTCGTGATCTCGTTTGGGGCATAAATGACACGAATATGGCAGTTGTTGATGATCGCCTGGGCCCCGGATTTGCCGTAAGCATGCCCTTCATCTTCCAGTTGCGACTTGTCCTGGGCAATCAGCATCAGCTTGACCATGTACCCTGCGAGGAAGGCGATAGTGTCTTGAAACACGTCCATCTTGCCCAGGCTGGGGAACTCGTCCAGCAGCAGCATCAGGGGGTGTTTTGCCACGCTTTCCATGCGGCCGCCCTTTTCAATCAACCGGTCGGCGGCCGTAAACTTTGAGGCAATCAAATTCAGGACCAGCCGAATTAAAGGCTTCAGGCGGTTCTTGTCTTCCGGCGAGGTCACCAGGTACAGGGACACCGGGTCCTCGCAGTCCTGCAAATCGAGAATCCGGAAGTCCGAATACTCGGTCCACCCCGCGACGATGGGGTCCCGGTAGAGGGACAAAAAGCTCATCATGGTGGAAATCACGCCGGACTTTTCATTGTCGGCCTTGTTGAGCATTTCCTTGGCCGATTGCGCGATGGTCGGATGCACTTTAACCGCTGTCCCATGCTGGTCTTTCCAGCGGAACCTGCCTTCCGGATCATGCTCGACCTTCATCATTTTCTCAAAAGCGATATCGACGCTTTCCAGTTCTGGGTCGTTCAGGTAAGCGGCCACCCCACGCATGGTCTTGTCCGGCTCGGCGTACAGGACGTGCAGAATGACGGACGTAAGCAGCGCGAAGCCCGTCTTCTGCCAGTGATCGTTCAGGCCCTTGCCATCCGGGTCTACGATCATCGTGGCAATGTTCTGTACGTCTTTTACTTCAAATTGCGTGCTGATGCGGACCTCTTCCAGCGGATTGAAGTGGCAGCACTGGGCCAACTGGTTGCCAGCGTCCTCGTCGCCCGCGAGGCCGAAGCCGGGGTTAAACTTCAGTACCCGCTGGCCTATGCTGCGCCGCCAGCCAGCGGTCAGCAGGTAGTTTTCCCCCTTGATGTCATGTACTACCACCGACTCGCGCCAGCCGCCGAGCAGGGTCGGCAATACGAGGCCCACGCCCTTGCCGGAACGGGTGGGTGCAAAAGCGATGATGTGCTCGGCCCCGGCGTGCTGCAGGTAGCGCAGGTGGCCTTTGCCGCCGCCCGCAGGGCCGTCGGGATAGCCGCCGACGTAGCAGATCCGGCGGGACGGTTTGGACTTATTGGCGGGCAGCAACGCCATCCGGGCCACTTCCTTTGCCGTCGCCCAGTGCGCCGAACCGTGCAGGTCCGACTCGAACAGGGACCGCTGCTTTTTGCCGACGGCGATGAACTGCCAGACGGCGACGGCCAGGGTGCTGAGGATCGTGCCGCCCGCGGCGAACCAGAAGGCGTGCCGCATCATGGGGTAGTGCCAGAATTGCGTGTACGCATGGTACAGGGCGTAAGGGCTGTATAGGGACAGGCTTCCCGCTTTCAGGGACACATAGCCAGGAAAGAAGTTTTTCACGTAGGGGCTGATGAACAGGCGCACGGCGAGGGTGGAAAACCCGAAACTGCCGAACAGGCCGGTCATGGCCGTGAGTCCAATGGCGATGTTCGCGGCGTTGCGGGCATTCCGCTGCGCTGTGTAGTCGAGGATGTTTTGTTCTGGTGCGTGCATAAAAGAAACCCCATGCCGGTAATATCATGGGGGTATAGCGGGGACCGCACCCTGCAAGGGCTAGGCGCGCATGCACAGACCCAAAGTTGCCGTCTCGACAAAATACGCCTTGTAGTCCGTTAGATACTTATCACCCCATCGTATGTTGAATAGCCGCATGTTGAGCAAGAGGGTGCCAATAAACAGCAACAAGAACATATCGACCGGAAGGCTGAGAATACGCAATAGTAATTTCTTCATCACGGTTTCCTTTGTGCATGAAAGCCCTTGTCAATGCACAGATCGGCAAGGGCTGCGGGTTAGGCGGCGAAGGCGGTTGCCTGGACAGAGTAGGCCACTTTACGTCCCTGCGCGGACTGCAAATCGATGGTGACGCGAAAGCCCGCATCATTCCGGTAATTTTCGGCCCGCCACCCCCAGAAAGTGTCCTCGCGTTTGGGGGCCAACGCTGTTGCCTTGATGGCGGACGCCATCCCATCGCCATAGCGATCCGCCAGGACATCGATGGCGGCACGGTACAGTGCATCGTTGCGGTACTTATCAGCCAGGGTTTTCCACATGATCGTTATCCTCGTGTTGTATGAACGCACGATGGTATAGCGGCGGGGATAACGGGATAGGCTAACGCCACCCCATCAGCGCCGCGTAAGCCTGTGCGGGTGCATCACCGTATCGGGCTTCCAGGTATGCCAGTTGCTCTTCCCGCTGGCGCCGGCGTTCCGCCTTCATGGCTTCCAGCTGTACCCGGCGTTCTTCGATCTCTTCGGGTGACAGCGCCTTCCGGACCGGCATGGCAGCAGGGGTTACTTCGTAAGGCGACTTCGGTTTCTTTGGCTTGATGCTGCGCTTGAGCGGGATGATCTGCGCCACCTTTCCCACTTCCGGGTCTTCCTCGATACGCAGAGCGGCCATGCCGGACCGCAGTTTTTTGTCCAGCGCATCGACAAACAGGTGGAAAGGCACCGGCAGTACCTGGTCGCCATGCCGGAAAGGCAGACTGTCCCCGTCGCAGATATCCCGCAGGCGGGCTATCTGGTCGTGTATGCCTTGCTCGAAATCGATGGTCTCGTCTCTGAATCTTTCCCGCGCGGCTTCTTCCGCCTGTTCCGGATCCATCTCTGGCGTGCCCCACAGGTCAATTACGTTATTGTCAGTCATCTTCACCACTTGCAGCCCCCTTACCACGTCCACCAGCCTTTACCGGAAATAGGCAAGTGTACCGCTTCCACCCCATCTTCATCTAGCCGATATCAGCCTGTCTCACACAGCCATTCCTGCATATAGGTGGTGGCGTTCTCGCCATCCCCCATCTTCTCGAAACCCATCAAGCGAGGACAGCCTATGTCCCGTGTGACAGATGATGTTGCACATGGATCTGTCGAAAGACGTCTCATTCAT
>JAJYPA010000107.1 GCA_021795795.1 Pseudomonadota bacterium | reverse complement strand
CTGCTGCTGGGCGACCATGCCGAAGCACTGTTTCTGCTGGCCTTCGTGTTCGTGGTCATCGGCATTACCCTGGCCCAGGAGCGCAAGACCCAGCGTGCACTGGAGTCGTTGCGCGATCTCTCCGCGCCGCGGGCGCTGGTGATCCGCGACGGCCGGGAGCTGCGTATTGCCGGGCGCGAGGTGGTGCGTGGCGATCTCCTGGTCCTGCGTGAGGGCGATCGCGTCGCCGCCGATGCGCAACTGGTGCAGGGCCAGCTCACGGTGGACGAGTCGCTGCTCACTGGTGAGGCTGTGCCGGTGGACAAGCTCCCCAATCCGGAGCTCGGCGCGCTGGCCACGTCGGGCGGCGATGACGGCGCTGCGCTGTTCGCCAGCACCGTGGTCACCAAGGGGGTGGGCCTCGCGGTGGTGCAGGCTACGGGGATGGGCACCGCCGTTGGTCGCATCGGTCAGGCGCTGGCAACAACCGAAGAGACGATCTCTGGCCTGCAACAATCCTCGCGCACCCTTATCCGTAATCTGACGGCGATCGCGCTGTTGCTGGCCGTATCGCTGGTTCTGGTGGATTGGTTGTGGGATGGCCGCGCGCTGCTGGAAAGCCTGCTGTCCGGTATCGCCCTGGCGATGGCCATCCTGCCCGAGGAGATTCCGGTCATTCTCACCGTCTTTCTGGCGCTGGGCGCCTGGCGTATCGCCAAAACCAGGGTACTCACCAGACGCGTTCCGGCGGTGGAAGCGTTGGGTGCGATCACCGTGCTGGCGGTGGACAAGACCGGCACGCTGACCCAGAACCGCATGCAGGTGGCCGAACTCGCGGTGGGCGATGCCGTATTCGTGGTCACCCAACCCGAGCTTCCCGAGACCTTCCATACCCTGGTCGAGTTTGCGATGCTGGCCACTCCCCTCGACCACTTCGACCCGATGGAAAAGGCCATCCAGGTATTTGGTCATGGGCGTCTGGCTGGGACCGAACACGTCCATGACGACCGTCAGCCCGAGTTTCAGTATGAATTATCCCCCGACATTCTGGCGATGACGCGGGTGTTTTCCAGTGAGCGGCCCGATGTGCACCTGCTGGCGACCAAAGGCGCGCCCGAAGCCGTGGCCGATTTGTGCCACCTGTCCGCAGTGGACCGCTTGTCAATCCAGCAGCGGGTGGAAGCCATGGCCGCACGAGGTCTGCGCGTGCTCGGCGTGGCCAGGGGGCTGTGGGAGGCTGGCGATTCCGATACCCCCTGGCCCAAGACCCAGCACGACTTCGATTTCAGTTTTCTTGGCCTGGTAGGCTTTTTCGATCCGCCACGTTCCGGCGTTCCCGCTGCTGTTGCCGAATGCCGCGCCGCCGGTGTACGGGTGTTGATGCTCACGGGCGATCATCCTGCCACGGCGCGCGCGATCGCCCGGCAGGTGGGGTTGTCCGAGCGTGCCGAGGTCATCACCGGCCCCGAAATTGCGGCACTGGATGACGAGGTGCTACGTCTGCGTTTAAAGCAGGTGGATCTGTGCGCCCGCCTGTTGCCTGAACAGAAGCTGCGTCTGGTGCGGGTGCTGCAACAGGCCGGCGAGGTAGTCGCCATGACCGGCGACGGCGTCAACGATGCCCCGGCGCTGAAGGCCGCCGATGTCGGCATCGCCATGGGTGAACATGGCACCGATGTGGCACGGGAGGCCGCGGCGCTGGTGCTGCTGGACGATAGCTTTGCCAGCATCGTCGGTGCCATCCGCAGTGGACGGCGCATCTACGATAACATCACCAAAGCTACGCGCTTCGTGTTTGCGGTGCATATGCCCATCGTCGCGCTGGCGCTGCTTCCGGCGCTTCTGCGCTGGCCGGTATTACTGCTGCCGGTGCATATCGTGCTACTGGAACTGCTCATCGATCCCGCCTGTTCCATCGTATTCGAGGCCGAACCCCCAGCCGCCGATATCATGCACCGGCCGCCCCGTCCGCTTCACGCCAATCCGTTTGCTGCAGGTAACATCGGCTTTGCCATGACCCAAGGCCTGGGGATTGCGGCCATTCTTCTCGTGGGATCCGCATGGTTGCAGCATTTGGGCTGGGCCGAAAAAGACATTCGTATCAGCATATTCAGTGCCCTGGTGTTTGCACTGTTTCTGTTGATTCTCGCCAACCGCGACCTCATGCGCCCGGCCCTGCGCAATCTGAGTGGCAACAATTCTTGGCTGGCGCCCATGTTCGCGGGCGTGGGAGTGGTGCTCGTGGCGGTTCTGGTGATTCCTTTTCTGCGCGGTGTGATGGGTTTTGCCGTCGTCAGCATGCCGCCACTTGTGGTCGCTGGCGGGCTGGTAGCGCTCTGCGTCCTGTGGCTGCAAATCGTGCGCTGGACAAATAATCGACGGTTGCACTGGACGCAAAAGTAAGGCCATTTAATAGCTTGACTTTCCACCCGATTAACCGGTTAATTGTATCGTGATTGGTGTACGGGCCATGGATGTCACGAAATGCTTTATTAGCAGGAAGTATTATGGAGTGGTGTTGAAAACATTTTTGGAGGAAATATCATGGACAAACTGAGGCAATTAAGTCGACTGGTTTATATGGGCCTTTTTGTTTTTTTTGGCGTTTCCACGCTTTCCGGATGTGTAATAGCTCCACCGTATGGAGGTTATTATGGGGGCTATTATGGAGGAAGGGGCGACGGGTGGTATCACGGTGGAGATCACTGATTGCAACGGTCCGGCGGCAATGCATCCGTGATGACTGTCCAATATTTTTGGTATAGGTGAATCATATGACAAGAAAACTGGCCATGATGCCGTTGTTTGTCCTCGGGCTGACGTTTTTCGTTGCCCAGGATGGAGTTGCTGACAACAGGGATTATGCTGATCATTACTATACGAGGCAGCAGGCTTACTATGGCCCGCGGGAGAACTACTACAGGTACCGCGATGAGCACAGATACCGGGATCACGAGCAGCATAGAGAAAATCGGCGGCGGGAATACCGGCATCGGGACTATCACCGTGCCGATCACTAGGAATTTCCGTGGATATCACACTGATCGCTAAAGATACCAGAGCGTAAATCCAGAGAGATAATGCTGCCAGGTTACCCTGGAAGCGCACATTCCCGGAGTATTTCGGGAGTGGCTTCCGGGGCGGCGGTAAATCAGTCCATGGTTGGGTTATTACGGCCTGAATATGCGCAGAATGGCCGGAGATTTGCTTGCGTGAAGTGTAGCCATGCCAATATGGCCCCACCAGTACAACCAGACAAATGAAGAAAGAAAGTCGTGCATCTTCTTGGGAAGCTGGTAGAAGCCTATGGGCGCAGCCACCCCGTAATTTGGGATCAGGAAAAACATGATAAATCCCAGGATGGCCATACCGGTCACGGCAAGCAGACCAAAACCATGTACCATGCCGGGCACCCCGCCGCGCATCCCGCTGGGCGGCAGTTCTCTGTTTGCCAGCCCTCTGATATCGGTGCAGACGTTGTCCAAGTAGGGTCCGCTGTAGGGGAACAGGTGCGAGCGCAGGTTTTTGTTAGAGAAAACCTGCACCCAGAACGCCACGACAATAACCGTTGCAAACATGCCAATCCACATATGCATATGAAACAGTAAGTGCCGGAATGGAAGTTCGCCGACTTTCTTCCATATGGCCTTCATATCGAGTTCGCTGAACAGCAGAAGCGTTACTGCCAATGCAAATCCCGCATGTATCCATCGGATGCTTCTTGGCCATTCTTGAATATTTTCAGGCATGCGGAACTCCGTAGTTTATTAAATCTAGTAGTATAACAAATCCATTTGTGAGAAAAAAATATTAACAGGTTGCGAGGCGTAATGCAATTGTGATTCGCGTTTTATGTTGTTGTCTAAAATCTATGGACAATCCATTCTGGAAGTGCGCTGCGTGACCGCACGCAGCGCAAAAAAACTTAGAACTTTGCCGATACCGTCATAAAGTACTGCCGTGGTGCGCCCGGATCAGCCAGAATGGCACCGGCACTATTGCCACCGAAGTATCCACCACTGGTGATGTACTCAATGGGATTATAGTGTGCATCAAAGAGATTATATATTCCCACGGAGAGCTTCACGCCTTTCAGTGTCGGGATGTATGGATTCAGTCGAGTCGTTTTTATCCCAAGACTGAGGTTGGAGACATTGTATCCCGGCTGCTTCTGGTGCGATGGCGCGCCGGTCCCGTTGTTGAACAGATACTCCGAGCTCGTGTACTGATCCACAAACTGGGGTGAGAAGAGGAAGCCATGATAATAGTAGCGATAGTCGATACCCGCACTCATGGTGAGGTACGGGCTATAGGATACGTTGGCGCCATATAAGGTCGTACCCCCACCCTGCGGAGTATACGAGGTGTAGTACGAATGATTGAGCGCCAGATTGGCGAACAGATGCCAATTCCAGGAGGGGTTGTCGGCGATCGCGATATTGACGCCGTTCACCACCGCATCGGCCGCGGCGAACTTGGTAAGGGAGATGTTCGACAGGAAGGTAGCAATGGTTTCGTTGGCGAGACTGTCGTGGTAGTAGTTGAGGTTGAGCGTAAAGTCATGCAACAACGACCAATTGTGCACAAAAAACTTGGCGCCGACTTCGTAATCCGTACTTTTTACCGGTTTCAGGCTGTTTAGGTCTATGGTGCCGCCGTTACCGTTGTAGGCCCCGTAGTTGTTATCCGTGGGGTTCTGATAAGAACGGCCATAGTGCGCATATACCGAACCCCATTTGACCGGGGCAAAACGGACCCCGATGGATGGCTCCAAACGGGATATGGTATCGGATGCACTACTGATGAGCGTCTGATTCTGCGCGCCCGCCGGAAGGTTGGGGAATGCCTGGTCCCCATTGTTATACATCTGGGTCTGGTACTGGACCGCAGCAACGCCCGGCGTAATCTTGAGGCCGGCGATCGGGGTGAATGTGTCCTGAACAAAGCCCGTCAGGTAGTTGTTATACAGAACGTCACTATTGTATTGGATGGGGAAGGAGGGGCTGGTGCCCATGAGTGTATTGTATCCCGCATAAGGCGTGGTGTATTGCTGATGAATCCACGACCCGCCCGCCTTCACGAGGTTCATGGGCAAGCGCCAGTCGAAATACAGCTTGTCCCCATAAGTATCCGAGCTTGGATTGTAATACTCGGAATTCACACTGCTCCCTGGTACGTAATTGGTAATGCGGTAATGCACCCGGTGGCCATGGCGGTACCAGGCCATTTCGTGCAGCGTGACGTCCCTGCTGAGGTGGAGGTTGAGCTTGGAGTACAGCATGTAGCCCTGCACTTTCAATTGCTTAAACCAGACGGACTCAGGCAGCGATGCGTAAAACCCGCTGGTCTGTTGGCTATACAAAGGCGCATTGGCGTTCAGGCCCTGGGTAGTGATGCCCGGTATCGGGGTGACCGGTATGAAATTGGGCCTGAACTCACGCGAGCTGTCGACATAGCCGCCAAGGCTGAAGGTGCCACTCCGGAAGGTCTTCACTGCCTTGCCAAAATAGGCGAGAGACTGGGACGGTGCATTGAACGTACCGGTACGGAACGTGTTGTTTTTCGTATAACCGCCGGCCAAAATCGCGGACCAGCCGTCGTACATTCCCGTTTTGAGGTCAAAGTTGTAGCCAAGGGTGCCGTTACTTCCAAAGGTAGTACCTATTTCAGCGCCCGGTGTTACGGATGGCTGCAGCGGCACAAAGTTGATGGTGCCACCGACACTGTCGAACCACCGGCCGGCAGGATTTCCGGGGCCGTAGGTCACGTTGATGCCATGAATCATCTGGAGAATGGGGATTTCGTTGGAGTCCCAGCCGCCGTTATGCGAAATCAGGTTGTTCATGGGGATCCCGTCAAACAGCACCGTCAAGCCATTGCGCTCGACGTCACCGTTCACGGATGACCAGCCCACCTTTACGCCGCGCACGGCGATTTCATAGCGCGCGGTCGAGGCGATGCCGCCATAACCACGGACAGCGATGCCGGGTGCCAGAGAGAGCGCTTGCGCCGCCCCCGCGGCAGGACCTACACCCTGAATTTCACGCTTCCCAAGAACCGCCTGAGATTGCGTGGACTCAAAAACCTTCTTTTTGGTTAGCTTGCCGTCGGTACTGGCCAGCGCCTTGGCAGATTCAGAAAGTGCGTTGGCAGAGGCGCTTACTTCGCCAACGCTGGTGGATTGACCGCCTGAACTGGCACCATAAGCCGCTGTTAGAGTGTTCCAGGTACAAAACCCCGCAGTACACATTGCGAACAATAACGGGTTCATACGATTCCGTTTATTCATTTCTAACTCCTGTATAAGAATATGTTCGTATAAAACTACATGATTTCCTTAATGTTGCCAAAGCAACAGGAAAAATGATACAGGAGAATTGTGACACAATTGTTACGTTAAAATTACTATAATATGACAATAAGACATTTGAAAGCCGAGGCGAAGGAATGCTTCTCCTCGGCGAACCGTGTTGCGTCGTAACGCTAGAATGAGGCGTTTATACTAACATACACCGCGCGTGGCATACCTGGTTCCCCCAGTACCTGGCCCGCCACACCGTAATAGCCGCCACCGGAAATATACTCGTAATTGTTATATTTCTTATTCAGAAGGTTAAGGACTGTTACGTTAACAGAGGCGTCATGCATCCCAGCAAACAGATATCTTTTGGATACCTTGACCCGCAGCGAGGCGTTGAATATACCAAAACTGGGCAATGTCTGACGTGTGGGGGCTCCGGCATTATTGTCGTAAATGTTCTGAACGCCGGTGTACTGCCACCAAACTCGCGGCTCAAACAGAATACCCGCATGATAAAGCTGGTAGTAGGCCCCAATGTTGGCGGTTTGTGCGGGCACATTGGAAACCGGAAGGCCGGCGTACGATACGCCATGACCTGTGGTGTAACTCGCGTAGGAAGCTTTTTCGAAGCTCACGTTGGAGAACAGATATAAATTATAAAGCGGATTATCATCCATCGACAGGTTGACACCGCTGAATACCGACGAGCCAGATGCGAAACGCGAGTAAAGGTGGTTCACTACCGGGATGGGAATGATTTCATTGGTATCATCCAGGTGATAGTAATTGACATTGAATACAGCGCGATGCAGCAGCCCATAATTTTTGACATACGCTTTTACGCCGACTTGGTATTGGGTCGACTTCTGCGGCTGCAAAGTGGAGGTTAATTCATGGGCATAGGTTCCGGTAGCGCCTGCGGGTGCTTTATAGCCCGTGGCGTAGTTACCATATAGTGCAACATTGGGTGTCACTTTATAGTTAACGCCGATGGACGGCTCGAACTCGGTGAAATTCGTCGATGAGTTCGGCTGATAATCGCCATTGTGACCGATCAGGTTCGCCACACTTGTGGGAAACTGAGCGGCAGAGTTGTTCACAAAGTTGGTGTGGAATTGAACCACGCGAATACCGGGGGTAATGCGCAGGTTGTGGATGGGGCGGATGACGTCTTGGACAAAGGCGGCAAGGTCCGTCATATAGAGATATGAACTATGGAACGCGCTGGGCAGGGAGAGGCTATTGTACACTGGCGCGCCATTCATGGTCACGTTAGCCCCGGCATTTGGGCTGAGCGAGTTATATGTTGCAACCTGATTCTGATTATAGAAATCCAGCAGGGAATTGTATTTCGAATTCAGGAAATAGCCACCGAACGCAATATGGTTGTACGGCAGGTGTACCGTGAGGTAAAGCTTATCCCCATAAGTATAACTGGATGCATTGTAATACTGGTTCAAAATGTTAGGGCTTTGACCAAGATTGTTGTAGTGCAGATGTTCGCGATTTCCATACCGATACCACAACAGGTTATGGATTTCCATACCGCGTGAAAGATGCTGCTCGAATCGGGAATAAATCAGATAGGTTTTTATAAAGGCTTCTTTCCAGTAAACCGAATACGGCAAGGTCGTATAAAACCCCGTGGTTTGCTGGCTGTAGATAGGCCCCGGATTGACATTCCCTGTATTGGGATTGACCCCATAGATCGTGACGTTAGGGTTTGCGGCAACTGGAATGGGTACGGGCCGGTAAGCTACCGATCGAGAGACATACCCCCCAAAACTTATGTGGCCACCATGAAATGTCTTCCGTACTTTTCCATAATAGGCGTAATTGTTTCCGGGGTTGTTGAAGCCATAGCCATTCAAATAATTTCCGCTACTGCCGACCCCGCCCGCAATGATTCCCGACCAGCCATCGTGCTCGCCAGTGCGAACATTGAAGTGGATACCCTTGGAATCAAAACTCCCATAGTACATGCCTATGGATGCTCCAGCCTTCTTGGTCGGCTGCAGCGGCGAAAAATTAATGGAGCCGCCAATATTGTTATACCAACGATTCAGCGGATAGCCTGGGCCATAAGTTACCGTAATCCCTTTGATCATGGACATCTGTGGCAGCTCAGAGCCTTGCCAGACGCCGTAGGCGGGATCAATCATTGGCACGCCGTCGAAAGTGACCATGACCGTACCATCATTCGCATTGCCCGCGATGTTGCCCCAGCCGGTCTTCATGCCGTTGATGCTGATCGAGGAGCGCGGTGCACCGCTCGGGCCATCGGTGACGACATTGATTCCCGGCGCCACGGCGAGCGCTTGTGCCGCCCCGCCCGCAGGGCCTGCGGTGGCCATCTGACGCTTATTGATGACTTTTACCGATTGAGTGGAATTGAATACCTGGTTTTTGGTGGGGAGATGAGCCAGCGTGTCTAAAGCGCCGGTGGTAGAGGATACTTCTCCGACACTAATACTGGACGAGGTGGTGGGAGCGGTTACACCGGTAGCGAGTGCCATGCCGGATGTCCCACATAACCCAGCAGCAATCAATGCACTAAATAAAGGACGATAACGATACGGATGTTTCACGGATATACTCCTATTGTTGTGGCTATGGTTGGGTTACTTCGCGGTCTTCAATGAAGACGCCTGAAATACCAGAAGGCAGAACCCGTGGATAAATCTATAGCTCTTGCAGGGCGGGAAGCATGGGTAGCCGGCTTGACTTGCGCTTTCCGGCCGGCCCAACTGTTTTCCAGCGGCTTGCCGGCGAGAGAGATGGACTGGGATGAGCCGCTGCGCGCTCAAGGCGGTCTTGCCACGATGCAGGTCACTGACCCGAAATATCGACCGGGTATAGGCGGACAGTCGATTCAGCAAGGCATGGGTAATCAAAGTGTTCCGCTCCAGCACACCCGCTGGAGGTGCTGAGCTTTGTATTACGGCGTTCATGCGGCTACCCTTATATACGCCGGAAGGTATCCGGCGATATTAAAAGCGGAGGTCCTTTGCCTCCTGGAATAGCCTCATGCTAACGGCCGAATATTGCATCCATGTGTCACTGGGGTGGCGTTGTTATGACGTTGTTATGACGTTATTGTGACGTTTCACACATTCTTTGGTGGCGAAAAGCGGTATCCGAAACTATGCACGGTTTCCAGCCAGCCTTTGGCGCCGGCACTTTCCAGAATTTTGCGTAAACGATAAATCTTGACCACCAGGGTATTGGGAGCGAGATAGGTGCCCTTACCTCCCCACAGGATGTCGGCGATCTGCTCGTTGGAAACGACTTCGTCCGGATGGGTGGCGAAATAATAAAGCAGATAGAAAAGTCGTCGCGGTAGACGAATTTCCTGTCCCAATATCCAGACACGCAGTGATACCAGATCGATGCAGAGGTTTTCCTCTTGAACCAATCGGGCAGGCGGTTGGGTGCGCAGCTTTTTGAGGAGACCGCATACCTGGGCGGTTAAGATTCCCAGCCCCATACCGGCAGGGATATATGCCTGTGCACCTATTTCCAGGGCCGCCACGGCGTTGGTTTCCTCGTAGTCTCCTCCCGTACTGTTGCCGACCACCAGAAAAGGCAATTCGCCCTGACGCGACGCGAATTGCAGATGCCGCAGCCAGTCGCCCGTTGTGGTAGACCACCCAAGCAGGACCAATACTTCAGGATCCCAGCGGCGCACCAACTGCTCGGCTTCGGCACGCTCCGTGACCCGTATTACCTGGCCGCCAGTGCGTTCCAGAGCCACTTCCACAGAGACGATCGTTTTACCGTTGGCCCGTGCATTCACCAGCAGAAGGATCCGTGGGCCTTGCGGTGATCCGGCCCGGATCGGAAGGGGCGCGCGCGTCTGCGCCAACATCGCCGCGCGTAGTACATGTGCGGTGTGTACAGCAATGCTGTTTAATAAAATCAAGAACATAGTAAAAATCCCATACTTGCTGTGAACGCGACGGGCAAATGGAAGAAATTCACGGAAGCAGTGTTGAGGGATTCGGTGACACGACGTTGAGGCACGTGTGTGCCCGTTGGCTGACTCATGCAGATATCCTTATGGGGGCTAATATTGCGGCTTCCTATAGGGTACCTGGCTTGTGTGACACTAATATGAAGATTGCATGACTTTGTTATGACAATAACGATAACCATGCCGGATTTTATGGATTCAGTCCTCGAACCGCTGCGTTTCATGTCCGGGCTTACGCTGGAAATGATCTTCGTGAGCATGTGCAAATGCTGGGGCAACCAAGCCGCCCATCAGGATAATGCTCCATACCGCCGCAGCCCTGGCAATCCTTTTGCCGCGCGCGGATGTGCTGCGTACCGAAAATGCAAAAGCCGCTTCGAGGCTACCGCCGATCTTTCCAGTGTCGCAATGCTGGAGTCCACGATGGAAATGGAGATGGACGGCCACCATCGGGGCCTCAGCGCCTGGGATCGTACAAAGCCGCATGTAACCCGCTCATCCGCCGCGTCTGGCGCTGAATAGCGTTTTCCAGCCGCTCGCGGGGGGCGATGAGGGTGAAGCATTTTCGGGCTCGGGTGATGGCCGTGTAGAGCAGTTCGCGGCTGAGGACGGGGCTGTCTTCCTGGGGAAGGATGAGGACGGTGTGGGCAAACTCAGAGCCCTGCGCCTTGTGGACGGTCATGGCCCAGGCGCTTTCGGCGTGGTTGAGGCGGCTGGGGAGAATGGCACGGGGGGCGTCTTCGCTATTGGGGAAGTAGACGCGCAGGCGTTTGTCCGGGTCGGGCAGGGCGATGCCGATGTCGCCATTGCTGAGGCCGAGGTTGGGATCATTGCGGGTGACGAGGGTGGGGCGGCCGGCATACCAAAGACCGCGGCTCTGCAGGATGCCCTGGCGCTGCAAGTAGTCTTCGATGGCGCGGTTGATGCCGGCAACGCCCCAGGGGCCTTGGCGCAGGGCACAGAGGATGCGGAAGCCAGCGTAGTCGTGGAGGATGGCTTTAACCCATGCGCTATGTTGCCGCTGGTCTTGAGGTGGCGGCTGGCCCGCAGCTTGCCAGACGCGACCATAGGCGTTTGCCGTGCGGGCGAGTTCCAGTATCTGGTGGATGGCAGGGACGGGTTGCCAGGCGAGAGTGCCAGCGTGCGCCGTTTGCAGGATGCGGACGGCGGATTCGGGGTGGCCGCCATGCACGGCATCCGCCAGCGCGCCGATTTCTGCGTTGAAGCGATGGCTGCGTTGCAGGCGGATGATGTTTGCGGCAAGGGGGCTGGGGCCGTTATCGCTGGGCTGCGGCGCGGCGCCGCAACTGGCCTGTATATAGTGGCAGGTATCGGCGTCGTATGGACCGCTGCCGAGACCGAGTTCGGCCAGCACCGCGCCTGCTTCGACGGAGGCAAGCTGGTCCTGATCGCCGAGGAGGATGAGGCGGGCCGCGGGCGGCAGGGCGCGGAGCAGGGCGGCCATCATCTCCTGATGAATCATGGAGGCTTCATCCACCACGAGTACGTCTAGTTCGAGGGGGTTGGCAGCGTCGTGGCGAAAGCGGCGACTGTCGGGGCGGGCGCCAAGCAGGCTGTGCAGGGTGCGCGCCGGACGCAGGCGGGCGAAGGCGGCAGCCATGTCGGCTATCCCGCCGAGTTGCGGAAGGGTGCCGACGGCGCTCTGCAGGGATTCGTCGATGCGCACGGCGGCCTTGCCAGTGGGGGCGGCGAGGACGATGCGCAGAGGTGTGCTGCTGGTCGCCATGAGCAAGGCCATAATGCGGGCTGCGGTGTAGGTTTTGCCGGTACCGGGGCCGCCGGTGATGATGCTGAAGTGGCTGCGCAGGGCGAGGGCGCAGGCGATTTTTTGCCAGGGGAGTCCGTCGCCGGGTTCTTCAGATGCCGGAAAAAGCTGCTCCAGCCAAGGTCTCAATGCCTCGGGATTTGCGGCATCGGCGACGCGCTGCCGGGCTCGCTGGCGCAGGGTCTCGGCGATGAATTGCTGGTCGCGCCAGTAGCGGCGCAAATAGAGGCGGGTGGCACTGAGGACCAGGGGCGTTTCTGCGCCGTTTTCCGGGTCGGCGGCGTTGTGCCCGGTGACCTGAACGCAGAGGCTCCGGGCGAGGGTTTCTGCCCATTGGGTGGTATGCGGCCAATGACCGAGTGCGGTTGCCAGCATGGCGTTCCCCGGCGCGGGCCAGTCCAGGAAGCGTTCGGGCGCGTCGAGGAGGTCTTCCAGCGCGATGCAGGTGTGGCCCTCTCCCTCCAGCCGGGCCAGGAGAGCGCCTGCCAGGGGCAGGAGGGCCGGGGCCTGCGGGTCCAGGCGGATGAGGAACTGCGCGAAGGCAAGGTCGAGGGGTCGTAGCCAGCCGGCGCTGGTCCAGGCGCGGAGCTGGTCAATCATGGGACTGGTCATGGGCTTACTCATGGCTGGGTTGCGCGCTGCGGCAGGCCGAAGAGGCCGTCGAGGGCGTCGAGCAGGGCGAGTTCGGCGGGAAGATGGAGTATGCCTCGCTCTGGTCCTCGCAGCCCGCGCAGGAAGAAGAAGAGCGTACCGCCGAGATGGGTCTCGGGCCGGTAGCGGCTCCCCATGCGCTGGCGCAGCAGGCGGTGCAGGGCCAGTTGGTAGAGGCTGGATTGCAGTTCGTAGCGATGACCGAGGGTGGCGTTGCGCAGGGCTTCGGCGTGGTAATCGGCATCCTCGCTGCCGAGGACGTTGGATTTGTAATCGAGGACGTAATAACGTCCGCCCTGCTCAAAGACGAGGTCCATGAAGCCGCGCATCATGCCGTGAATGATGCGTTGGGGGAGCCTGGGGCGTTCGGCGCCGGGGAAAACATACTGCTGACAGAGCCTGTCCAGGTTGTCGCTGCGCAAGGCGTCGCTGGGAAACCAGAAAGCCATTTCGCTCCGGGGGTCGCTGAGATCGCCGAGCGTCACCGCGAGGGGGGGGAGGGGGCTATGGACGATGGCTTGCAGCCATTCGGCGGTCTCCTCGGCCCAGTCGCCCAGGCCGGCCTGGGTACAGGTCTTGTGCAGTAGTTCGGCAAACCGTTCCTGCCCGGTTTGGGTAAAACCATTCTGGGCGAGGCGTTGCAGTAGGTCGTGGAGAAAGGTGCCAGCGTTCATACCTTGCGGGTAGCGATGCCAGGGGGCGCCGCTCTGGGCGCGCCGGGGCGTCGGTGGCGCCGCTGGGTCGGCAGGGAGTTCGCGCACCAGATGGGAGAAGCTGACAACGCCCCAGTGCTTCTCGAAGCTGGTGGTGTACTCTGCGGGCGGGTTATGGGCGTTGTTGTGGTGCTGCACGGCGAGCGTCGTGGGGATGTTGTCCATTAGTGTCTCGACGACGATCTCCGGGGAGAGACGGGCGCAGTCTTCCAGCAAGGTGGCGAGATTGCGGGCAGGGCGTTCACTACCCAGCAGATGGGCGATGGCGCTGCCGGTGAAGATGGGAGACTTCCCGTCCTGGCGTCCAGCGAGGCCCAGCCAGAGGGCGTGCTCGGCACGGGTGAGGGCGACGTAGAGGAGGCGGAGATCTTCCTGCAACCGCGCCTTTTCTGCCGCCGCCGTGTCGCCGCTTTCCCAGTGGATGGTCGACTGTCCTTCCGCGCTGTGGATGACCGTAAAGGGGTTGGCCCTGGCGGGCCTGCAGGTAGCGACGAAGGGCAAAAAAACCAGGGGATATTGTAGACCTTTGGCAGCGTGGATGGTGACTACGCGCAGCAATCCGGCATCGCTCTCCAGACGCAGGATGTGGGTGTCGCTCTGGTCACTCCCGGCGGCGATGGCCTCGCGCAGGTGGCGAACGAGGGCTCCGGGGCCGTCAAGGGTGGCGCTCGCCTGTTGCAATAGTTCGCCGAGGTGGAGCAGGTTGGTGAGGCGCCGTTCGCCCTCGGGCTGCGTCAGCAAGCGGGCGGCGATGCCGAACTGATGGATGCTGTGGTGGAGCATGGCCAGGACGCCCTGCCGCCGCCATTGCCGGGACAGTTCCTGGAATTGCTCCAATTGCGCCTCCCAAGCCGCTTCGTCCTGATGGAAGGCGTCCAGGACGCTGAGGGACTGTCCCAGTAGCGGTAGGGCGAGCGCGACGCGCAGGCGGCGGGCATCTTCGGGTTCGGCCACCGCCTCCAGCCAGAGGAGCAGTTCGCGGGCTTCCTCACTGGCATAGACGGAATCCCGCTCCGAGAGAAAGACGCTGCGTAATCGGCGGTGGTGGAGGGCCTGGCGGATGCTGGCGGCTTCCTGACGGTTGCGGACGAGGATGGCGATGTCCTTGGCCTCCAGCCGCCGGGTGGTTTCTCCTTCCTGCGCAAACCCTGCTTTGGGGTTGTCGAGCAGTCCGGCGATACATTCTGCGGTCTGTGCCGCGCAGCGATCCAGATAGTCGCCTTTGTTCAGCTTCTCGCCGGCATCCCAGAACGTTAGGGCAGGGGCGGATTTGCCGTTGATCTGCCAGACTTTTTGGTGGCCATGGGCCTGCACCGGCTGATAGGGGAGCGGGTTGTCGGCACCGGGGGCTGCATAGGCAAATGCGCCTTGGGGGTCGCCGTGTTCGGCGGAGGTGTAGAGGGCGTTGAGGGCGCTGACCAGCGCGTGGCTGGAGCGATAATTGGTACCGAGCGCGTAGTGGCGGCCCTCGGTCAGGCGACGTGCCTGCAGATAGCTGCCGATATCCGCGCCGCGAAAGGCATAGATGGACTGTTTGGGGTCACCGATGAGCAGAAGCAGGGTCTCGGGGTCGTTGTCGGCGGCGTGGTAGATGTCGTCGAAGATCCGGTATTGCAGGGCGGAGGTATCCTGAAACTCGTCGATGAGCGCAGCGGGATATTTCTGTCGCAGGCGGGCGGCGAGTGCAGGTCCCTGGGTTTTGTCGTGCAGTACCCTGGCGAGGCGTTGCTGATAGTCGGTAAAGCTGACCTGCCCGTTGTGGGCCTTGAGCTGGCTCAGTCGGGCGTTGACCCAGGCGGCGGCGTGGGTGCGAATTTCGCCGTGCAGTTGGGCGAATTGTTGAACGATGGTCTCTAATTCACCAAACAGGGTATCCAGTACCTCGGCAGTGGGATGAACGACGAGCTGCGGCTTGTTCTTGCAAAAGCCGGGCAGTTTGCTGGCGGAAAGGCGCTGACATTTATCCACTTCGTTGGGGATCAGCATGTCGGAATGATCGACCCAATCACGCAATGCGGCGAGGGTTCGCGTGACAATCGCCGCGCTTAGGCTATTACCGTTCAACGGGTTGTTCGCTTTGGGCCCGTTGACGAACCCTAACAACCACTCCGCAAAAGCATCGTGCTCCGCCGCCCATTGCGCCTTGAGGGTGGCGAGCTGCCGTCGGGGCGCACCGACGGCAGCGGGCAGCCATTCCGCGAGCGTCGATTCGGGGGCGGGCAGGGGCGGATCGAGTTTGCACAGGGCTTCCGTTTCCTGCCGGACTTTATCGGGGCTGGAAAAGATCTGGAGGACCTCACTGAGGGCGGGTTCGTCCAGCGGGTAGATTTCCTGCCGCCAGAAGTCGCGTACGGCGTCGTCGCGCAGATCGGTCTCGTCCAGGAGCAGCGTCTCGCGGAAGTCGCTGCCGGTGGCAAAGGTGTGCTCGCGTAGGGTGCGCTGGCACCAGGCGTCGATGGTGAAAATGGCGCTGTCATCCATGGCGTCGGCGGCAAGGGCAAGCTGGTGCGCGGCCCGGGCGCGGGCCTTGGGGTTGGAGTAGTCGGCCAGCAGCGTTTCCAGAAAAGGGTCCGGCTGTGTCACGTGGTCGGGACTGCGAAAATATCGGGCGGCCGTTTGCAGGCGATCGCGGATGCGCTCCTTGAGCTCCTGGGTGGCGGCGCGAGTGAAGGTCATCACCAGAATATCTTCGGGCAGGAGGGGGCGGGGAAAACATTCACCTTCGCTGCCGTGCCCAAGGATCATGCGCAGGTAGAGGGCGGCAATGGTCCAGGTTTTGCCGGTGCCCGCGCTGGCTTCGATGAGACGGCTGCCGTGCAGGGGCAGATGTAGGGGGTCGAGGATCGCGGTCATGGATGCGCCTGCCATTTCAGGGTTTCCAGCCAGTCGGAGAAGGGACGGTAGAGAGCCGCGGCGTATTCTGCAAAGCCGCGTCGTTGTGGCCCGGTTCGGGCGCTGCTGAGGGCGGCGAAGTCGGGATAATCGCGGAACAGGCTGAGATTTTTCCGGGCCTCTCCGGGCAGGTGGTCATTGCCGTCGTAAATCAGAGCCGGGTTTTTACCCTGCAGGCTGACGAGGGCCGTTTTGAGGGTGACCGGGAGGGGTTGGCAGAGACCTTCCTGCCAGAGATCCAGCAGATCGTCCAGCGCGGCGGTGGCGTCCAGTGGCAGCGGCGCGGCGCGAACAAGCACGTCCCGCCCCACAACGATGCCATCGCAGCGCAGGCCGCTAGCGTTGGCGAGTAACTGCTGGAGCCAGAGGGCTGCGAGTTTATCCCCTTCTGGTTTTTTGCTGTCTTTATTCAGCAGGCGACTGGCGCGGAGTTGGACGAAGGCGAGCTCTCCTGCCTTGTTTTGGTGCAAAGCAGGCAACCAGTCCTCCAGCAACATCCGGCCGTGGGCGCGGTTGACGACTCGTCGTTGCGGTGCTGCGGTCCATTCCGTGCTGATCTCCTGCCAGACGGTAAGGATGGGAGAGACGTCGTCGAGCAGCGTGGTCGCGGATCTCGCCGCCATGCCCGCGAGGGGATACCGACCACTGCGCTGTTGTGCCCGCACCCTTTCGGCAACGTGGTCAAAGCCGTTTTTTTCTGCCGCGCGGAGCAGGTCTTCGAGCAGGTGATAGGTCTCGAGACTGTCCAGGGTGAAGGGTTCGTCGTCCTCTTCCATCGGATCTTCCTCGTTGAAGTCCGTGCGCAGGCGTTGCCGGTAAAAGGCGCGTGGGGGTAGGCGGAAAAACTCCAGCAGCTCACGGATGCTGCGGGAGGTGGCCTCGGCGGGGTCGGGTAGCGCGATGTTTCCCGTGGCACTGTGCGGAGAGGGATACCACTCGCGGGCCCAGGTGCGCAGTCCGGGTTTGCCGGACAGATAGTCGGGGCTGAAGGGTTGTAAGGGGTGCTCGAAAGTGCGCTTTTCCAGGGACAGCGGCCAGCCGTCGCGAATGGCATCTCGCAACTGCGCCACCAGTAGGGAGGGTGCCCGTTCATGGTTATTGCGTTGATCCCTTCCCGCCCAACTGATGTAGAGCTCCTGACGGGTGGCCAGGAGGGCCTCCAGCATCAGGTAGCGGTCGTCATCGCGGCGGGAGCGGTCGCCGGGGCGGGCCATGCCGGGTAGCGCCATGAGGTCGAAGTCTGGACGGGGGCTGCGGCGGGGATAGTCCTCCTCATTCATGCCGAGCAGGCAGACCAGCGGGTAGGGCACCGCGCGCATGGGCAGGAGGGTACAGAAGGTGACACCGCCGCCGAGAAAGCTGCGCCCCAGATCTGGCGCATCCAGCATTTCCAGCCAGGAGCCGCGAAACACGGCGAGGGGGAGTGCTTCGTGAAAATCTGCCGCCGCGCAATCCGCTAGCCATTGGCGCAGAACCTCTTCCAGATTTTGCAGGAGGGCTTCGTCGTCGTTATCGCTGGCGCTGAAAAAGTCTGTGAGCAGGCTACGAGCCGCTTCACCCCAGTGCTCCGGCACCAGGGATTCATCCAGAACGTGCTGCCAGTGCTCCAGTTTCTCCATCAGTTGAGTGAGGGGGCCGAGGAGCGCCGCATCCAGCCCACCCACCTCGCCGTAGGCCTCGATCCCCGCGAAATGGCTGTCGTCGCCGTTGGCATAGCCGAGGCAGAGGCGTTGCAGGGCGAAGTCGCCGCTGTTCTGGGGACCGCAGTGGGGCATGCCCAGTGCGGTGCGGTGTTCTGCCGAGAGCCCCCAGCGCCAGCCAGCGCCCGCCAGCCAGTGCTGTACGATGGGCAGGTCCTCCAGTTCCAGACCAAAGCGCTGGCGCAGAGCGGGGCAGTTGAGGAGATCGCGGATCTCGCTCTGTCGGCAGCGCTGCTCGGGCAGCCGCAGCAGCCAGTCCAAGGCCAGGAGCAGGGGCTGTTCGTCGCGAGCCTGCAGATCGACGATGTGGTAGGGGATGTAACGTTTGTCCTCCCGGTCATACTGATCGAAAGTGGCGCGGATGAGGGGCGCAAAACCGCCGATTTCCGGTACCATGACGATCACGTCGCGGGGTTGCAGCGTACCGGTGGCAAAGCGGTCCAGCAGTTGATCGTGGAGAATCTGCACCTCGCGCAGGGCGCTGTGGGCGATGTGAAAGACGACGGAGTGATCGTTGTCGTCCAGGGCTGTGCAGGTTTCCGGCCTGATACCTTCCAGATCACGGATTTGCACCTGCAACTGGCGCAGGAGGGTACTGCCCTGATCTTCGCTGAAGAGGTCGATGCGCGGAATGTCCATCTGCCGCTGCAATGCCGCCGTTTCATCGAACTGGTCCAGCAGATTGAGAAAATCCCGGCCCTGACGTCCCCAGGCCGCAAGCAGGGGGTTGCCGAACTGATGCAGGTCTTCTGTCGCGGTGGCGGAGAGATCGTAGCCGTTGCGCGGGGACTGGCGGCGGCGTTCGCGTCTGAGCAATTCGCGTCCCGAGACGATGTCGGCCCAGTGGTAGCGGCAGGGGTTGGGCACCGCAAGGATCACCTGCATCTGCCGGCCCAATGCGGCCAGCGCGGTCAG
>JAJYPA010000600.1 GCA_021795795.1 Pseudomonadota bacterium | reverse complement strand
TCTAGCTGATCCTGAGTGAAATGAAAGTTGGGCATCTGTCTGCGCCCAGGAGCCCCGGTTGGCTGGGCCATCATCCACGCACGAATGAAGCCCGGTCCGTAGGTTCTATAGGAAACGTCCAACTCCGGTGCATAATACGCTCCCTCCCCATTAATCGTGTGACAACCCATGCAGTCGTTGGTATCAACCAGATATTTGCCCTCGGCTACGGCCGGAGTAATAAGGTTGGCATGATCACGTTGGGGAATTTGCTGCCATGTATCATAGCTAAGGGCCAGATAGGCTATGAGAAAGAAACCACCTCCCCCAAGAAAGACGTTACGGGCCATAGTCTTGGTGAATATTGTTTGCATTGTTACCTCCTTACGCCAACTACAGCTACGCTTTGACAGTATCCCCTTTGGTGCTTTGCATAAGTGCAAGTACTTCTTGGGGCACCTGAAAACCGCCCAGAGTGGCGGCATGGCGGGCAATGCCTGCTGCCTGCGCATTCCACGCCCGCCCCCTCTCTTGAAGACAGGGTCCTATCATTGAATAGACTCCCCAAGATATCCTTGATGTTGATCAAGAAATAAGGTCCGATTTAGACTTTTAGTCCGGCCCGCCGGATTCTTTGCGTTTTGACAGCGATCGACTATTTGAATAAAGTTGGCTTGATGAGAGGGGTTTCGGTCTCTGGGTGTGTTCCATGCTCTCGGCCGCAGGGATGGCAGATTGCCAAACGCCCATTTACGGAACATAATTTCGCGCATTTATTGCAGTAAAAAGTGGAGCTATTCCCAATGATACGGCTGGCACCACCTCTGCCGGAGGTGGGCAATGGCGCGCTAGAGGCTACTGCCGAAGGGGTGGGACATGAGCGGGTGGGGTTGCCCTTACGAAGTGGATGGGCGCTGTCAACGCGTTTTGAATCGGCCTTGCGATCCGGGGATGAAGGGCTGCATCCTTGCCGGGCGTTTCGTTTTCAGCAACCCGGCGAAGAACACCGCCCGCGTCTTGGAGGAAAAAGGGGGCAAGGCAGAAGCGGAAACACCGGACGTGCCCAAACCTCCCGTGCGATGACCTGAATCAGGCTTCTCTCGGCAGTATTCACGGCTGTTTGACCTGTGCAGAGTTACACATGGGTCGACACTACCCCATCTGATCCTCTTTCTTGCAAACGAACTTATCCCCGGGGGTCGGCCGGAGGCTTTCAGGACGACCACAACCAGCTGACACAACAGGATACTTTCTTTCCGTTAGACCTGGTTTTTGCTAAAGAATGACTCTATCTTATTGTCCTGGTGAGCAATATAGCGCGCTGCAACAGCTCACCGGCACTCCAGCAGCGCTAAACCTAAACATCAGCCGGTCCTGTCAAAAAGGACATCACCGCAAATAGATATTTTGGCCCAAACGGCGAAAATCTTCCGACTTTTCCTGCATTCCTTCCACCCGTGCCGCTTCCAGTGCCTCCACGCCCTTGCTTTTGGCGTAGTCCCGGAGATCCTGAGTGATTTTCATGGAGCAGAAGTGCGGCCCGCACATGGAGCAGAAGTGTGCCGCCTTGGCCCCTTCCTGGGGCAGGGTTTCATCATGGTAGGAGCGCGCCCGCTCGGGATCCAGACCGAGATGGAACTGGTCCTCCCAACGGAATTCAAAGCGCGCCTTGGACAGCGCATTATCACGCACCTGTGCCCCCGGATGGCCCTTGGCCAAGTCCGCCGCATGGGCGGCAATCTTGTACGCAACGGCGCCTTCGCGTACGTCATTTTTATCCGGCAGACCAAGGTGTTCCTTCGGCGTGACATAGCAAAGCATGGCCGTGCCATACCAAGCTATCTGCGCCGCGCCGATAGCGCTGGTGATATGGTCGTAGCCTGGGGCGATATCGGTGGTAAGGGGCCCCAGGGTGTAAAAGGGCGCCTCAAAGCAATGCTTGAGCTCCTCTTCCATGTTGGCCTGAATCATCTGCATGGGTACGTGCCCCGGCCCCTCGATCATGACCTGCACGTCATGGCGCCAGGCAATCTGCGTCAGTTCTCCCAAGGTGTGCAGCTCGGCAAACTGCGCCTCGTCATTGGCATCCGCCAGAGATCCCGGCCGTAGGCCGTCCCCAAGGGAAAAACTCACATCATAGGCCTTCATGATCTCGCAGATTTCCTCAAAATGGGTATAGAGGAAATTCTCCCGATGATGGGCCAGGCACCACTTGGCCATGATGGAACCACCGCGCGACACGATGCCGGTCAGGCGATCGGCCGTCATCGGTATATAGCGCAGCAACACACCGGCATGGATGGTAAAGTAGTCCACCCCCTGTTCCGCCTGTTCGATGAGGGTGTCGCGATAGAGCTCCCAGGTCAGCGCCTCGGCCTTGCCATCCACTTTTTCCAGGGCCTGATAAATAGGCACCGTACCGATGGGAACCGGACTATTGCGGATGATCCACTCACGCGTTTCGTGGATATGCTTGCCGGTGGACAGATCCATCACCGTGTCGGCCCCCCAGCGAATGGCCCAGACCATCTTTTCCACTTCTTCGGCAATGGACGAACTCACCGCAGAGTTGCCAATATTGGCATTGATCTTGACCAGAAAATTGCGGCCAATGATCATCGGCTCCAGTTCGGGATGGTTGATATTGGCCGGGATGATGGCTCGCCCACAGGCCACTTCGTCTCGCACAAACTCCGGCGTGACGGTGTCAGGAATGGCGGCGCCCAAGGGCTGCCCGCGATGGGCGCGGAAGAGGGCCGGCGCCTGCTCCCGCAGACGATCGAGGCCCTGGTTTTCGCGGATGGCCACAAACTCCATTTCGGGGGTGATGATGCCGCGACGCGCATAATGCATCTGCGAGACGTTGCCACCCGCCCGCGCCTTGCGAATGGGACGGCGCAAGCCAAAACGCAAATGCTCGGTGGCGGGATCGTGGAGACGCCCCCGACCAAAATCGGAACTGGGTTCCGCATAAATATCCAGAGCGGCGCCTTCCCCGGCCCAAGCATGACGCAATGGTGGCAACCCTTCCTCCAGATTCATGGCGAAGTCCGGATCGGTGAAAGGACCGCTACTGTCGTAAACCGGAATGGCGGGGTTGGCTTCCAGGCTACCGTCCCTGGCCCTCGTCGGTGTCTGATCGATCTCACGATAGGGTACGCGCAAGGCAGGATAGCGTATTCCCTCCCGGTAGCTCTTCCGTGACCCGGCAATGGGTCCACTGGTAATCGCAGCCAGTTGTTCTTCGTTCAGGGAAAGGTCTTTGGGACGAGTAGCCATGGCACACTCCATAAAGGCGGATAATGGGCAAAATCCGATGGAGAGCGCAACCGCTTCCCTCCGCCGGTATGACCCGGATCAGGTTCCAAGGGTACCTCTCAGCCCACCGGTGTGGACGCCCCTAGCGTTACGTCCAAAGGTAAGCGGCGGGGCTGCTACTGTCAAGGATGACGACACGACCGCTCTCAGCGCTTGCCAAAGCGCGCAGAATGGGCGCACATTCGCCCTATCCGGCAGTGAAGCGAAAAGGAGATCATATCGTGTCCAATGCACAACGGGATGTCATCCAGGGCTCCGGCTCGAATGCTTCCGTCTCAATCAATTTGCTCGGCCAATCGGATCAAGGGGCACGCCCCGTGGTCTTCGCCGCTCTACAGCGGCTGGGCCTGGGCCAGCGTCTGCAGATCCGGGTGGATTTTGAACCTACATCGTTGATGAAGGCCATTAGCTTCCAGCTCCGTGACAGCATTTCCTGGTCGGCCACGCCGCATGGCCTGCAATGGGAGATCGCGGTGCGGCCGCGGGCCGAAGCCGAGGCCCGCGATGTAGTCGATCTACTGACCTGGGATCACTTCCGCCTGGATCGCCAGTTCGCTGATGTGCTCCTGGCCGCCAATCAAAACGATATAACCGAGGCAGAACATATTTTTAAGGACTACTGGATCGGCCTGCGCCGCCATGTGCACCTGGAAAACTACGTCCTCGGGCCGGCACTGGGGGGCGATGCCGAGCACGGCCCACTAGGTGACATGCTTGGCGAGCACGACAGCATCGTCGAGCAGATACGCATCCTGGAGGAAGCCTTCAACGAAAAGGATTACGGCCTCCTCGCCCCCATCTGCGCCGTACTCTCGGGTTCTTTGGCCAAGCACGAAAACCGTGAGGAAAACGCCCTTTTTCCGATCTGGCAAACGGCCTGTAACGCCGACCGCAGGCGCGCCCAGGAACTTCTCCTGCGCGCCAAGGCATTGCTGGCGGGGGCAGAAGATAGGGAGGTTTGCGCACTTTTCCCCTGAGGCCGGTTGAACCTGGATCCGGCAGTTGGCAGAGGTGTTTTGCCGCGACTTCGGTCCAAGCCGTCGTTGTTCTTGGCGAAAGCCCGCGCCCGGCAGGCGAACTGTTTGAGCCCGCAGGGCGAGTTTTCAACCGCCAGCGGGGTGAGCCGT